>DHIQ01000224.1:0-18766 GCA_002403895.1 Candidatus Neomicrothrix sp. UBA4742
GGACTAGCTCGACCGTCGCGCTGGTTGAGCCACCCAACGCCAACGTCATCAGACGCTCGCCGACCACGTGGCATCCGAAGCCGGAGGGAAACCCATGCGTGACGTTCTCGAAATCGACGCTGAACTGGTCGAGCAGGCCCACAGGCTGCGTCAGCGGGCCCAGAGCCTTCGCAGCCAGGCCACCTCATTGCCCGACGTCCTCGGGTCCGCCTATCGCCGCCGGGCCAGCGAGCTCGAGTTCGAGTCGTGGGTCTCCGAGCTGCAAGCCGGCCTCCCCTACGACCAGGTCCATTCCGGGGCCTGAGCGTCAACCGATCGCACTGGTGCCTTCCCCCCGGGTGCCGGTGCCCCGCAGGGCCCTCGGCTTCCTGCCCGGCTCCCTGCCCCGACACCCGCCTCGTCATTGCGACCGGCGGGTGTCGCCGTTTTCGGCCCGCCCGCTGCGGTAGGTTTCGCGCACCGTGAACGCAGAGCCCGAGGACCGATCGCCGGCCGAACCGCTCGACGAGGCCACGGTGACCCGGCTGTGTCGGGCCATCGTCGAGACCTCCCCGCTCGTCTACTACGTGGTCGATGCGGCGAGCCGGGTGATCTACGCCAATCCGGCCAGCGAGGACTTCCTGGGTTACGCCCCTGACGAGATCCTGGGGATGGCGGCCAGTGACCTCATCCACCCCGACGATCTGGAAACGGCACTATCCGCCCTCTCCCAGATCGTCGAGACGGGCACCGGACGGCCGGGGCAGATCCCACCCATGGCGATGCGCGTTCAGCACCGCAACGGCGAGACCACGTATCACTGAGCGAACCACCGTGATCCGCCCTGACCTCGACGGCCTGCCTCCCGCCTTCGGAGCCGAAGTGGAGGCCGCAGGGCTGCGCGCCTGTTGGGCCAGTCCCGTGATCGTCCCCGACGACGAGACCCTGCTGGCCTGCGTGATCGTCTGGCGCGACGTCGAGGGCCCGGGCGGGCAAGGGCCGCTACCGGCTCGCCCCGTAGACCATTCCCCGGTTGCCCGGTGGTCCTGTCGTCGGGCGCGGGACGGAAACTAGAACCTGTTCTATACTCGAGGCATGACCATGCCAGGAAACGTCGGCATCATCGACCTGATGCTGGGCATTCCCGACGGGCCCAAGAAGGACTGGTACGAGTTCCTCAAGCCCCTCGTCCGTGACCACGAGAGCCGGGACGAGTTCGAGTTCCCGGCCCAGTACATGTTCAAAGAGGTGCCCGAGGACCCGCACACCGACGACAACGTCGCCTACGTGCTCGGCCAGATGGACCGCTACAACATCGCCCAGGCCATGATCGGCTACACCACCGGAGGCGACAGCGCCCGAGCGCTGCGGGAGCACCCCGATCGCTTCCTGGCGTCGGTGGGGATCGATCCGAACCGGGGCATGGACGCGGTGCGCCACCTCGAGCGGGCCGTCGTCGACGGAGGAGCGATCAGCGCCCAGGTGTTCCCGGCCGGCTGCAACCCGCAGGTGCCTATCAACGACAAACGGATGTACCCGATCTACGCCAAGTGTGTGGAGTTGGACATCCCCATCTTCGTCTGCGTCGGGGTGCCGGGACCGCGGGTGCCGATGGCTTGCCAGCACATGGAACTGGTCGACGAGGTGTGCTGGTTCTTCCCCGAGCTCAAGTTCGTGACCCGCCATGGTTGCGAGCCCTGGACCGAGTTGGCCATGAAACTCATGCTCAAGTGGCCCAACCTCTACTACTCGACGAGCGCCTTCGCCCCCCGGTACTACCCCCAAGCCATCATCGACTACGCCAACACCCGGGGCGCCGACAAGGTGATGTACGCCGGCTACTTCCCCATGGGCCTGAGCCTGGAGCGCATCATGCGCGAGCTACCCGACGTCCCGTTCAAGGACGAGGTCTGGCCCAAGTTCCTCCGTGACAACGCCCGAAAGGTCCTGAAGCTCGATGACTGAGACCTCGATGACTGAGACCTCGATGACCCAGACGGGAGAAGGGTCGGTGGAGGCTCGCTACCCGTTCGGCGTCCCGTCGGGTTGGTTCCAGGTGGCCTGGTCCGACGACGTGGCCACCGGTGAGGTGATCCCCCGCTACTACTTCGGCCGCCACCTGGCGCTGTGGCGTGACGAGCGGGGCACACCCCACCTCAACGATGCGTTCTGTCCCCACCTCGGTGCCCATCTCGGCTTCGGCGGACGGATCAAGGGCGAGGAGATCGCGTGTCCGTTCCACGGCTGGCAGTTCGACGCCGAGGGCACCAACACGTGCATCCCCTACAGCAATCGCACCAACCAGCGGGCCAAGCTCCGGGCCTACCCGGTGGTCGAGATCGGCCACTTCGTGATGGCCTGGTACCACCCCGAGGGCGAGCCCCCGAGCTGGGACATCGACGAACCGGCGGAGCTCACCGACCCGGAGTACGGCGAGTGGACCAACGTGACCTTCTCGGTCGACGCCGCCGCCCAGGAACTAGCCGAGAACTCGGTCGACGGCCCTCATTTCCGCTACGTGCACAACACCGAGGTCGTACCGGAGATCCAGAGCTACGAGACCGACGAGTGGCGGGCTCGAATGCGCTCGGTGCAGAGGTTCCCCACGCCGCGGGGGGTGGTAGACGGCCGCATCGACGTCGACAACCAAGGTCCCGGCTTCGGCGTGACCCGGTTCTCCGGCATCGTCGACACGTTCCTGGTGGGGGCCGCCGTGCCCGTCGACGCCAACCGCTGCGAAGTGCGGTTCAGCTTCAAGACCCGCAGCCTGGGCGACGCCAAGACCACGTCGAGCGTCGGCCGAGCCTTCGTGACCGAGGTGTGCAAGCAGTTCGAGGAGGATCGGCCCATCTGGGAGAACAAGGCCCACATCGTGCGCCCGGCGCTGGCCGACACCGACCCGCCGTTCATGAAGTTCCGCAGGTGGTACGCCCAGTTCTATACCGAGGGCAACAGCGGCGAGCGTGACCTGTGGGCCCCGGCTCCGCCACCACCGGGTGAGCAGCCGGTGTTCATCCGGCCGGAAGCCACCGCGTCGTCGAAGCACCGCGTCAGCGACTGACAGGGCCAGGAACCGTAATGCCTTAGATGACCCCGTCGGAATGAAGGCGCCGGTAGGCCAACCAGCCCGGCAGCATCGGCACCCAGAGCGCCACCAGCCGCCAGATGAGCACCGCCGCCACCGCGGGAGCGGCGTCGACCCCCGCCGCGATCAGGCCGAGGGCCAGGACCGGTTCGACCAGCCCCACCCCGTCGGGCGTCGGGGCCACGACCACCGCCACCCCGGCCACCAGCGACGCCGCCATGATCGCCACCCATGACCCGGACCCGCCGAATCCGTACACCAGGGCCAGCACCACGACGCCGTTGACCAACGCCAGGACCACCGCGGCGATGGCCGAGGGCAGCATCAGCAGGGGGTCCGCCGCGGCCAACGCCGATACCGCGTCGCGGTCGGGACGGATCACCCGGTTGCGATAGCGGCGGGGGGCGGTGACCAGCCCCACCAGCACCAGCACCCCTGCCGCCAACCACACCGGCCACCCGCGTTCGAGTCCGGTCCCCCACGTCGGGCTCACCAGCAGCGCGGCGAAAGCGAACACCAACAGGAGCAGCGCATGGGCGCCAACGGCCAAGACGTCCAGCACCGCCACCCGGCCCACCGCCTCACGCCGAGGCACCCCCGCCCGGGCCAACTGGTGCACCGTCAACCCATCGGGTCCGAACTCCGGCAGCAGACGGCCCGTGAACGATGACGCCACCGCCGCCGTCAGCACCCCGCGGAACGCCCCGCGGCCCGCCCGCAGCCCGTCCGTGAAACCCAGCGTCTCGACCGCCGCGATCGGATACGAGAGGGCCAGCAACACCACGGCCGCGGCCAACCATCCCATCGACAGCTCCCCCAATGCAGCCCGCACCGCCGACCACGGCGTAACCCAGGCCAGCCCGATCATTGCCAGGATCCCCACCCCGACGACGACCCGCACCTCCACCCACTCCAGGTCGGGCAGCCGTTTGCCCAGATCACCCTCTGGGATCACCGGGCGGTCCCAACCGTCCCCTGGCACGTCCGGCGGGCGCTCCCGCAGCAGGGTCTCGAACCGCGGCGCCCGGACGTAGGCCAGGCGATCGTCGATCAAGCCGAGGGCGGCGCCCACCAACCCCGATCCGATGCCGATCGCCAGGTTGAACGCCCCATGGCCGAGCGCGTCGTCCACCCGTACCCGACACCGGGCCTGGGTCCGCAGGGCAGCGGCGTCGGGCGGTTCGTTCACCGAGCCGGGCCCGGGGATGCGGACGTCGTTGGTGTTGTGGATGGCATACAGCGCCGGGCTCCCGCAGGTCTGCACGCCCGGGTTGTCCACCGGACGCAAGGCGAAGAACGTCGCCACCGCCAGCGCCACGAACGACAGCACCAGCAGCACGCGGCCGATGGTCCACAGTGTCGATCGGCGGGTGATCGGTGCCGACGCGGGCACGCTCACGCAACCATCTCTCGGTGGTCAGCCCGTCGACGGGGTGGAGGAGGTACTCGGGCTCGTGGGCGGAATGGGCGAGTTTTCGATCCACGAGTTCTCGCACCCGGATGGCCCGTTGATCGGGTTGCATCGCGCCGGCGTCCCGCCGGGGATCTGCGCCACATAGGTCGAGCCGTTGTAGCGGGCGGTCATGCCTGGCAACGGGTAGTCGGTGCTCACCCATTGGGCCCCGCTGGCCAACGCCGCCTCGCGCTGGGTGGTGTCCCCGCTGGTCGGGGTGGTGACCTCCGAGTCGGCCCGTGTGCGGATCATGTAGCCCTTGCGCACCTCGTCCTGGATGCGGGCCAGGTTCGTCCCCGTCGGGTCGTTCTCCTTGAGGAAGGCGGCGTCGGGCTTGCCGGGGGTGCTCGGTGGGAACGCCACCCGGCCCTCCAGCGACGGATGCCCACCGGCGGTGTACTCGTCCTCCCGGTTGTCGAGCACGAACATGACCTTGCCCCGAGAGTCCGCCAGTCGTGGCCACCCGGTGGTGAGCACTGCGGACTCCAACGTCGGCTTGCCACCCCGGACATCGTCGGGGGTGATCAGGCGGTCCGGCGGGAATACCGAGCGGATCTCGGCATCGATGCTGTCGAACTGCGCCGGCGTGAGCGGGTTGTTGTCCTTGATCTCGAGCTGGATCCCGATCGGGATGGCGTCCGGATGGGCGTCGGACCAGGTCTTCACCACGGTGAGGCACTCCACCAGCGTGAGGCAGGTGGAACCCTCGTCGATGGCCTCGATGTGGAACACCTTGGACCCCACCACGCCCTTGGGCCGGAACTTCTGGCCGGTCGGGTCCTGGGTGATGTCCAGCTCCACTTGGCGGATCCCCTGGTTCTGGAACTGCTGGTCCAACGGGTCATGGGAGTAGGCCAGCGTGGCCGCCTCGGCGCTGATGGCGATGTACTTGGCCAGGTTCTCCGGCGTCGGCTCGACGTGGTAGGCGTTGTGCATCCCCAGCACCTGGAGCTGGTTGATCCGCAAGTCGGCTTGGGCTGCGCTCTCGGTGGTGGCGGTGACGCCACCGGCCGACGATCCGCCCGAACCTGACGAGCTGCACCCCGCCACGGCGGCCGCCAGCCCCGTGACGAGAACCAGGGCCAGCATCCGCTGTCTCGCATTCGACCTCACCGGCAATGTAGGTCCCCCAGAGTCGTCTCGATGCTCGAACGTACCACCGGCCCGGGAGCCCATCGGGGCGCTACGGTGCCACCGACCACCCGGGGGAAGACGATGACCGACACCACGACACCGACGCGGCATGACCCCGTGGAGCTGGGGCTGGATCCAACGGCGCTCGAGGCGCTGCTCGTCCGAGCCCGACGCGAGATCGAAGACGGGACGCTGCCCTCGTGCCAGTTGGCGGTGGCCCGCAATGGACGCCTGGCCGTGTTCGAGACGTTCGGCGAGGCCGTGCCGTCCAGCCGCTACGTCATCTTCTCCTGCACCAAAGCGCTCATCGCCGGCGCCATCTGGCTGCTCCTGGCCGACGGCTCCCTCCAGCTCGACCAGCGGGTGGCCGAGGTGATCCCCGAGTTCGCCACCAATGGCAAGGACGTGATCACCGTCGGCCAACTGCTGGTGCACCAGAGCGGGTTCCCTTACGCGCCGCTGAACCTGTTCGCCAACCCCACCCGCCAGGACCGCCTGGCCCGTTACTCGACCTGGCGGCTCAATTGGGAACCAGGGACCCGGTTCGAGTACCACCCGACGTCGGCCCACTGGGTCCTCGCCGATCTCATCGAGAGTGTCACCGGCACCGACTACCGCGAGTTCGTGCACGCCCGGGTACTCGACCCGTTGGGGCTCACCCGGTTCCGCCTCGGCGAGCCGCCCGAGCGCCAGGCCGACATCACCACGCTGGAGATCCGGGGCGAGCCCCCCACCGAAGCGGAGTTCGCCGCCATGTTCGGCATCGAGGGCCTCACCCTGGAGGCGATGGTGGGCGAGGTCACCGACGCCGCCCTCGTCGCCTTCAACCGGCCCGAGGTCCGGGCCCTGGGGGTGCCCGGGGCCGGAGGCATCACCGACGCGGCCAGCCTTGCGCTCTACTACCAGGCCCTGGTGCACGATCCCGACGGGCTGTGGGACCCGGCCTGGCTGGCGGCAGGGACCCGCGAGATCCGTGGTGATCTGCCCGAGCCGCTGTTCGGGGTGCCCTCCCATCGCACCCTGGGCCTCACCATCGCCGGCGAGGGCGACACCGCCCGCTACCGGGGCTACGGCCACACCGTGTCACCCCGGGCGTTCGGGCACGGCGGGGCCGCCGGACAGATCGCCTTCGCCGACCCGGACACTGGGGTCTCGTTCTGCTACCTGACCAACGGGATCGACGCCAACCTCCTGCGCCAGCAGCGCCGCACCGCGGGTCTGGCCAGCCGTGCTGGGTCCTTGGTGGCATCGGACTGATCCCGAGCTGACGCTCGGCGGCTGGGCTGGCGCCACCCTCACCGGGGCCAGAGCCGCTCCCCCTACCTGCCGCCTCCGTAGCCGTCGCCCCGGTTGCCGCCACCCGACCCCGGCCCATCGCCCTTGGGAGCCGAGCCCGTGCCGTCGTTCTTCGGATTGCCGCCGTTGGGAGCGTTCTTCGGATCAGCGGGGTTCGTCTTGGGATCACCCGTCGGGTCGGGCTTGGGCGACTGGTGGCTCGGATCGACGCCGGCGTGACCGTCCCCCGGGATCGTCGTCGTCGCCGGTCCGGCGCCGGTCGTCGAGGTCGGAGCGAAGGTGGTGGTCTCCCCACCACCGGGGCGGGTGTCCACGCTGGTCCCGTCGGCCGGCACCGGGAGGTTGATACCCACCGGTCGACAGGCCGAGGCCACGGCGCGTTGGAGAGGATCAGGCAGCGTGCCGGCGGCGGCGGCCCCAGCCGAGCCGAGCACCACCGCCCCGGCCAGGCCCGCGGCGATCAGACCCTTGCGCGACCGGTAGGCGGACAGGGAGATAGCGGACCGCGTCCGCCCGGCCTGGCGCGCCGCCCCCATGGCGGCCACATGGCGCTGGGCGGTGGCCGGGTCGGGCTCGATGAGGAAAGCGGCGCGCAGGTCGGAAGCGATCGCCTCCTCGGCCGGGCTCAGCGCCCGGTCGTGGTCCCGAAGGTCGTTCCTACCGTCCATCACAAGAGCAATCGCCATGGTGAGCCGATTTGATCCTGCCTCATGCGAACTTGTCCCGGTCGGACGGCAGATCGTCGGGTGCTCACCACGGCTCTTGCTCCGCCAGATTCCGGGCCAGCGAAGCAAACGACCGCCGCAGCAGGGCCTTCACCGCGGATTCGCTCTTGCCAGTGATGCGGCAGATGTCCCTGATCGGCAGGTCGGCCAGCACCCGGAGCATGAGGACCGACTGCTGCTCCTCGGTGAGTTGGCTCATGGCCTCGATCACCCCGCCCACCCGCAGCCGGGCGATGGCCGTGGCCTCGACGTCGCCGGCCTCGGTCCGGGTCTCGGTCACCTCCACGGGCAGTCCGCTGTCTTCGCGGCGGCGGCCCTGCCGGCGCAGGTCATCCACCCGGCGTCGGTAGGCGATGGTCAGCACCCAGGTCCGGAAATGGTCCTCATCTCCGGTGAAGGTGTCGATGGCATCCATGACCGAGACGAACACGTCGGCAGTCAGGTCCTCGGGGCTCTCGGCCCCGTTGGCCCGCAGGTACCCGAGCACGAGGGGGGACAGGTCCCGGTAGAGCGAGGCGATGGCGTCGGGCTCGCCGTCGCTGGCCTGGGCCAGGGTCTCGGCGAAGGCATCGTGGTCTTCATCGCGCCATCGGGTAAACCTCACTTGATTCCATCGGCCTTCTAGAGAGGAACTTGATCAACCCGCCCCAATCGCACGTTCGCGCTCGCTGGGATGACGCCGGTCCGCTCGGAAGCCTATGGCGGGACCTCGTCGGGTCCGCGCACCCTCGGCGCCAACGCACGAGAACGTGTTCTAGTGTCGGGCCATGAGCATGCCGACCGGGATCCCGGTGATCGAGACGTTCCTCGGCTTCCCCAGCCGCAACCGGGCCGACGTCTACAAGTTCCTGGCGCCGCACCTGCGTGACGAGGAGAGCAAGGGCTTCTCCTTCCCCGCCCAATACCTGTTCAAGGACGTGCCCGCCGACCTGGACGACAATGTCGACCCGGTGGCCGTCGTGATCGACAACCTCGATCGCTTCGGCATCGAGCGGGGCATGATTTCGGTCGGGCCCGGCAAGGATGACGCCGAGCGGGCCATCCGCAACCACCCCGATCGCTTCATCACCTCCATCTCGGTCGACCCCAACGATGGAATGGACGCGCTGCGCCAGATGGTGGCGGCGTACGAGACCTACGGCATCAAGGCGGTGACCACCTTCCCGGCCGGCGCCCAGGTCGCCATCAACGACAAGCGCTACTACCCGATCTACGCCAAGTGCTGCGAGCTCGACATCCCCATCTTCTCCTGCGCCGGGACCCCCGGACCCCGGGTGCCGTTCGAGCCGCAGAAGGTCGAACACATCGACGAGGTGTGCTGGTTCTTCCCGGAACTCACCTTCGTCACCCGCCACGGGTGCGAGCCGTGGACCGACCTGGCCGTCAAGCTGATGCTGAAGTGGCCCAACCTCTACTACTCGACCTCGGCCTTCGCCCCCCGCCACTACCCGAAGGCCATCATCGACTACGCCAACACCCGGGGCGCCGACAAGATCCTCTACGCCGGCTACTTCCCCGCCGGGCTGACCTACGACCGCATCTGGGGCGACATGCCCAACGTCGGCTTCAAAGACGACGTCTGGCCCAAGTTCCTGAGGGAAAACGCCCTCAAGGTCTTGAAGCTCGACTGAGCCGGGTCAAGGCTTGTCGGCCCCCACGACCCACATGGCGAAGAACTGCGAGCCGCCACCGTAGGCATGGCCCAGCGCGGTACGAGCCCCGTCGATCTGGTGCTCACCGGCCTGGCCCCGCACCTGCATGGCCGCTTCGGCAAAGCGCAGCATGCCCGAGGCGCCGATCGGGTTGGACGACAGCACGCCGCCCGAGCAGTTCACCGGCAACTCACCCGTCATCTGGGTGACCCCGTCCTCGACGTAGCGCCAGCCTTCGCCGATGGGGGCAAAGCCCAGGTTCTCCAGCCACATGGGCTCGAACCAGGAGAACGGGACGTACATCTCGACCACGTCGATCTCCCGCAGCGGGTCGGTGATGCCCGCTTGGGCGAAGACGTCGGCGGCGCAGTCCTGGCCGCCTTGGGGGTTCACCTGGTCGCGTCCGGCGAACATCGTCGGCTCGCTGCGGAGCGCGGTGCCCTTCACCCAGGCCGGCGCTCGTCCGGCGGCCGCAGCGGCGTCCCCACCGGCCTCGTTGGTCAGCACCATGGCGCAGGCCCCATCGGAGGACGGGCACGTCTCCGAGTAGCGAATCGGGTCCCACAACATCATCGAGTCCTTGACGGAATCGAACGTGATGCCTTCCTCGTGAAGATGGGCGTAGGGGTTCTTGAGGGCGTTGAGTCGATCCTTGAGGGCCACCAGGATGCCGATGTGGTCGGGCGCGCCCGAGCGCGCCATGTACGAGCGGATGTGGGGAGCGAAGTACCCGCCGGCGCCGGCGTGCATCGGCGGCTGG
This sequence comes from Candidatus Neomicrothrix sp. UBA4742, assembly GCA_002403895.1. Lineage (GTDB taxonomy): Bacteria > Actinomycetota > Acidimicrobiia > Acidimicrobiales > Acidimicrobilacustridaceae > UBA4742. The sequence continues at coordinate 10,085 of DHIQ01000224.1, forward strand.
AACGGCATCGACACCGACAGCGCCCACATGGCCTCTGACTCGGACTGCTTCTCGAAGGCCACGGTGAGCACCCGTTCATGGATTCCCGACGCGATGAGGTCGCTGGCCACGATGGCGGTCGATCCCCCCACCGAGCCGGCGGTGTGCACCCGGAACATGGGCTTGCCCACCGCGCCCAGCGCGTCGGCCAGGTACAGCTCCGGCATCATCACGCCCTCGAAGAAGTCCGGGGCCTTGCCGATCACCACGGCGTCGATGTCCGACCACGTCATCCCGGCGTCGCCGAGGGCGCGCCGCGCGGCGGTGCGCACCACGCCCGCGATCGACCCGTCGTTGGTGGACTGGTGCTTGGTCTGGCCGATGCCGACGATGGCTACTCGTTCCTTGCCCATCACTCGCCCTCCAGGACGCACACGAGGTTCTGTTGCAGGCACGGCCCCGACGTGGCGTGGGCCACTGCCCGGTCGCCACCGCCGCGGCTGATGCGGGTGGCGGCCTCTCCGATACGGATCAACCCGGCGGTCATGATCGGGTTGGCGCACAAGGGCCCGCCGGACGGGTTCACGTCCACGCCGTCGGCCAGACCGAGGGCGTCACCGATGATCAGTTCTTGATGCGAAAAGGGCGCGTGCAGCTCGGCCAGGTCCACTGGTCCGTCGGCCACCCCGGCCCGGGCCGCAGCCTGTTCGGTGGAGACCGACCGGGTGAGATCGCGCAGACCCAGGGCGTGGGCCTCGATGCGATGGTCGATGCCTCGGATCCAGGCCGGGCGATCGCTCAACTCCCGAGCGGCATCACCGGCGGCGATGACCACGACGGCCGCCCCGTCGGTGATCGGCGGGCAGTCGTGCTTGCGCAGTGGCGCCACGAACTCGGGCTCCGCCAGCAACGCTGCGGGATCCACCTCACCACCGAGCTGGGCGTAGGGATTAGTGGCGCCCGCCCGGCGATTCCGGGCCACCACCTCGGCCATCTGTTCAACCGTGAAGGTTCCGGCCTCGAGTCCCACCCGGGCCTGTAGGGCCGCCATCGACACCGGGTCCAGCCACAGCGGGCCGACGGTGTAGGGATCCATCTGGCGGCTCAGCACCCGGCGGATGTCACCCGGCGACGACTTGCCGTAGGCGTAGATGAGGGCGACGTCGGTCTTGCCCATCTGCATCTTGACCCAGGCCTCGTACAGGGCCCAGGCCCCGTCCATGTCGACGTGGGATTCAGAGATGGGCGGCCACGGCCCGAACGCGTCCAGCGACATCACGAACGAGAACGGCTGGCCGGCCAGGTAGTCCGAGCTGGCCGAGCAGACGAAGTCGATTCGGTCCTTGGGGATGCCGGAACCGGCGAGCGCCTCGCCCATGAGCGGCATCAGCATCTCGACTTCGTTGATGTCGGAGACCTCACGGGCGTGATGGGTCTGGGCGAACGACACAACGGCGACGTCACGCATCAGGCGTTGTCCTTGTAGCTCTCGAACGACGCGTCGGGTTCGCCGTTGGGTCGGAAGTGACGGATGCTCTCGAGGGTCGGGCCGATCTCGTCGTCAGGCACCCAGACCGCCTCGACCCGCATGCCCGAGTGCACCTGGTCGTAGGGGACCTCCTGGATGAGGTGCATGATCGGGATGTCGGAGCCGTCGAGCAGGATCAGCGCGCCCACATACGGAATCTCCATGAGCGTGCCCATGAACGCCACGTTGACCACGCAGAACGAGGTGACGGTGCCGGTGTGGGCCAGCTCGACGTCCTCCTCGGTGGGCACGCCGTCGGTGGGGCACGACCCGCGGGGCGGCACATAAACCTTGTGGCACACCGGGCAGCGTTGGCCGACCAACCGCTTGTTGGCCACGTTGTGCAGGAAGCGGCTGCTGGCCCGACCGGCGGTGTAGACGTAGTCGAGGCGGGCCGGGGTGCGGATGGACTTGACCGGCTCGACGCCCTGGAGGCTGGCCGGCAGAGTGACGTCACTCATTCGGGGACCCCCTCGGGCTCGAAGCAGGCGATGTCGAGGATGTGTCCGACCCGATAGCCGCTGTCGTCACTGCCCGCGCTCGTCCCCCCATCCGCTTCGGTGTCGACGTCGGCCGGGCGGGCGGGCAGCCAGCGGGCCTTGACCCGCATGCCGGTGGCCATGACCGCCTGATCGCCGTCGGTGTCGACGGCGTGCACCAGGTCCGTATCGGCCCCATCGAGGCGGATCATGGCCCAGGCGAAAGGGCGATCGAGGGGCTGGTCGGTGAGGGGCTCGTTCACCCAGCACCACGTGGTCACGACGCCGGCGTCACCCACCTCGACGATCTCCGTGAGCTCCTCGGCGGTGACCGGGTCGTACTCCTGCGGCGGCACGATGACCCGGCCATCGGCGCCCTTGATGCCGACGATGATGCCCTCGCGCATGCCGGTCATGAACGCCCCGATGACCGGTCCAGTGGTCCGGCTGAACGGATACTCGATGACGTTCGGAGCCTTCAGGACGTCCCCGCCCGTGGGTGCTCCAGCGGTGCTGCTCACGTTGATTCCCCCTCGGTCCCGGGTTGGCCTGCGGCAGAGTACTGTAACGCGTTCTACTTTGCCGCCAGGCACGCTGATGACGATCCCGGGGGGACAAGCGATGACCGAGTTGGGCTTCTGGAAGATGGCCACGGCTGATCCCGAGCGGATGGCGCTCATCACCCCCGACGGGCTGGAACACCGCGCCGGCGAGCTGCTGGCCGCCGCCAACCAGATCAGTCACGGTCTCCGCGCCCTCGGTCTCGAGCGGGGCGACACGGTGGCGGTGGTGTTGCCCAACAGTTTCGAGATGCTGGCCGTCTACCTCGGGGCGACCCAGGTCGGCCTCTACATAACCCCCATCAACCACCACCTCGTCGGCCCGGAGATCGCCTACATCGTCAACGACAGCGATGCCAAGGTGCTGGTGGGCCATGAGCGCTTCGCGGCGGAGCTGGAGAAGGCCATCACCGAGCTCGCCACGCTGCCGGCCGACCGCCGCTTCGCGCTCGGCACGGTCGACGGCTTCCGCCCCTACACCGAGCTGCCTGAGGGTCAACCGACCACGGCTCCCGATGACCGCATCGCCGGTGCGCCCATGCACTACACGTCGGGCACCACCGGGCGACCCAAGGGGGTCAAGCGCAAGCTGGTGGACATCGACCCCGACGTGCTGGGTGAGCTCTACAGCGGCTTCCAGGGGATGTTCGGTGTACAGCCCCTCGACGGAAACGTGCACATCACCGGCTCTCCGCTCTACCACACGGCCGTGCTCATGTGGACGGCCAACGCGCTGCACATGGGCCATGCCGTGGTGGTCATGGACAAGTGGTCGCCCGGGAGCATGCTCCAGCTCATCGACCGCCACGGCGTCACCACCAGCCACATGGTGCCCACCCAGTTCCACCGGATGCTGGCCCTGCCCGAGGACGTGCGCATGTCCTACGACGTGTCGTCCCTGCGCTGCATGGTCCACGCCGCCGCCCCGTGCCCGCCTGACGTCAAGCGCCGGATGATCAAGTGGTGGGGCGACGCCATCATGGAGTACTACGCGGCGACCGAGGGGGGCGGCACGATCGTCACCGCCGCGGAGTGGATGACCAAGCCGGGGACGGTGGGCAAGGCGTGGCCGGGCTCGGAGATCCGCATCCTCGACGAGAACGGCCAGGACGTGGTCACCGGCGCAGAGGGCACGGTGTACATGAGCCTCGCCCTGGCCGACTTCGAGTACAAGGGCGACGCGGCCAAGACGGCCGAGAACCGCACTGCCGGCTTCTTCACCGTCGGGGACTGGGGCCTGCTCGACGAGGACGGGTACCTGTTCCTCAAGGACCGCAAGTCCGACATGATCATCTCGGGCGGGGTGAACATCTACCCGGCCGAGATCGAGGGGGAGCTGCTCACGTTCCCCAAGATCGGCGACGCGGCCGTCTTCGGCATCCCCAACGACGACTGGGGTGAAGAGATCAAGGCGGTCATCCAGCCGGCCGAGGGCATCGAGCCCGACGACGCGCTGCGCGACGAGATCATTGGCTTCTGCATCGAGCGGCTGGCCAGCTACAAGCGGCCGAAGTCGATCGACTTCGTGCCGGAGCTCCCCCGCGACCCGAGCGGCAAGCTCTACAAGCGCAAGCTGCGCGACCCCTACTGGGAAGGTCGCGGCGCCCGCATCTGAGGTCCCCGACCCCAGGTCGCGCCGACCCCGGTCCGGGATCGTGCCACGAACCACCGTGGCGGTAGCCAACAGCACGAACTCATCCACGGCGGACCGCGTGGGCTCCGATGCCGAGCAGGACCTCGATGGCCGGTGCCAGCACGAGATGCAGGCGTCCACCAACCGCACGATCCCGAATGGGGGGACGGGCTTGGGTGACGGGCCGGGCCGCAGCCGGACTCAGGCGTCGAGGGCGGTGCGGTGGCGCTCGATCTCCTCGTACAGCCCCGTGAGGTTCTGGACCGGCGGCAGCTCTACCCGCTCGCCCGAGTTGAGCTCGATCTCGAGGTTCCAAAAGCCGGGGATCACGTCGGTGGCGAGGATGCGATACCAGGGGATGTCACGCCGGCGAGGCCAGTTCTTCTGGATCCGCAGACCCTCCTCGCGCACCACCAGCACCGCACCGAGCAGGGTACGGATCCCCAGCACCGCGCTCACCAGGCCCACGAGGCTGAGCAGCCGCATCCACCACTCGATACCCGAGGCCAGCACGAGCGGGATGAACAGCAGCGCCAGCACGGCGAGGATGACCACGCGGACCCAGCGGGCCAGAGGTGAGATGCGGAGCGGGTACCGCTGGGGAGCCACGTTGCCATTGTCGCATCGAGTGGCTCCGATCCCACCGCGCCGGAACCGGACGGTTGGGTTGGCCAGCTCGCTGCCGGCTGGATCAACCCGACGGGCGTCCGCCCCACGCGCTGATCGTGAGCGGTCCGAGGATGCGGAACCTGGCCACCTCGCCCGGATCATCCGACACCCCGTAGCCGTATTCGCCGCCCGTTGCCGGACCGCCCGTCCCAGGACCGTCCGCCACGTCACCCGGCTGACCACTGCCGTCACCCCCACCAACGGGAGGCGCGGGCTCGGTCACGACCGGCGCGTCTCCCGCCAGGGCACGCCCTTGTCCTCGCGGGCTTCGGCGGGGAGCCCCAGCGCCCGTTCACCGATCATCGTGCGATGCACCTCGTTGGTGCCGCCACCTATCCGCGAGGCGAACTGACCCATCACCTGCATCTGCCAAAACCCGGCTTGGGGCGCGTCCGCCCCGGCGAGCATGCCGGCCGCCCCTTCGAGGTCCTGGGCCAGCTCCACCCGGCGCGACAGCGCAGTGGTGAACGCGTTCTTGAGCACCGAGGGATCGGGAGGCGTGCCCCGCTTGGTCATGATCGCCGTCTGCATGCGCAACTGCAGGAACGTCAGGATGCGCTCCCGGGTGAACACGTCGGCCAGGCGCTGGCGCACAATCGGATCCTGCGTGCGGCCGAAAGCCCGAGCCACCTCCACCACCGCGTCGAACGTGCTGGCCTGCCCTGCCCCACCGATCATCCCCGACTCGCTGGCCAGCACCGTCCGGGTCACCGCCCATCCGCCGTTGACCTCACCGACCACATTGGCGCCAGGCACGCGGACGTCATTGAGGAAGACCTCATTGAAATGAGAGAGGCCGGTGGCCTGCACGAGCGGCCGGACCTCGATCCCCGGGGCGTGCATGTCCACGATGAAGAAGGTGATGCCCTTGTGCTTGGGGGCGTCGGGATCGGTCCGGGCGATGAGGATCCCGTAGTCGGCGTGGTGGGCCGCCGAGGTCCACACCTTCTGGCCCGTCACCACCCACTCGTCGCCGTCCCGCTCCGCCCGCGTGGCCAGGGCGGCCAGATCGCTCCCCGCCCCCGGCTCGCTGAACAGCTGGCACCACCGCTCGTCGCCCCGCAGCAGCGGTCCCAGGTAGCGGGCCTGCTGCTCGTCGTTCCCGTGGCGCATGATCGGGGGGCCCACGAGTTGCTGGGACGCACCGATGAACCCGGTGGTCACGTCGAAGCGGCGGACCTCCTGGTTGAAGATGATCGACTGGCTGGGCGTGCCGCCCCGGCCGCCGAAGGCCTTGGGCCAGGCGATACCCGCCCACCCGTTGTCGTAGAGGACCGCCTGCCACTCGTGGCACCGGCGGTGGTACTCGGCCTCCTCGTCGGGATCGGTGGCCACGGCGCCGCGCGACCAGTCGGCGTCGGTGCCGGTCTTGAGCTCGGCGTGCGATTCGAAGAAGGCGGTGACCTCGGCCCGGAACGCTGCTTCTTCAGGGGTGTCCTCGAAATCCATGGAAGTCCAATACTAGAACACGTTCTCAAACTGACGGATGAGCCGACGGCGGGCCGACGGGGAGGGCCGGATACCCCGATCGGCCCGTGGCGGCCATACTGCCGGGCATCCGCAGACGAGGAGCGAAGGGACCGATGGCCAGCCGGACCACGCGACGACAGACGCACGCGTCCCCGGTCCCCTCCCTGATCTCGCGGTCGGGAGCAGTCAGGCTGATCGTGCTGGCCGTGACCCTGGCGGCGGCCCTCACCGCATGCGGCGGGGCCGAGTCGTCCAGCTCCAGCGCCACGACCGTCCCCGGCACGGGCAACGCCGGGACCCCCGTCACCGTCTCCGCCTACTGCGACCCGGCCGCCCCGATCTCGGTGGCGCTGGGTCAGCAGTTCGCCCTGACCCTGGAGGCCGACGCCGCCACCGGGCTCAGCTGGCAGACGGTCACCCCACCCGACCCCGCCATCCTGTTGTCCATCGGCACCGAGTTCCCCGGGCAGGGCCGGACCGTCGAGGGCGGCTCGTGCCAAGGCGCCACCCAGGTCCTGCGCTACGGGGGCCGGGCCTTGGGGACCACCACCATCACCCTGCGCTACGGCCGACCGGGCGCCGCCGCCGCGCCCGACAAGACCGCCACGTTCTCCGTCACGGTCGTCGACCCGAATGCCCCTCCGACCACACCACCCACGACCGCGGCCTCGACGACCACCACGGCCCCCGCGGTGACCACCGCGCCGAAGACCACCATGACGACCAGAGCGCGCACCACGACCACCAGCACGACGCTCAAGACGACGGGCACCACCTGAAGACCAGGTGCACGGCGCAGCCTCAGCGGCGACCGCGAGGCAGAGCCCGGCTGGGGATGCGCTCGTGCTGCTCGAGCTCCACCCCGGGAGCGACGCCCTCGTCGAACTCGAGCGGGCGCATGGCCAGGTCGATCGCCGTCCACAACGTGCGGGAGAACGGAAAGAACACGAAGGGCACGACGATGGCCACGGCCAGGTCCAGCAGCCCGATCACCCACAGGTCGGGATCGGGGTAGGTGATGGCCACACCCACGATGAGGACGAGGACCACGGCGGTCTGGGCCACGATGATGTTCAGGAACCACGAACCGAGCCACTGGCCGGCCAGGCGATGAAACCGCAGTCCGCACCCGGGACAGGCGTCCACCATCGAGACCCAGCGGCGGAAGAGGTGCCGGTGGTCGCAGACGGGACAGCGCAGCACCGCCGCCCGTCGCAACATCACCGAGGTCGAGATCGCCACTCCGGTAGTGTGCCAGGACGTCCCGGCCATTGTGACCCGGCGCGGCAGGGCGGGCGGATCAATGAGCCAGGTCAGGCGGTCTGGTCGAGCACGTCGGCCATGACGTCGGCCCACTCGTCCCGGGTCCCGAAGGCCGGCTCCAGCGCGTAGGCCCGCTTCAGGTACAGGTGGGCGTCGATCTCCCAGGTGAAGCCCATGCCGCCGTGCACCTGGATGCACGTCTTGGCGTTGGCCAGGGCGGCCTCGGCCGCGGTCAGCTTGGCCGCGGCGACGGCCCGCTCCGCCGAGCCGACCGCCGGGTCGTCCAACGTCACCCCCGCGGCGTAGACCGCACCCCGGGCGATCTCCGCCCGGGTGAAGGTGTCGGCCAGAAGGTGCTTCATGGCCTGGAAGGCGCCGATCGGCCGGCCGAACTGCTGGCGCTCCTTGGCGTAGGCGACGGCCAGAGCGGCGGAGGCCTGCGACGAGCCCAGCAAGAGGGCGGAGGTCAGCGCCGCGCCATGGATGCGGAGTCGGGCCGCAGCCTCGGCATCGAGGATCAGATCGCCCTGGGGCAGCGGGGCGGTGAGACGGGCCACCGGCGTGAGGGGGTCGAGCGGCCGGAGCAGCTCGACGACGAGGTCGCCGGCGGGCACCAGCCAGATCCCGGCATCGTCGACGACCGCCAAGTGGTCGAGCCGGTCGGGGAACTCCACGATGCCGCTCGGATCCGCGCGGTCGATGCCGGCGACGATGGCCTCGCCGGTGGCGGCCCCGGGCACGGTGCCCGCCAGGAGCTGGGTCCACACCAGCGGGCCCGGCACCAGGGCCCGGCCCAGCTCCTCGAAAGCCACGACGGCGTCGGCCCAGCCCCCCTCGGCGCCACCGGCGGCCGCGGCCAGGAGCAGCGAGAAGAGTCCCAGGTCGCCGAGCTCGCGCCAGCGGTCCCGGTCGACCCCGTGGTCGTCGGCCAGGGCCCGCACCGTCGCCATCGGGAACCGGCCCTCACAGAAGGACCGCACGCCGTCGGCCAGCGCGACCTGATCCTCACTCAATTCAAAGTCCATCTCACTCCCGCCGATCAGTGAGTCGAGCCGGCGATGACGCGCCCGTCGGTGGAACCCGCGTCACACGGTTCGGTGA
>DHIQ01000224.1:18939-23335 GCA_002403895.1 Candidatus Neomicrothrix sp. UBA4742
GTGAAACCCGCGTCACACGGTTCGATGAGCTCAACACGTGCACCACTACTCCCGGGGAAGGCCGAGAATGCGCTCGGCGATGATGTTGCGCTGGATCTGACTGGTGCCCGCGGCGATGGTGAACGAGGTGCTGCGCAGGCGCTCCTCGACGAAGATGCCCGAGGGCCAGTCGCCCACGTCCTCCATCGACAGCCCGCCGCGTTCGAGTATCCGCATGGCCAGGTCGGTCACCCGCTGGAACAGCTCCGAGTAGGCGACCTTCATGACCGACCCGGCCGGGCCGGGCACACCGTGGCGGGCCGCCTGCGACAGGTTCCGTTTGGTCATGGCCCACAGGGCATCCATCTCGGCCTGCAGGTGGCCAACCTCGCGGCGCAGGGCGACGTCGTCCCAGGCGGTGGCCGATCCCCGCGTGACGAGACGGGCCAGGGTGACCAGTTCGGAGATCAGCCGGTCGGTCTCGACCAGGTCGGACACGAAGGCGGTGCCGCGTTCGAAGCCGAACGTGACCATGGCGACGCGCCACCCGTCGTTCTCCGCCCCCACCCGATTGGCCACGGGCACCCGGGCCTCGTCGAAGAACACCTCGGAGAACTCCGAGGTCCCGGTGATGGTGTTGATGGGGCGGATCTCGATGCCGGGCGTTCCCATGGGGAACATCACCCAGGTGATGCCCTTGTGCTTGGGGGCCTCGGGGTCGGTGCGGATGAGCAACTCGCACCAGTCGGCGATCTGGGCGTACGTTGTCCAGATCTTCTGCCCGGTGACGACGTACTCGTCGCCGTCGCGCACCCCCCGGCAGGTCAACGAGCCGAGGTCGCTCCCGGCGTTGGGCTCGCTGAAGCCCTGGCACCAGACCTCCTCGCCCCGAAGGATCCGGGGCAGGTGCTCGTCCTTCTGCTCGGGACTGGCCTCGGTCATGATCGTCGGCCCGGCGTGGAGCGTCCCCACGAAGTTCACCCCGACATAGGGGGCGCCGGCCCGGGTGGTCTCCTCCAGGTAGACGAGCTGCTCGACCAGCGTCGCCCCCCGGCCGCCGTACTCGACCGGCCAGCTGATCCCGGCGTAGCCGGCGTCGAACAGCTTGCGCTGCCAGCCGGTGTCGTAGTCCCGACGGTCGTCCCAGGCGTCAGCCGGGGGTTTGGGCGGAAGCGTCGGCAGGGCGCCGGCCAGCCACTCCCGAAGCTCCTTGCGGAATCGTTCCTCCGACTCCGAGTAGCGAAGATCCACGCTCGTCCTCTCCGGCGCCCCCTCGGCGCCCGAAATCGGACGGCATGTTAGATCCGCGACTGGCCGGACCGCAGATCGAGCAGAGATCGGTCAGCGTCGACCGTCGTCCACCTCTGTGGCGGTCTTGCGCCGGCGGCCCACGCCGAGGACGACCAACCCGACCACCACGACGGCAGCGACCACCACGGCGATGACCAACCCGACCGGGTTGTCACTGCTGGACGAGCCCGACGACTCAGCGATGGTGTCGGGCGGAGCGGTAGGAATGGTCTCGGCGACCACCTGGCCATGGAACGCGGCCACCGTCCCGTCCGGGGCCCGGAGCCATTTGTCACCCTGCTCGGGCGTCACCACCGCGCCGGGCCACAGCTCCTGCGCCGGCAGCGCCACCCACGCCGTGGTGCCGTCCGACGCGTAGTTCACGGTGATGAAGCCAGGCGCTACCTCGTAGGTGTAGTCGACCTCGATCTGGTACACGGGCAGCGAGGTGGGCGGGGTCTCGAGCGTGGGGGTGCCGAGCACGGCATTGGGAAGCCACGCCTGGAGGAATGCCGTGGCCTGGTTGCTGTCGAGGGTGCGACCCGCCTCCGGCCCGTTGCCACTGACCGAGGCGCCGACGATCGCGAGCCCGGGCGAGATCTGGCTCAGCGTGCCGGTGTCCTGGGCGCCGGCCGGCACCGACATCGACATCGACAGGGCGACGACGGCGATCAGCGCAGGGACGAGATAGCGGACGAGGCGGCGGGAGAATCGATGCGGGCGCATGAGCCGGTGAGACTAGCCACAAGCGCCGGAGCCCGTGGGTTCCCGGTGCCCAGACTGGCTGAGAGGCCCGCGAACAGACCGAAACCCCCTCCGTATCGGCACCCGGGCCACAAAGAGTGAGTCATTTTCTTGACAGAGTGGCTGAAGTCACGATTACATCTGCCGTGTCCGGAGTCGCCGGACTACCACGGGGGGAGTCCGTATGGGACGCACCAAGTCCAAATTCGCACTGTTGGCGGCAGCATCATTGCTGGCCCTGGCACTGCCATTCGCCAACCCGGCGTCGGCCATCTTCAACGCGTGTTCGTTCGGGCAGTTCCCGAACGCGCCCGGAGGCCAGTCCGGCGAGAAGCTTGCCTGCACCTTCGGCAACCTCGCCACGTCGCCGAAGGAGACCATCCACGATTTCCCGCAGGCCGTGTGGCACAACGGCGGGGCATGGAAGGTGACCGACGGTGTGACCACCGTTGGCAGCGCCACCCTCACCGCCGCTTCTGGCCATTTCGACGCCGCCTCTGACATCAACCACACGGTCAGCGGTCTGGGCATCGGCCCGAACTCGTTCATCGCCGCGGTGAACAGCCCGACCAGCGTCACGCTGAACAAGGTCGCCGTCGGCACGTGGGCCGCCCATCCGGTGCTCATCGAGAACTCGAGCATCCGTGGCGTCATCGACGGTGTGACCACCGCGGCCAGCACGACCATCACCTCGGCCACCGCCAACTTCACGGCGGCTGACATCGGCCGCTCGGTGACCGGCACCTACATCCCCAAGTACACGACCATCGCGTCGGTCACCAACTCCACGACCGCAGTCCTGTCCGCGGCCGCGACGACCTCGGGGACGGCGCAGACCCTCAGCATCGGGACCGACGAGCTCGTGTCGTCGACCCGCGCGCTGACGGACGTCAACATCACCAGCGGCAGCAATACGGTCACGTCGGCCAGCGGCAACTTCCAGCAGTCCGACGTGCAACTGCCCGTCATCGGCTGCGGGATTCCGACAGGCACCTACATCACGTCGGTGACCAACGCCACGACCGCTGTCCTGTCCAATAACGCGACCCTGACCCGGCCGCTCACCGTCACCGACGGTGTCACCACGACGGGCTCCAAGGTCGTGACCTCGGCCACCGCCGGCTTCAGCACCGCCTGCGACAAGGGCCAGGCCATCAGCGGTTCCGGCATCCCCGCCGGGGCCACGATCGCTCTGGTGACCAACGCCACGACGGTCAGCATCTCGGTGAACGCCACGGCCACGGCCACCGGCGTGAGCATCACGCTGGGGTCCGGCGCCCCCGTGGTCGTCGGTCTGCCTTCGGTCACCGCACCGGTGAACAACGACGCTTCGGCGGTCATCCGCTCGACGCTGGACCTGAACCCGAACCTGGTCAAGGGCGATGATCCGTGCGCGGCCGGCACCCCCGAGGGCACCACGATCTCGGGTGGCTGGTACAACCCGGGCTCGTTCGTCCCCGTGCTGCTGTCGACGTTCGTGCCTTCCGGCTCGATCGGGCAGATCCTGTACCCGACGTCGGTCATTTCCTTCGCCGGCTACGTGGTCCCGCAGGTCGCCAGCACCCCTGGTGACCCGCAGGTCGCCGCCCACACGGACATCGTCTTCCCCTTCCTGCCGACCGGTCTGGCGCTCTGCGCCTCTCCGGCTCTGGGCATCGCCTCGTCGTTCAGCTTCGACGGCTCGACGATCAGCACCCAGAAGGTGGCTACCGGTGTCGGCCGTCCCGGCACCACCCTCCGCGGCCTCAAGGACCTGGGCATCGGGGTTTCTACCTTCACCGGCACCTCCTACATGGTCAACGGGATCCCCACCACCTACAGCGGGGCCTGCACGACCAAGTTCCCGGCCACAGTCGACTTCGCCTGCGGCAACGGCTGATCCGTTCCTGAGCGCACGGCCGCCGACCTGACGGCCGGGCCCACCAGGAACGTCAGTCGAGGACATCACGTATCGGGGGTGGGCCATCGGCCCACCCCCGATCGCGTCCGGGCAGGGGCCGGTTCTCGCGCGAATCGGGATGGTGCCCGGCGCCGGGCAGGCCGGAGCCGTCAGCGCCGGGTGTCAGGCTTCGGCGGCGAGCTGTCGCAGCTCACCCTTGAGCACCTTGCCGGAGGCGTTCAGCGGCAGCTGGTCGACCACCACCACCCGGCTGGGGACCTTGTAGTTGGCCATCCGGGTGCGGCACCACGACACGACCTCGTCGGGATCGACCGCCTGGCCTACCCTCGGGACCACGAAGGCCACCCCCACCTCGCCCTGGCGCTCGTGAGGCACACCGATCACCGCCACCTGGGCGATGGCGGGGTGGGGCGACATCAGGTTCTCGATCTCCGCCGGGTAGGCGTTGAACCCGCCCACGATGAACATGTCCTTCTTGCGGTC
>DHIQ01000224.1:23520-23689 GCA_002403895.1 Candidatus Neomicrothrix sp. UBA4742
TGTCCTTCTTGCGGTCGGTGATGTCGAGGTACCCGCGCTCGTCCATGACCCCGATGTCCCCGGTGTGCAGCCACCCCGCCGGGTCGACGGCCTCGCCCGTCGCCGTGGGATCGTCGAAGTACCCCTGCATGACCTGGTACCCCCGGACGACCACCTCGCCGGGCTCGCC
>DHIQ01000214.1 GCA_002403895.1 Candidatus Neomicrothrix sp. UBA4742
ACGCCACGGTCATCGCCGGCACCGCTTACTGGTTCCCATTCTCTTGCGTGGACGCGCAGCGGTCCCCCTAGCCGGCAACGCTCGCCCAAGAACCTCTGTCGATTGGGTCGGGCGATGCACTCCGAGAGGTTTGACGCGCGGGTGCAGGAATTGTCGCCGGGCCGGGTGAACGGGGTGAAACCCCGGCCCAGCGACAGATCTTGGTGACGCCGTCGGGATGCTGCAGCCGGTGAACGATCGGCGCCAGCGCGCCCGGCGCGGACCTAGTGGGTGACGGCTTGGTCGTCGGCGGCCCGCAACCGGGCGGCCATCTGAGTGAGCAGCTTGCGGGCCACACCCGGCGTGCTGTCGAGCAGCGCGGCAAACTCGCGCTGACCGAGCACCATCAGCTTGGTAGGTGCCAGCGCCGTGACCGTGGCGTTGCGTGGCGCGCCATCAAGCAGCGACATCTCGCCGAAGTACTGGCCCGGACCCAGCTCGGCCACGGGCTTGCCGCCCCGGGAGACGGCGGTCCGACCGTCGAGGATCAGGTAGAACTCGTGGCCCAGGGAGCCCTCGGTGACGACGGACGTGCCCTCGCCGACGGCGACCTCGTCGGAGGCGCGAGCGATCTGGGTCAGTTCCTTCACCGTGCACGACGAGAACAGCTGTACGTCCTGGAGGCGATCGACCTTCGAGTTGCGAGCCATGCATCCGACCCTTTCAGGCGACCCCGGCCCGCTTGCGGCCGATGATGGTGGAGATCAATACCGCCACGAAGAGGGCGGCGCCGTTGAAGACATCGTTGATCCAGTTGGCCACGCCGGCCAGTGACAGGCCGTTGACGGTGAAGGCCAGGAAGAAGACGGCCAGCATCGTCCCGATGACGTTGAACCGGCCGGGCTTGATGGCGGTGGCCCCCAGGTAGGCGGCGGCCAGGGCGACGAGCGTTTGGACCACCGTACCGAGCTGGGGGTTGGCGCCACCGTTGAGCGACACCCAGAGCACGCCGGCGATACCGGCCAAGGTGCCGGACAGCACGAAGGAGAGCAGAACAAGGCGCTCGACCGGCAGGCCCACGAGCCGAGCCGCCTCCCGGTTCGACCCGATGCTCTGCAGGTACCGCCCGAACGGCGTGTGCTCGATCATGTAGTAGGTGACGATCGCAGCGCCGGCCAGGTAGTAGATGGTCTTCGGGAGCCCGAACCACTCACCCGACCCGAGGTTGATGAAAGACTTCGGGATGTTGGTACTGACGGACAACCCTTTCGTTCTCCACTCCACGATGCCGAGGAGGACCGACGCCACGCCGAGGGTCACGATGAGCGAGTTCACGCCAACCCGGGCCACGGTGTTGCCGTTGCTCAGCCCGACCAGCGCCCCGATGCCGATGGCCACCCCGATGGCGACCCAGACCGGAAAGCCGTCCACGGACATGAACCAGGCACAGAAGACCTGGGTCAGCCCGGCCAGCGAGCCGACGGAGAAGTCGAACTCGCCGCACACGAGCGGGATCATGATGGCCAGGGCCAAGATGCCGTACACGGCCTGGCTACCGAGCACGTTCTTGATGTTGGCCGCGGTGGGGAACGTGCTCGACGTCTTCGACCACGTGCTGAAGAAGATGAACGTGGCCACGAACAGCACGGCGAGGGCGTAGCGCTCGGTGAAGTCGAGCGCTCGCGCCCGCCACACGCTCTCGGTCGGATTGAGCTCCTCCTCGGCATCGGGCGGCCGCACCAGGGGGGAATGGGAACCGGGATCGCTGAGGGAGTCGGGTGTGACGCTCATGCGGTGAGCTCCTGTGTGCTGAAGGCCAGCTCGGTGAGCCGGGCCGGTTCGATGTCGGGGGCTTTCAGCTCGGCGGTGACCTGACCGTTGGCCAGCACAATGACCCGGTCGGCGACGGTAGCGAGCTCCTCGAAGTCACTGGAGACGAGTAACACCGAGCACCCCTCACCGACTGCGTTGCTCACCAGCTGGTAGATCTCGGCGCGGGCACCGACGTCGACGCCGTGTGTCGGTTCGTCGAGTAGCAGCACCTTGGGCCGGCGCCGCAGCCAACGGGCCAAGACGACCTTTTGTTGGTTTCCACCCGACAGCGTTCCCATCTTCTGGCGCTCGGACGACGCCCGGATGAAGAACTCGCTGATCGACGTGCGGGCGTCGGCGTCGGCCGCCCGCTTGCGCAGCCGGAGGTTCCTCCAGTAGGTGTCGACCATGGCCGCACTGACGTTGTCCGACAGGCTGAGGTCGGGGAACGAGGCTTCGGTGCCACGGTCCTCGGGAACATAGGCGATGCCCGCGTCCATGGCCTGGCCGATGTGGCGGAAGTTGACGGGCTTGCCGTCGAGGTCGAACGAGCCTGCCCTGATGGGGTAGGCCCCGAAGGCCATCTTCAGCAGCTCGGAGCGGCCCGACCCCAGCAGGCCGGCGATGCCGAGAACCTCGCCTCGTTGGAGCTGGAAGTTCACCCCTTTGAGAGGACCGCCCTCGATCCTCTTCGCTTCGAGGGCGATCTCCTCGGACGTGGCCGCGGGCATCGACGGGAAGGCAAGCTCGAGGGAGCGGCCGGCGATGAGCTCAATCAGCCGGGACTCGGTGATCTCCTCGCCTCCGAGGGTGCCGGCCAGCCTGCCGTCGCGCAAGACGGTGGCTTGGTCGCACGAGTCGATGACCTCGTCGAGGCGGTGGCTCACGAACAGGATGGTCTGGCCACTCTCGGCGAAGCGATTGAGGGCGCCCATGAGCCGCACCACCTCGGCTCGGGGCAGCGATGCGGTGGGCTCGTCGAGTACCAGCACGCCAGTGTGCTCGCCTTCCTGGTCCTGCAGGGCGCGGGCGATGGCCACCATGGCCCGCTCGGCGGGGCGCAGCGAGCGCACCAGCGCCTCGGGGCGGGCGGCGATGTCGAAGCGCTCGAGGAGCGCCGTCGTGCGCCTGCGTTGGGCCCCCCAGCGGATGTTGCCGATGGCCGTGGTCTGGAACCCGCGGCCGATGGCCAGGTTCTCGGCCACCGACAGATCGGGGAAGACCGCGGGGTTCTGATGCACGAAGTGCAGGCCGAGCGCGCGGGCGGCGGCCGGGGTGGTGTGGTCGGCTCGCATCTCGTCACCGTCGACCGTGATGGTGCCGCCCGGATCGGCGTTGTAGACGCCGGCCATGATCTTGATGAGGGTGGATTTGCCCGACCCGTTACCGCCGACGAGGGCGTGGATCTCACCCTGCTTCACATCGAACGAGAGGTCGATCAGCGCCCGGGTTCCGGGGAACGTCTTCGACACGTGGCTGATCCGCAGCGCCGCCTCGGAAGGCGGCGCCACGGACAAGTCGGGACCTCCGTCACCAGGCTCGGTCACCCCGTCGGGGGATGGCCGGCCACTGGTGGAGTCGGTCGTCAACCGACGCCCCACGCAGCCTTGTACTCGGCGTGGAAGTCGACCGGCGGGACGAACTCCCCGCTGGCGGGCAGGTTGTGGGTGGCGTCGACCATGGTCCAGCCGATCCCGCTGTCAGCCGGCGGCTGACCGAGGAAGAAGCTGTTCATGGTGTCGATCGATGCCCAACCAACCCACTCCGAGGAGATGATGTTGGCGGCGGTGATCTTGCCGCTGCGGATGAGGTCGAGCTCGTCGGCGAAGCCCTCGCCGCCCATGACCTTGAGCTTGTTGGCGTTGGCGCCGAGGGCCTGGGCCACACCGATGGTCGTGACATAGGTGTACGGCGACTTGATCCAGTTGGCTTCCGGGTGCTTGAGCAGCTCGGCCTGGATCTTCGGAACGATCTGGCCGTTGCCCAGATCGGCCACGGTCACGTCGAGCGTGTCGACGATCTGCGAGCCGCCCGAGTCCTGGATGGTCTTGCTGAACCCGTCGAGCGTCCAGTACAGCACCGTGAACTCGGGGTCCTGGATGGCGATGACCTTCGCCTTGTTGTCGCTGTCGGCGATGATGTAGTTGGCCTGATCAGCGCCGTAGACCCCGGCGAAGGCATCCGGATCGGTGGCCTTGGCGCCGTAGTTGATGTTGGCGCTGTAGAGCCCCGTTGGGTCGCCTCCCGCGTGGGAGTCATTGCAGTCGAAGGCGTAGATCGCCACGATGGCGATGTTCTTCGCCTTGGCCTCCTGGAGCGGTTGTTTCACCGCGCTGCAGTCGATGGCGTCGAGCACGATGCCATCGGCGTTGGCCGCGATGGCTTGGCGGACGAGCGGTGCGTAGTTCGACGGGTCGAGCTTGGCGTCATAGAGATCGACCTGCCAGCCGATCGCCTCGGCCGCGGCCACGGCACCGTTGGACGGCACCGAGCTACTGCTGGCGGCCTGTCCGGCCGAGATCACGACGATGTGCTTGCCCTTGACCGCGGCGCGCGGCGTCGGGTCGACCGGGCGATTCGTGCCCTTGAACGCGAGGTCGGTGGCTGTTTGCGCCTTGGCCGGTTGATCGGAACCGCTACCTCCTCCCGTGCCGCTGGTGTTCCCGGTCGATGTCGAGCTTCCTGAGCTGCACGAGGCAGCGATGAGCAGCGCGACGACGACTACCGCCACGCGTCGAGTGTTCCTGGCTACCACGATCATCCGATCCCCCTGTGTGCTTCCGTCGGCTACCGGGTAGCCAGCGTGACGGTGGTCACCATACAGGGTTGCCATCGTCGGGGTAGGTCGAATGGCCCATAGGGACGCCTTCGGGGCAACCGGGCGCCAAACCGACCCTCGAGGGATAGGGCCTGCTCGTCCGTCAGAGCCGCGACCGGTGCTTCGGAGGCCAGCGC
>DHIQ01000003.1 GCA_002403895.1 Candidatus Neomicrothrix sp. UBA4742
TTGATGACGGCGCACACGAACGGCTTTCCCGGCTGGCTGAACACCGGGTTGAACTTGCTGTCCTGGATCTTGGAGATGAACTGGCAGTAGTCGGTGCTGGACGCGTCCTGCGTGTGCTGAACGGTCCAGTCGACGGGGTAGACCAGACCGTCGGCGTTGTAGTCGGTCATCTGGTTGATGGCGTTGGTCAGCGCCTGACGGCTGAAGTTGGGACCGGCCGCTTTGAGACCCCGGACGAACAGGTCGGCGTTGAGCCACCCCACCACCGAGTTCTCGGAGGGCTCGGTGCCCAGCTTCCCGATCCAGTCGAGGTAGTCCTGCAGACCCTGGGGCTTGTCCTCGACCTCCCACTGGACGAAGTCGGTGCGGACGTACGAGCCTTCGAACAGGTCGCCGAACTCGGCCAGGAACTGGTGGTCGTAGGCGTCGGGGAGGAACTGGACCGCGTGGAGCTGCTGCTTCTTGATCTCCTTGGCCAGGGTGACCACGCCGTTGGTGTCCATGCAGGTGAGCACCAGGTCGACGCCGGCGTCCTTCATCTTGGAGACCTGGACCGAGAGGTCCGAGGTTCCGTAGGCGAGCGACTTGTCCTCGAAGGCCACCGAGCTGTCGGTCTGCGTGCCGAACTTCTGGAAGCTGTTCACCGTGCCGTCGGCGCATTCGGCCGACTGGGGGACCGAGTAGGCCAGCAGGCCGATCTTGTGGGCGCCCATCTGGTTGGCCAGCCACGGTTGCACGGGGCTGGCGCAGGTGAAGCAGATGTAGGAGCCGGTCTGGGCGAAGAGGTTGGCCTTCGGATCGGCCGTCGTCCCCGACCACTCGGTGTTGATGTTCCAGCCGAAGGTGGGCACCTGTTGCTGGACGAGCGTGTCGGCTCCGGTGAACAGCAGCGTCGCCACCGGGAGCACGGCGAACACGTTGTCCTGGGTGAGGAGACCCTGCACCTCGCTCTTGTTGGCGCCCGTCTTGTCGTCGCGCTTGGCCGCCAGGACCAGCTTCCGACCGTAGAGGCCGCCCTGGTCGTTCACCATGTTGAAGTAGGCTTGGACCCCGTCGAACGCGTCGGCGTACTTGCCGCCGAGCGGGTTCGTGGCCGAGACGACCCCGCCTACCCGGATCTCGGTCGGGGTCACGCCCGTCTCGTTCACGGCGACCTGCGAGCCGTCGGGGGAGCCCGATGTCGAGGGCGAGGTGCTCTCCGCCGTGTTGGTGGGACTGTTGCCGCAGGAAGCGGCGAGCAGTGCCAACGCCACGAGCGCGGCGAGCCACGAGCCATGACCCCCTCGACGGGTTTGAATCTTGCCACTGGCAAGCATCACGGCGGCCCCCCTCAGAACCTGACGTTCGTGTCAGCATAGGGTCGGCTTCGGGGCCTGAAAAGCCACTCCGGCCCGAGTCGTGCTGGGGCGGTGCTCATGGGCCGACCATCCCCGGCAAAGATCAACCGAACACGGCGGCGTCGATCACGTCGACGAGCGTGTCGAGCACCTCATCGGGGGTGGCCTGGAGTTGGCCCGTAGTGGTGTAGTAGTTCACCCGCTCGACGAGGGTCATGAGCGCCAGCGAGGCAACGGCCGGGTCGAGGCCCGACCGCTTGGGGATGCGGATGTTCTCAGTCATCGCCGCGGCCATGCCCCCAAGGGCCTCGTTGCCGCGTTGCCCGGTGCGGTCGCCGAACAGCTCGGTTTCGGTCCAGGTGCGGATGATCGCCCCGTAGCGGCCGTAGAGCTCGGAGAAGCGGGCCAGCCACTCCCGTAGGGCGGCGCGGCCCCGTGCCGTGTCGCCGATCGGCGGCAGGTCGTCGATGAGCTCCTGCAGGTCGTCGGCGACCTCGGCCACCAGCGACTCGAACAGGCTCTCCTTCGAGGAGAAGTACAGGTAGAAGGTGCCGTGGCTGCTCTCGGCCGCGGCCACGACGTCATCGACCCGCGCCGCGTGGAATCCTTTCGACGCAAAAACGCTGGCCCCCGCTTCGAGGAGGCGCGCCCGGGTTCGGCGACCGCGCGCCCGCGACGGGGAAGCGAGTCCGCCCGTGGTCGTCGGGGCCGCTCGGCGAGTCGCCGACGTGGTCTGTCGAGCCGCCTTCGTCGGTCGAGTTGGCGTCATCGGTGTCACCGTAGCTCGGCGTCGGAACCCTGACGCACGTGTCACCTACAGTGTGATCCGTGTCGCCGACCACTCCGCTGCCCGGCCAGGCACCGTTGCCGGCGCCCAGCGCGGCGGCGCTGCTGAGGCGCAACGCCGGCGATCCCGACATCGGCGGGCGCCCGGCGATCCGCTTCGCCGACGAGATGTGGAGCCACGCCGAGTACCTGGCCGAGGCGCAGCGATGGGGCAACCTCCTGCTGAGTCACGAGCCTCCCGGCGACCGTCCGACCCACGTCGGGGTGCTCCTCGACAACACACCGGATTATCTCTTTGCCCTCGGTGGGGCGGCGCTGGCCGGCGCGACCGTCGTGGGCCTGAACCCCACCCGGGTGGGCGAGCACTTGCTTGCCGATCTGGTCCACGCCGATGTCGACCTTGTGATCACCGAGCCGGCCCACCTCGACGACCTGGCCGGCCTCGACCTGGGCGCCCGCCCGGTGCTGGTCTCACACCGCTGGGGTGGGCTCGGAGGAGGCGGCGATGGCCGGGGCGACGCCGATCTCGATGCGGCCCTCAGCCGGGCCGGCACCGATGACCCCCAGGTGCCGGTCGACAGCGAAACCCGGTGGGCGCTGATCTTCACCTCGGGGACGTCGGGCGCGCCCAAGGGGGTGATCTGCAGCCAGCGCCGCCTCATGGTGACCGGGAGTCGGATGGCCACGCTCTTGGGCATCGGCCCCGACGACGTGGGGTACGTCGCCATGCCCCTGTTCCACTCCAACGCGCTGATGGTGGGGTGGGCGCCCTCGATCGTGGTCGGCGCGTCGGTCGGCCTCGCTCGGCGCTTCAGCGTGTCGCGGTTCCTGGTCGATGTCCGCCGCTACGGCTCAACCTGGTTCAACTACACCGGCAAGCCGTTGTCCTATCTGCTCGCATCACCTCCGGGCGATGATGACGCCGACAACCCGTTGCGGGTGGCGTTCGGGAACGAGGGAGCGCCCCAGGTGATCGACGAGTTCGCCCGCCGGTTCGACGTCGAGGTCATCGACGCCTTCGGCTCCACCGAGGGGGCCGTGGCGCTGAACCGCGACGCTCCCGACCGGGCCGGGGCCATGGGTCTGGCCGACCCGACGATCCGCATCGTCGGCGAGGACGGCCAGGAGTGCCCGCCGGCGCGCTACGACGCCGGGGGTCGCCTGGTCAACGCGGCGGACTGCGTGGGCGAGATCGTGAACACCGCGGGGAGCGGCCCCTTCGAGGGCTACTACAACAACCCCGAGGCCACGGCTCGGGCGACCCGCAACGGGTGGTACTGGTCGGGCGACCTCGGGTATCTCGACGACGACCGGTACCTCTACTTCGCCGGACGCACCAGCGACTGGATCCGGGTCGACGGCGAGAACTTCGCGGCCGCTCCGATCGAGCGCATCATCGGCCGTCATCCCGACGTCGGCGCCGTCGCCGTGTACGGCGTGCCCGATCCGGTCACCGGCGACCAGGTGATGGCGGCCATCGAGATGCGCACGGGGCGCGCGTTCGACGCTGCGGGCTTCGGCGCGTTCCTCGACGCCCAGCGCGACCTCGGCACCAAGTGGGCGCCACGTTTCGTGCGCATCGTCGACGCGCAGCACGGGCTTCCCGTGATCGAGCTCGGCTCCGTCGGCATCGACCCTATCGCCGCGAGCTCGGTGCCGCTGNNATCCGGGTCGACGGCGAGAACTTCCCGGCCGGCCCGATCGCTGACGCCGTCGGTCTCCACCCCGATGTCGTCGTGGCCGTGGCCTACGGCGTCCCCGATCCCGATGCCGGTGACCAGGTGATGGTTGCGGTCGTGCTCCGACCGGGGGCCGAGCTCGATCCCGCCGGC
>DHIQ01000050.1:0-4920 GCA_002403895.1 Candidatus Neomicrothrix sp. UBA4742
GCCAGCCGCGTCAGGGCACGTGGGCGGCGAGGAACAGCACGACCGGCCGTATGGGCTCCACGTCGGGTCCGAGGGCCTCGATGACTGCGGCATGGAGTGCCTGGCGTCGCTGATCGTCGAGGCCGGCCACGAACGGCGCAAACTGAGCCATGCTGAGGCGGTAGGCGGCGATCACCTCGGGGGTGTCGGCGCCGACATTCACGGCCCGCTCGTCCACCGCCACGTCCACCAGGCCCGCCGCCGTAGCCACCGCGGCCAGCCGATCGGCCCGGGCGGTGCGCGGCTCCACCTCGACCTTCATCTCCGTGTACCAGGGCGGCTCGATATAGCCGAAGGCGGCGGCGGCCTCTTCGACCACCACCTTGGCCCGATGGCGGGGCTGGGCGGCGAAGGTCGAGGCCAGCACCGGTCCACCGGACCGCACGACGCGGGCCATCTCGGCGACGGCGGCCGTCGGATCGTGCAAGTGGTTGAGCACGAAACCGGCAACGGCGGCATCCACCGCGTCGGCAGTCACCGGCAGCGCGGCCAAGTCAGCGACCGCTCCGGGAGCCCGGCCGGGACCGCCCTGGGCCAGCATCTCGGCCACGAGGTCGAAGGCCACGACGCGGGCGCCGGCGCCGATCAGCGCCCGGCTCACCGTGCCGGTACCCGCCCCCAGGTCGGCCACGTGCCGACCAGCAAGTGAGACGGGTGCCCCGGCCACGAGGGCGTCGGCCAGGACCTGGTAGATCCGGCTCGGGGCCTCCGCCCAAGCCGGGGCTGATGCGGCGTACGCCTGGGCCAGCGAGCCCCGTTCGCGACTCATGCCAGGTACCGCTCGGCGTCGAGCGCTCGCTCCTCCCACCACGTGAACTCGTCGTCGCGACCGTCGAGACACTTGCTCCACGCCTGCTGCAAGGCGTTGCCGAGCAGCGCCAGCGCCAGTTGGGCATCCCACCATCCCTCGGTCGCTACGCCCGCCGCTTCGAGCGCTCGGCGGTACGACGCGATGGTGTCCTCCTTGGACGCGGGGATCCGACGACAGTTGACTCCCAGATACCAGGCCAGGTCGGTGCACGCCGCGCCCTGGCCAGGGAAGGCCCAGTCCAACACGATGGTGCGTCCGTCGGGATGGTTGCCGAGGTTGCCCAGCTTCCAGTCCGAATGGACGAGCGTGTCGGGCGTGGCCTCGATGGCCCGCAGGAACGGCGTCGGCTCGGCGAACAGGTCGGTGAGCAGGCTGTGCAGGCGCGGGCTGATATCGGCCATGTTGGTGTAGCCCCGGTCCACCAGGGTCGGGACGACAGCACCGCTGGCCAAGTCGGCTTCGATGGGGCCGAGCCAACGGTTGAATATGAAGTAGCGATTGCCGACCGGAGCCAGGGCGGCCGGATCGCGAAAGCCCCAGAAATGGGCGTGCATGCGGGCCATGTTGGCGATGAGTAACTCGTGGTCGCCCTCGCCGATCACGGTGTCGCCGTCAGGGATGAGGTGCTCGCCCACGTCGCTCAGCAACAGCGCGCAGCCCCATCCGTGGCGGCCCAGCCCGGTGGCCACCGCCACGGTGGTGTGGTCGATGCACCGTGGGAGTGCGTCGAACAGCCCGGACGTCCACATGAGGGCGGGCCGGCAGGTCAAGTCGCCGGTGGCTCGCATGATCCAGTCCTCGTCGCAGTGCAGGTACTTCACCACGAATCGATCGCCGCCGATCACGACCCGCTCGAAGGTGGCGGTGGAGAGCGACTCAGCTCCCTTCATGGGTTCCCGGGCCGTGACCCCGGTCAGCAACTCATCCACCGAGTGGGCCACGGGACGACCAGGCGGGAGCTGGGACACGGACACGCTCACCTCCTCGTCTCGCTCGGCAGCCTTCAGGCCGCTCATCGGTTCGCCGCCATGTTGGCATCTTCCATCTCGGCCCGGCGCCAGTTGGGCACAGTGGCGTCGAGCGCGGTGTCGGCGGCGAAGAGGTCGGCGTCGATCCCGTCGCCGGCGGTGATCTGATCAAGGAGGCGGGTCACCACGAGATCACCTCGGGCTGGATGTCGTGGTCGATCTGGCTGGTGGCAACGGCCTGGTCGGCTGAGATGGTCATGGTGCCTCCTGGGAAGAGCGGCCCGGGTGAGGGACGTGGATGATCGTCGAGCCGTTCGCCAACGATGACCTGGCCGACAACCTGAACCCGGTGGGTCGGTGTTCTACTCGGCCTCCACCGCCCTGTGCACGCCGTCATCGCGGGCCCCCATTCACCCCACCAATCGGCGTAGGAGGTGGTCGCCCTGGCGACGCCACTTCCTACGCCGGTTCGCTGGTGGCGCGGCGACCCATGGTGTGGGCCAGGGCCGCGAGGCGACGGTAAGGATCGCGACGGCCCGCCTCTCCCTCTGCAGCAATGAGCGCGCCGAGGTCATCGGGAGGATCGACATCCCCCCAGTGATCGGTGAACAGCCGCACGCCGTACCGAGCGACCGTCTCTACGCCAGCGCGGGCAAGGGCCGCAGCCACGTCCTCGGGCTCGTCGGCCCGCACCGCCGACAACCCGAGACAGTGCCGGGCGACCAGCTCTTGGCGGGATCCTGGTTCGGCGTCACTCGAAGGCGAGGCCCATTTCCCGGATGACTGGCAGGAGGTTGGCCGGCGAGTCGGGGGCGTCTTCACCCGGCGTGTAGGTCACCGCCCGCAGGTCCCCCGTCCACGGGAACGGTCCGAACTGCTCGTAGAGCGACCAGTCCACCGGGGAGCGGCGGTCGATGCCCACGTCGATGCCTTCGAACGGCGCCATGCCGTAGAGCAACGGAACGCCTTCGAGGGCGGCCCGGTGCGCGCCCTCGACCGACAGCGACACCGTCCATGAGCCACCGCCGACGGCCTCCAGCGAAGCGACGATCGATGTCGTCCCGTCGGGAACCGCTCCCCCCGAGAGGCGACGCATCGTTCCCCGACCGTCATTGTGGACGAACCACAACTCATCATCGAGTACGTACAGCGCGTAGCCCGCCCCCTGGTCGCCGTGGGCCACCAACATGCCGTGATCGCCGGTACGGAACGCCAGCTCGACCGAGATGGTCACCGATCGGAACCAGATGAGCTGCACCGACCGCCAGCGCTCCAGGCTGGGCGTCCCCGCCACGATCCGCACCGACTCCCGGTAGACCTCGCTGCGCGGTGGGCGCACCAGGTACTTGATGGCGCTCCCCTCATCGAGCGGGTAGATCTGCCCAACCCTCGCCGCCGCCTCCCATTTGGCGGCCAGCTCGGCCAGTTTCTCCGGGCGCTCGGCGGCCAGATCGTGCAGCTCGATGGGATCGTTGACCAGGTCGTAGAGCTCCCACTCCTGGTCGTCGAACGGGGTCATGGGCAGGTGCAGCGTCACGATCTCCCACCCGTCCTCGTAGTAGCCCCGGTGTCCGTTCATCTCCTCCACCTGGCGGGTGTGGCGACTGGGCGTATCAGGTGCCGTCAGGGTGGACACGAAGCTGGTGCCGGCCAGCGGGGCCAACTCCACCCCCCGCCGCTCGGTGGGGCGATCGATGCCGATGAGCTCCAGCAGGGTCGGGAGCAGGTCGGTGATGTGGGTGTACTGACGGCGGAATTCGCCACCGTGACCGGCCAGTCGCTCGGGCCACGACACGATGAAGGGGACCGTGTGGCCGCCGCCATGGGTGTTGATCTTGTAGAGCCGCCGGGGCGTGTTGGAGGCCATGGCCCATCCCCGCGGGTAGTGGGGCGTGGTCTGGGGACCGCCGAGCAGGTCGATCCGAGCCACGTCGGCGTCGATGTCGTCACCCTGCAACAGGTGGACGTAGTACGAGCTCGTTCCTGTCACCTCCCCTTCTCGCGACGCCCCGTTGTCGGAGGTGAAGATGAAGATGGTGTTGTCCAACTCGCCCAGCTCGGCGAGCGCGGTCGAAAGGCGACCGAGGTTCTGATCGATGTTGTCGATCATGGCGGCGTAGACCTCCATGTGGCGGGCGAAGAGTCGCTGTTCGCCGTCGCTGAGCTCATCCCATGGACGCACGTCATGGTTCGCCTCGGTGTTGCGCGGGGCCAGCGGCGTCCCCTCGGGGATCACGCCCAGGTCGAGTTGGCGTTGGTACCGCTCGGCCCGCAGCGCGTCCCAGCCCGCCTCGTAGGCGCCGCGGTAGCGCGCCATGTCGACGCCCTTGGCCTGGAGCGGCGCGTGGACCGCTCCGTGGGCGAAGTAGAGCAGAAAGGGCTGGTCAGGATTCGAGGCCTTCCGCTCACGCACCATGGAGACGGCGCGGTCGGTCAGGTCATCGGTCAGGTAGTAGTCGTCGGGGTAGCGGTCCACCTCGACCTGGTGGTTGTCCTCGGTCAGGCGGTGGGGCTGGTGCAGGTTGGTGAAGGCATCGAGGAACCCGAAGAAGCGGTCGAAGCCGCGCTGGCACGGCCACGAGTGCTGGGGGCCGGCCGCGGAGCAGTCGGAGTCCTTGGCCAGATGCCATTTGCCCACCATGAGCGTGGCGTAGCCGTGGTCGCGCAGGATCTCGGGCAGGGTGGCGGCATCGTCGGGCAACTCCATGGCGTAGCCGGGGAACCCGGCGTCGACATGAGCCACCGTGCCAAACCCGGCCCGGTGGTGGTCCAGCCCGGTGAGCAGCGACGAGCGGGTGGGCGAACACATCGGCGTCACGTGAAAATTCGTGTAGCGGATCCCACGGGCGGCAAGGGCATCGAGGTTGGGGGTGGCGATCTCCGATCCGTAGCACCCGAGGTCGGCAAAGCCGAGGTCGTCAGCCAACATGACCACCACGTTGGGAGCCCCGGCGGGAGCCACCGGGCGCTCAGGCCACCATCCCTCTGAACCGGCGAACGTGCGCCCCACCCGGCCGCCGAACGACAACGGCCCCTCGGCACCATCGCCATGCTCGTGGACGGGCGGTCCTGCGGTCTCGTCGGTCATGAACCCCTTGCTCC
>DHIQ01000050.1:5133-33641 GCA_002403895.1 Candidatus Neomicrothrix sp. UBA4742
CATTCGTCGCTCATTCGTCGCTCAACTCGTCGATCTCCGTCGTCCCCCGAGCCGGCGACCGGCTCACCTAGGGTGGCGGGAACGTCGTCGTCGCTGCACGCTACCGTGCGCCGGTCGCACACCTGACGCCGTGTCAGATCTGGAGGAGAACGTGCCGCACGTCCAGTTGCATCTTGCCTCGCCGCCGCCCAGGCCCTCGGCGGGACAGCCCCGCGCCCGGATCACCGCCGCGTCGGTGATCGTGGCTGTGCTGGCGTTGTCGGCCCTCAGCGCCGCCTGCGGGAGCGGCACGGGCGGCTCGACCCGACCATCCACGACGACCACCCGGCCGGCCCCCACCACAACCACGCCGCCCAGCACACTGGTCGCCACCGAGGTGAGCTCCGAGTCCAAAAAGGTGCCCTGGCTCGCCATCGGCGTGCTCGGAGCGCTCCTGGCCCTGATCATCGTCGTGATGGTCCGCCGCCGGGCCGAGCGCAAGACGTGGTGGAGCGACGTCGACGCCATGGGTCGAGAGGGCCAGGCCTTGGTTGATCTCGGCACCGCGGGGCCGGCGTCGACGGACGCGCAGCAGCAGGTCGCGCATTGGGCCACGCTCGAGCAGCGGACCGTCGAACTCGGCGCCGCTATCCAAGGCGCCGCCTCCGGGGCCCCCGACGACCCAGCTCGAGCCATCCTGGCCGGCCTCGACCAGGCCGTGTCCGCCTACCTCGCCGCGCTGCGGACCTCCCGCACCCTACGGATCGGACCGCCGGCGCCCACCGCCGAACAGCTCCAGTTTGCCGACGCAGAATCCGCGCAGCGACTGGCCAACGTTCGAGGCGTGCTGGGCCAGCTCGACCGGCTCGTGACCCCTCACCGCTGACCTACCCCGGGGAAGCCGGGCGACCCCCATCCATGACCGGAACTAGGGGGTCACCCGACGCAGCTTCCCCTCGGCGTCGACCACGTCGACGTCGATCACGTCGACCTCCTCGTCGAGCGAGCGCAGCACGTCCACCACCCGAATGGCAATCATCTGCGCGGCGATGGGGTCGACCAGCGCATCGACGCGCACCACACAGCGGAGACGATTCTCCCCCGAACGAACGTCGACAAGGAGTGCTCCCTCGTCGACTCCGCAACTCCTGAGCACCTCTCCGGCACGTTCCTGCGCCGCCGCGGCATAGCCGGCGAGGTGGGCCCCCACGGTGGCCGTCTGTTGGTCGACGAGGATCGTCATCGGATCGCTCCTGGGTCGTGGCCCGGCCCCCGGCCGTGCCTTCATGAGGACCATCGTGAGCGCCTTCATCCACCCGGTGCAGGGCGCACGGACCCACGTATTAGGGACTTTGGTCCTTTTTGCACCAGACCGGAGCCTCTACCTGGTGGATCACGCAGCGACGACGCTGGCGGTGACCGGAACAACCCTCGACGTTGAGGAGCACCACCATGTCGTCCACCCCGCCCCGAGACCGGAGCATGCTCTCCGTCTTCGCCGCCCTGACCGCCATTGCCACCTTCCTGCTGGCCACCGCCGCCATCGTGGCGGTTTCGGCCACGTCCGACACCACGGTCACGGCCGCCGCCCCGGTAGCCGTGAGCCTGACCGAGTTCAAGATCAGTCCCGCCACCATCAACGCCTCAGGTCACGTCCAGCTCAACGTGACCAACGCCGGCACCATGGCCCACAACCTATCGGTGCCCGATCTGGGCAAGAAGACCAGGGATATCAGCCCTGGTCAGAGCCAGCTCCTCGACTTGGGGACCCCGAAAACGGGCACCTACAAGGTGCTCTGCGAGATCCCCAGCCACGCAAGCAGCGGCATGGTCGCCTCGCTGGTCGTGACCGACGGCAGCAGCTCCTCGGCCGATGCCGCCTCGGGAGCCATGGCCGGCATGACCGACCAGGCCGCCACGGACGACCCCAACAACGCTGACACGCTCAAGGCCATGTCCGACGCCATGCTGGCCTCGTTCAAGCCCTTCCCGGCTGAGACCGCCGGCAAGGGCAATGTGCCCCTCGAGCCCACCATCGAGGCCGACGGCACCAAGGCGTTCAACCTCACTGCGGCCATCACCGACTGGGAGACCGAGCCCGGCAAGGTGGTCAAGGCCTGGACCTACAACGGGACCGTGCCGGGCCCGCTGCTGAGGGTGAACGTGGGCGACCACGTCAAGGTCAACGTGAAGAACGATCTGCCCGGCGCCAGCACCGACGTCCACTTCCATGGCGTCGACGTGCCCTTCAACATGGACGGCGTCTCCCCCATCACCCAGGACGCCATCCCGCCCGGCGGAAGTTTCACCTACGAGTTCACGCCCACCTCTATCAAGATGGGCATGTACCACGCCCATCTCATGGGCGACATGGCCGTGCCCAACGGCCTGTTCGGCGTGTTCCAGGTGGGTGAGCAGCCGCTCCCGGCCGGCCGCACCATCAGCGGGATCGTCGTCCCCAAGGACATCAAGATCGCCCAGGAGCGCCCCATGGTGCTCAACGATGCCGGCGTGATCGGCCTCAGCCTGGACGGCAAGAGCTTCCCCGCCACCGCCCCCATCGTCGCCAAGAGCGGCGACTGGATCGAGGTCACCTACTTCAACGAAGGCCTGCAGATGCACACCATGCACCTGCACCGGTTCCCGCAGATCGTGATCTCGAAGGACGGCCTGCCCCTCGACCAGCCCTACGCCGCTGACACCATCGCCGTCGGCCCCGGTGAGCGATATACGGTCATCGTCAATCCCAACGAGGTGGGTACCTGGGTCTGGCACTGCCACATCCTCAACCACGTCGAACGTGAGACCGGGATGTTCGGCATGGTGACCGCCCTGGTC
This sequence comes from Candidatus Neomicrothrix sp. UBA4742, assembly GCA_002403895.1. Taxonomy (GTDB): domain Bacteria; phylum Actinomycetota; class Acidimicrobiia; order Acidimicrobiales; family Acidimicrobilacustridaceae; genus UBA4742. The sequence continues at coordinate 7,951 of DHIQ01000050.1, forward strand.
GTGCAGTAGCGACCGAGCCCGAGAACCACCAGCCTCACGCCGGCGACGCCGCCGCCGTTCCGATCAGTCGGGGCGGCGGCGTTGTCGTTCCTCGAGGCGGGCGGCGTACACCGCCGCCTCGGTGCGTCGGGCCATACCCATCTTGGAGAGGAGATTGGAGACGTAGTTCTTGACCGTCTTTTCCGCCAGGAACATGCGGGCCGCGATCTCCCGGTTGGTCAGTCCTTCGGCCAGCAGATCGAGCAGCTTGAGTTCCTGGGCGGTCAGGGCGGCCACCTTCTCGTCGGTGACCTCCCCCTCGCGCAGACGCTCCAGCACCCTCGCCGTCGCCACCGGGTCGAGCAGTGACTGACCGGAGGCCACGGTGCGGATTGCCTCGACCAGTTCGTTGCCACGGATCTGCTTGAGTACGTAACCGGCGGCACCGGCCATGATCGCCTCGAAGAGCGCTTCGTCGTCGGTGTAGCTGGTGAGCATCAAGCAGGCGACGCCCTCCACGTGCGATCGGATCTCGCGGCACACCTCCACGCCGTCCCCGTCGGGGAGCCGCACGTCGAGCACGGCGACGTCAGGCCGGGTGGCGGGGATGCGCTGGAGCGCCTCGGCGGCGGTCGACGCCTCCCCCACCACCTCGAGGTCACCGGCGTCTTCCAGTAGCTCCCGCACGCCCCGCCGAACCACCTCGTGGTCGTCGAGCAGGAACACGCGGATCGCCATCCCCGGCAGTCTGCCCCAGACGGACCCACGGGGGCATCCTCACGGCCTATGAGATCCCGAACGGCTCGGGCTGGGCCTCAAACGCCGCGCGGGGTGGTGGAGGAACTCCTGCGCTTCTGGGGACCGTGTCCCGCCGCTTCCCCGACTTGGCACCGACCGGCCCCACCACGTGGAGCCATACGTTTTTGTTCCGCAACGTCACCTCGCTGCCAGTCCGCCTCTGAGGGGCACCCGCCCTATGCTCCCAGCCGTGCCGGAGCCAACGTCAGCCCACCCCGCAGCCACGGACGACACCTGGGAGCCCGAGATCGCTGAGCTGCGACGCCGCGAGGCGATGGCGCAGCGGATGGGCGGCCCCGACAAGGTCGAGCGCCAGCACCAGGGCGGCAAGCTCACCGTGCGCGAGCGCATCGAGTCCCTCCTCGACGAGGGATCGTTCCACGAAATCGGGGCGCTGGCCGGCCGGGCGTCGTACGGCGAGGACGCCGAGTTGAGCGAGTTCACACCCGCCAACTTCGTGATGGGTCGGGGGCGCATCGACGACCGGCCCGTGGTGGTAGGCGGGGATGACTTCACGGTGCGAGGCGGGGCGGCAGATGCCTCGATCTGGCAGAAGCAGGTCTACGCCGAGCAGATGGCGCTCGAGCTCCGGCTCCCGCTCGTACGCCTGGTGGACGGCACCGGCGGCGGGGGCTCGGTCAAGTCGCTCGACACCGACCGGCGGACCTACGTGCCGCCGTTGCTCGGCTGGCAGTACGCGGTTGACAACCTGGCCACGGTGCCGGTGGTCGCTCTCGCCCTCGGCTCGGTGGCCGGGCTGGGAGCGGCGCGGGTGGTGAATAGCCACTACGCCCTCATGGTCCGCGACACCGCCCAGGTCTTCGTGGCCGGTCCGCCCGTCGTCGCCCGGGTGGAAGGCGAGATAGCCAAGGAGGACCTCGGCGGGGCCCACATCCACGGACGCAACGGCGTGGTGGACGACGTGGTCGACACCGAGGCCGAGGCCTTTGCCCGCACCCGGCGGTTCTTGTCCTACCTACCATCATCAGTCCACGAGGTCTCGGCCCGGGGCGAGCCGACCGACGATCCCGAGCGACGCGATCCGTGGCTCATCGGGGCGATTCCCCGCAATCAGCGGCAGGTCTACCGGATCCGTCCCATCATCGAGTCCTTGGTCGACCAGGACAGCTATCTCGAGATCGGTGCCGGGTGGGGGCGGGCCGCGGTGACCGGTCTGGCTCGGCTGGACGGCTGGCCAGTGGGCATCTTGTCCTCCGACCCGTATCAGGCCGGAGGAAGCTGGACGGCTGACGCCTCAGACAAAGTCACCCGCTTCGTCGACCTGTGCGACACGTTCCACCTGCCCGTCGTCCATCTGGTCGACCAGCCCGGCTTCATGGTTGGCCTGGCCGGCGAGCAGGCCGGCACGATCCGCAACGGTGTGCGGGCGATCGCCGCCATTCACCAGGCGTCGGTGCCGTGGTGTTCGGTGCTCATCCGCAAGGTGTTCGGCGTGGGCGGTGCCGGACACCAGAGCTCGTCGCGCCTGTCGTACCGCTACGCCTGGCCTTCGGGCCGGTGGGGGTCGCTCCCCGTCCAGGGCGGCGTGGAGGCCGCCTTCCGGGCCGAGCTGGATGCGCTGGCTGACGAAGATGCGCGCCAGGCCCGCATCGCCGAGATCACCGCCCGCATGGACGCGGTGGCGTCTCCGTTCCGCACCGCCGAGGCCTTCCTGGTCGAGGAGATCATCGACCCCCGCGACACCCGCCCCTTGCTCTGTGAGTTCGCCAACCTGGCGGCACCACGGCGCCAGGCCGGGCCCACCACCCGTTCCTACCGCCCATGAGCCCGCTCCACCCTCTCCTCCGAACCGATGACCGACGTCCGTAGCGAGATCGCCGCCAACGTCTGGAAGATCACCGTCGAGGTCGGTCAGGCCGTCGAGGCCGGTGCCACCTTGGCCATTCTGGAGAGCATGAAGATGGAGATCCCGGTCGAGGCTCCTCGGGCCGGCACCATCACCGAGGTGCGGGTCGCCCCCGACGACCGGGTGGCCGAGGGCGACATCATCGCCGTCCTCGACTAGCGCAACCCATCCGTTCTGGGACGCTGGCGGTCGGGACGGGTTAGAACCCTTCCTGCTGCCGGCGGTGCTCAGCTCACCTCCCGAGTTCCCCGCCTAGAGTTCGGTTCCATGGGGGACATCGCCGAGCGACTGGCCGAGATCGTGGGGCCCGATCGGGTCGCCGCCGGTGACGCCGTCAGCGAGGACTACGGCCACGACGAGGCCCTGACTGCCCAGGCCCGACGGCCCGATGTGGTGGTGCATCCGACCACGACGAACGAAGTGGCCGAGATCCTGGCCCTGGCCGACGCCGAGGGGGTCCCCGTCACCGCCCGGGGCAGCGGCACGGGCTTGTCGGGTGCCTGCATCCCGTCGGCCGGAGGCATCGTCGTGTCATTCGAACGGATGAACCAGATCCTGGAGATCGATACCGAGAACCACGCCGCTGTCGTCCAACCCGGCGTGACCCTCCACCAACTCGACGCGGTCACCGCCGGCCATGACCTGGTGTACACCGTGTTCCCGGGTGAGAGCAGCGCCAGCCTGGGTGGCAACGTGGCCACCAACGCCGGGGGCATGCGGGCGGTGAAGTACGGCGTCACCCGCCATCAGGTGCTGGGGCTGGAGGCGGTGCTGGCCTCGGGCGAGGTGATCCGCACCGGCGGAAAGTTCGTGAAGGCGACCAGCGGCTATGACCTCACCCAGCTCATCGTGGGCTCCGAGGGGACGCTGGCGCTCGTCACCGAGGCCACCCTCAAGCTCCACCCCCGCCCTGCCCACGCCGCCACCGTGCTGGCCCCGTTCGCCACGCTGGGCGAAGTCGCCGCCGCCGTGCCTCGCATCGTCGATTCGGGCGTGGGTCCACTCATCCTCGAATACATCGACTTGCTGACCATGGCCGCCGCCACTGCCAGTGTCGGGCTCGATCTGGGCATCCCTGCCGAGATCAAGGATGCCGCGCTGGCCTACCTCGTGGTGGTGCTGGAGAACACCCATCTCGACCGGCTCGAAGCCGACACCGAACGGTTGGCCGAGTTGGTTCTCGAACTGGGGGCCATGGAGGCCTACGTACTCCCGCCCGGGGCCGCCACGCAGCTCATCGAAGCTCGGGAAAAGGCGTTCTGGGTAGCCAAGGCAGCGGGGGCGAACGACATCGTGGACGTCGTCATCCCCCGCGCCAGCATCCCGGACTACCTGGGCCGGGTGGCCGATCTGGCCACCGAGACCGGCTCGTGGATCGCCGGCTGTGGCCATGCCGGAGACGGCAACGTGCACCTGTCGGTGTTCCAGGGCGACCCGGAGGTCTGCGACCGCGTGCTCCACGGGCTGTTCGCGCTCGGGTTGTCCTTCGGTGGCGCCATCTCGGGTGAGCACGGCATTGGGACCGAGAAGCGCAAGTACTTCCTCGAGCTGGAGGATCCGGCCAAGGTGGCGCTCATGCGTCGCATCAAGGCGGCCTTCGACCCGAACGGCATCCTCAATCCGGGCACCATCTTCGACGAACCGGGCCCACTCCGGCCCGATCGACATCTTCCCTGACCGACCTATCTGAGAGGACGACCATGAATGGCGCCCAGGCCCTCATCCGTACGCTCGTCGCCAGCGGCGTCGAGGTGTGCTTCGCCAACCCTGGCACCTCGGAGATGCACTTCGTGGCCGCCCTCGACCAGGTCCCCGAGATGCGGGGCGTGCTGGGGCTGTTCGAGGGGGTGGTGACTGGCGCCGCCGACGGCTACGCGCGCATGGCCGACAAACCGGCAGCCACGCTGTTGCATCTCGGGTCGGGCCTGGGCAACGGCCTGGCCAACCTGCACAACGCCCGCCGGGCCCGCACTCCCGTGGTGAACATCGTCGGCGACCAGGCCACTTACCACAAGCACTACGACGCCCCCCTGGACTCCGACATCGAGACGGTGGCCCGCAATGTGTCGGGATGGCTGCGGACATCGAGGTCGCCCGACGCCGTCGCCGCCGACGCGGCCGAGGCGGTGGCGGCGGCCTACGGCCCGCCGGGTCAGGTAGCGACGTTGATCCTGCCGGCCGACGTCTCGTGGCTGGAAGCCGGCGGTCCGGCCGCGCCCATCGCCACGGCGTCCCGAGACGCGGTCGATCCGGCCACCGTGGCGCAGGTGGCCGCCGTGTTGCGCTCCGGTGAGCCCGCGGCCCTGCTGGTCGGCGGTTCGGCGCTCCGCGAGGTACCGCTGGTGGACGCGTCGCGGGTGGCGGCGACGACCGGCGCCAAGCTGTTGGGCGAGACCTTTCCCCGCCGGCTCGAGCGCGGCGCCGGCCTCCCCGCTGTCGACCGCCTCGGCTACCTGGCCGAGTTCGCGGCCATGCAGCTCGACGGCGTCCGTCACCTCGTGCTGGTCGACACCAAATCCCCCGTGTCGTTCTTCGCCTACCCGTCAAAGGCCAGCGACCTGGTACCCGAGGGGTGCACGGTGCACGTTCTGGCCGGCCCTGCCGACGATGCCGCCGCCGCGCTGGCGGGGCTGGCCGACGCGGTGGGCGCTCCGGCCGACGCCGCCGTGGTCCGAGCCGCCGAGCGACCCGACCGGCCGAGCGGGCCGCTCACCGCCGAGACGTTGGGTCGCGCCATCGGCGCGGTGCTGCCTGCGCTCGCCATCGTGGCCGACGAAGGCAACACGGCCGGGCTCTTCGTCTCCGGGTTCACCGCGGGTGCACCGCGCCACGATTGGCTCACCCTCACGGGAGGCGCCATCGGTTTCGGCATGCCGGTGGCGACCGGGGCGGCCGTTGCCTGTCCTGGACGTCCCGTCCTGTCGCTCGAAGCCGACGGCAGCGCCATGTACACCTTGCAATCGCTGTGGACCCAGGCCCGGGAGGGGCTCGACGTCACCACGGTGGTGCTGGCCAACCGCTCGTACGCCATCTTGAACATGGAGCTGGCCCGGGTCGGTGCCGCCGCCGCGCAGGGCGTCGGCCCCAGGGCCGCCGCCATGTTCGACCTCAGCCAGCCCGCCCTCGACTTCGTGTCGTTGAGCCAGGGCCTCGGGGTGCCTGCCACCCGCGTCGAGACAGCCGAAGAGCTCACCATCTCCCTCGACAAGGCCTTCGGCGAGCCCGGGCCGCACCTCATCGAGGCGGTCCTCCCCACCACCCTCTGACCCGCTGTCCCGCCGCGGTCTCGGTCGTTGGGTCAGGGCGACGTCAGCAGCTCGTCGACCCGGCCCCAACCGACGGCCGGGTCGTAGCGACGGATCACTCGGGCCGGCACCCCGGCGGCCACGCAGTAGTCGGGCAGCGCGCCCCGGACCACACTGCCGGCGCCGACGGCCACGTGACGACCGATGCGAGCACCGGGCAGGACCACCACGTTGTGCCCCAGCCACGAACCGTCGCCGATCACCACCGGAGCCTCGGGCTGGTTCTGCTGCGAGATGGGTAGGTCGGGATCGGCGTAGCCGTGGTTCATGTCGGTGATGTGCACGTTCTGTCCGGTCCACACGTCGTTGCCGATCTCAATCGAGACGTGGCCGACCACGCTGCTGCCCCGGCCGATGAGTGAGCGATCACCAATGCTCACGACTCGCCCCGGCAGGTCGGGCTGGTCCAGCATCCAGCCCGCCGATAGCACGACACCGGTGTTGATCATGGTGCCCGAACCGATGTGGATCGCCGACTCGTTGACCAGGGCTCCGTACGGGAAGCAGATGATGCTGCCCTCCCCGAACGAGCCGAATCGTCGCGCCACCCGGGAGCGGGGACCGATGGCGCCCAGGTTTTTGACCCGGGTCCACGACCAGCGCACCACCTCCGAACCGGCGGTCAGGAGATCGCTGCGCAGGCGCGTGACCAGGGTCGGTAGAGGCGGCGGCCGATCGATCATGCCGGGACGCTAGCCGTGGCGCGGCGGGCGCGGCGGCGAGTCCAACGTAGGCACCGCCCCACACCCACCGTCATCGGCCACCGACCGACCCCGAACCAGCGCCGCAATGCACGTCGGGGTTCACCAGTTGGTAGATGACGATGTCGTTGACGTCGGCGGCACGCCGATAGCTGGCCAGTACCGAAGCCAGCTCGGGCACGTCGCGGATAGGTGCCTTGCCCGAGTCGCGCACGTTGGCCGGGCTGGTGTCGATGATCAACCGGGGCGGGGTCCGCTCGAGGTCGGCGCACAGGTCGGCGAGCGCCCCCGGCGTGGGCCCACCCTGGTCCACCCCGGTCACGAAGTTGGTATGGGGGAATCGACTGGCCATCGGTCGATCCGACGCCCACGTCGCCTCAGAGAACACCCCCCACACCAGAATCGGTTCGTCGGGACCGGACAGCTGATCGATCTGGTCGACGAGCCGCACGTAGGGGGGCAGATCCGGCCGGGGCAGCACGAACACGGTGATCCCCAGCCACAGGGCGGTGATGACGACGGTCACGCCGACCACCCGGCCCAACTCCACCCGGTTGAGCCGCCCCACCTGGGTGGCGGCCACCGCAGCCAGAGGCGGGAGCATCTGCAGGTAGTAGTGGCCGAAGAAGTGCTGCCCGATCAACACCCCGAGAACGGCCGAGCCGAGCCACAACCACAGGTCCAGATGAGCCCGGCGCTCCGCCCATCCCCTGGCGGCGAGCCACACCAGCGCCACGTGGCTGACGCCATAGATGCCGAGGGTCAGGATGGCCCGGCCGGCCAGCCCCAGCAGCGACGAGGCGCCCAGGTAGCTGGCATTGCCGGTGAGGTTCCAGAACAGGAACTGCTTGAGGCCGAAGCTCGACCCGACGGCGAGGTAGAGCCCGCCGAAGGTGGCCAACATGATCCCCACCTTCCGGGGCCCGTTGGGTTGGCGCCACAGGTTGTAGATCATCGGGATCACGGTGAAGACGGCCGATTGCTTGACCAGGGTCGACACCACCAGGGCGACGCCCGCCGGCACCGCCCGACCCTTGCGACTGAACCACCAGGCCAGCGTCATGGGCAGGATCAGGTAGGCCTCGAAGCTGGCGGCGTGGGCGTCGGCCAGGGGAAAGGTGGCCGTGCCCAGCACGAAGAGTCCGGCCACCACCAGCCGGTCGCGCCAGCGCGAGCAGAGGGTGGCGGCGATGATCAGCCCGCATGCCACCTCGAGTGCCACCATCATCAGGCGGATCGGCAGCAGGCTGCCCCCGCCCACGATCACGAAACTGAGGGCATAGAGGATGAACAGCAGGGGCGGCTTGCGGTCGACCAGGTCGCCGTAGAGATGGCGACCCCGGAGGATCTCCTGGGCGATCGAACCGACGGTCGCCTCGTCCACATCGAGCACCGGGCTGGTAAAGATCGGGAAATGAGCGACCAAGCCCAGCGCGAACAATCCGGCCGCGGCCAGTGGCCACGCCCATGGGCTCGAGTCGAGCACCGCCAGCCCGGCAGCCAGATGGGCGCGCGCATCGACCAGATCGACCCTGCCGACCGCTCTCGACATCAACGGCCTTCCGCCGGGACCTGGTGCAAGATGGTGAGCAGGCGGGCACCACCCGGCAGACCCTGGATCATCTCTCGCAGCACCGCGGACCTCCCTCGCATCACCACGCAGCGGCGGAGGCACGGTGCCGCGTCGGCGGCCCCCACGACCGGGGTCACCTTACGGCGTCGGCACCGCCGGACCGAATCTGTTGAGCGGGCCGCGAGGGGCGCGCTCAACCAGCCGCTCCACTGACCACGCTGCGTGATAGCACCGGCGCGGATATCCGTGTCATGCTGGAGGTTTCTCCGGTGCCCCTGTGCCGGAGGTTTCTTCCGGGGGAGTGCACCATGGCCAGGCCGGCAACACGAGGTCGAGCACCGCGCCAAGTATCGAGCCGCGTCCTGCGGCGGGTGCTGGCTGGTCTGGTGATCCTGGCCGCCAGCGCGGTCCCCGCTCTTCCGATCGTGTCGGGGACGTCGGCGTCGGCCACCCCGGTCCCGGTGGTGAAACCACCCACTGGTGGCGGAGCGATCACCTACCAGACGTTCTCAGTCAACGTGGGGCACCTCGCCGCCATGGGCTCGGCCGGCGACATGATCGAAGGAGCCGCCCTCCTCCCCCGCCCGACCGGGGCCTTCGGCATGAAGAACATCACCTTCGCCCTGGTCGACGCCCACACTGGTGTGCCCATCCCCCAGATGGACGCGTGGCTCCACCATTTCGTCATCGCCAAGATCGGCGCGGACGACCCGGCGTGCCCCGGCCACAAGATGTTCGGGTTGAAGGTGGCGCCCATCGTCGGTACGGGCCAGGAGCGCACGCCGATCGCCTATCCCGATCCCTACGCGGTGCTGGTACCGGCCACCGAATCGTGGGGCGGGCTGTGGCACGTGATGAACATGAGTGACCAAGCCATGGACGTGAAGATCACCTACACCATCGGGTTGCAGACCGGGGCCAACCAGTCCAACACCCGTGGCCTGACCCCGTTCTGGGCCGACAGCTACTCCTGCCCCGGGGGCACCACGTGGAACGTGGCCGGCAACGGCGGTCCCGGATCGGTGGAGACGCTGACGCAGACGTACACGATCCCGAACGACGGCATCGTGGTGGGAGACGGCGGCCATCTCCACGGTGGTGGCATCGATCTGGTGACCAAGCACGGGGACGGGTCGATTCTGTGCACCAACACGGCTCACTACATGGTCGGCATGGAGAACATGGACGGCATGATCGAGTCCATCAGTAGCTGTGTCACCCATGACACCGTTACCAAGGGCGAGAAGATCTCGGTGACCAGTCACTACGACAACTCCGCACCGCATAGCGACGTCATGGGCATCAGCGTGCTCTTCATCTGGTTCGGGAAGCAGCCGGCGGTACCCGTGAGCAACACCACCACCACGACGGTGCCCGATCCGGACAGCCCGGCCGCGGTGGCCGCCGCCTCCGTGCCGGCCGTTCCCAACTTCACTGGGTAGCGGTCCTCCCCGGGCGGCCAGCGGTTCGCACCAGTACGTCGGGTGAGGCCGCCGACGAGAACGTGTTCTAGAAGCGGTGTCTACACTTGAGCCACCGACCTTTCGGGGGGCCTCCATGTCGACCACCATCGCTGACCGCTACACGATCATCTCGGCGGACTGCCACGCCGGTGGCAACCATGCCCAGTACCGCGAGTACCTGGACCCGGCCTGGGTCGACGAGTTCGACGGGTGGCGGGGGCGCTACAAGAACCCGTTCCGCGACCTGCAGGACGACGGGCGCAGCCGCAACTGGGACGACGAGCGCCGCATTCGGGAGATGGATGCCGATGGCATCGTGGCCGAAGTGGTGTTTCCCAACACGGTGCCACCCTTCTTCCCTACCGGCGTGGTCATCGCCCCGGCCCCCACGGCCGACGAGTTCCCCGCCCGGCTGGCCGGCATCCGGGCCCACAACCGGTGGCTGGCCGACTTTTGCGCCGCCCACCCGACCCGCCGGGCGGGCCTCGTCCAGATCCTCCTCAACGACGTGGACGAGGCCGTGGCCGACATCCGCTGGGCGAAGGATCACGGCCTGTCCGGGGTGCTGCTGCCCGGCGTCGCCCCCCACACCGGCATCGACCCCCTCTTCGCGCCGACCTATGACCCCATCTGGGCGGTGTGCCAGGAACTCGAGCTGCCCGTGACGCACCACGGCGGGGGCAGTGGCGTGCCGGACTTCGGGCGCTTTCCGGCGTCGATGACCATGTACATCCTCGAGGTCGGCTTCTACGCCAACCGGGCGCTGTGGCACCTCATCATGTCCGGCGTCTTCGACCGCTTCCCGCAACTCGTGTTCGTCATGACCGAACAGGGCACAGGATGGATTCCTGACGCGCTGGACCGCATGGACTCCGTCCACGACAGCATGGTCAGGGGCAAGTTCGGCGGCGAGCTCGGGCCGGCGGCGATGCTGCTGCCCCGCACCCCCAGCGAGTATTTCGCCGAGCACTGCTATGTGGGGGCCAGCTTCCCTTCCGCGGAGGATGTGAACCAGTTTGAACGCATCGGCCTGGACCGGGTCATGTGGGGCAGCGACTACCCCCATCGAGAGGGCACCTATCCCTACTCCAAGGAATCGCTGCGATTGAGCTTCGCCGGGTGGGACGAGGCCACCCTGCGACGGATCTTCGCCGAGAACGTGGCGCGGGTCTACGGCTTCGATCTGGGTGCCCTTGCCCCCATCGCCGCCGAATGTGGGCCGCTGGTGGCCGACGTGGCCCAACCCCTCGACATCATCCCCAACGACGCCACCAGCCCCGCCTTCTTCCGCCCCTGACGACTGTGGTCTCCGCCGCCTGCCCCGGCGACGAGGCTCACACCACGAACTGCTCGGCGATGATGCGCTCTTCCAAGGAATGATCACTGTCGAACAGCAACTCGATGCTCAGCGAGCGATCCTCGGCGATGGTCGTGGTGACAACCGCAGCAACCTCGTGGAAGTCGGCGGTTACGGCCACCGGGCGCTTCGTCGGGTCCAGGTTCTCCAGCACGATCTCGGCCGAGCGGGGCACCAGCGCACCCTTCCAGCGGCGGGGACGGAACGGGCTGACCGGCGTGAGGGCCAGGAGGTCCGCTCCCAACGGGATGATGGGGCCATGGGCCGACAGGTTGTAGGCGGTGCTTCCCGCCGCGGTGGCCACGATCATCCCGTCACCGATGAACAGCGGAATCCGCTCGATGCCGTCCACCAGGACTCGAATGTGGGCCGACTGCCCGGAGCTGCGCGTGAGCGCCACTTCGTTGAACGCGCGACCGGAGGTCACCTGCCCGTCCGCACCAGTGGCGGTGAGGGCCAGCGGGTGGATGCGCCGGCCAGTAGCACCGGCCACCCGCTCCACCAAGCCATCGGGGCGGTATTCGTTCATGAGGAAGCCGACCGTGCCCCGGTTCATGCCGAAGATGGGACGGGCCAGATCGAGGAACTCGTGCATGACCCGGAGCAGGAACCCGTCGCCGCCCAAGGCCACGATCACTTCGGCCTCGTCGGGGGCGACCAGGTCGTAGCTCCGGGAGATCTCGCCGAGGGCCCCCTGGGCCTGATCACTGTCCGACGCCACGCAGGCGATGCGGCAGAACGGCCCTGCGGAGGTGTCTCCCATCCTCTTTGTCTAGTCGCTCGACCTCGCTGGGTTCGTGCTCACGCACCGTCGGCGGCGTCGAGCCTGGTGGGATCGTCCACTCCAGCCGTGCCGGCTGCCCGGTCACCGGTCTGGCGTTCCACGTCGCGGTAGGCGACCTCGGCCATCCGTTCCCCGAACACGACCTCACCGGGGCTACGCCCGTCGACGTGGCCCATGACCCCCAGGTAGAGCGGGTAGCCGAGCAGAGCCAACAAGCGGTCGGAGAAGCCGGCCGCCACCTCGGGCGGGATGCCGAGGTAGGGATTCTGCTGCTGGCGCACGAAGCCAGGGCAGTACTGGACGTTCACCCCGAGCCGCCAATCGTCGCTCGTGGTGTTGGCCCCGCCTCCGTGCCACAGGCTGCCGTGGAAGATCATGACGCTGCCGGCAGCCATCTCCAGCGAGCGCACCTCGACATCGATGGGTCGGTTTCGAGACGCCGGCGTCGCCGGCCAGCCATGCGAGCCGGGCACGAAGCGGGTGCCGCCATTGGCTGAGGTGAAGTCGGTGAGCGCCCACATGCTGGTCACCATCATCGGGGCGTGAGGTCGCCGCAGGTGGTGCGACATCACCCCGTCGTCGCCGTGCATCGGCTGCTCGTGCTCGCCGGGCCCGATGTCGATGGAGGTCATGCCCGACAGCAGGCACCCGGGATCGAGCATGCGGTCCACCACACCGAGCACATTGGGGTGCACCGGCATGGCCTGAAAGGCCGGGTCTTTGGCCAGCAGGTTGTACATGCGCAGCGTGGCCCTCCCCTCCATGCCCGTGCCGAGCGGCTGCACGCCCCGCTCGCGCTCGACACGCCGGATGGTGTCGCGCAGCTTGGTCACGAGCTCGGGCTCGATGGCGTCCTCGACCACCGTGTAGCCGTCGGCATGAATCCGGGCGACATGCGACTCAATCCCCGTCTCGTCGAGCACCATCCTCATCTCACTTCTCCCCTCGTCACGCGTCTGGAAGTATCCCCATCGTGGACGCTCTCGACAACTGGGTGTGGCGCGCCCTCACCGGACCGCAAGCTCACCTGAGCGAGGGTAGCGGCGAGGCACGGCGCTATGAGCCCACCGTCTCCCCCTTCGCCGCCATGCCCGATGAGGTCACCCCCGCAGCCTGGTCGGCCCTGGCCGAGTTGATGGCCCCGGATGAAGTGGCGGTGCTGTTCCGGGCCGAAGTCGGTCCGTTGCCCGACGGATGGGCCGAGATGATGCGGCTCCCGGGCCTGCAGATGCTGGGGCCGCCCCCGGGGCGCCCCCGTCCCTCGGGGCCCGACGTCGACGTGGAGCTGCTCACCGCCGATGACGTGCCGGCCATGGTCGAGCTCGTCGGCCTCACTCAGCCGGGACCGTTCGAGGCCCGCACCATCGAGCTGGGAACCTATCTCGGCGTGCGCGACGGCAGTCGGCTCATCGCCATGGCCGGCCAGCGCATGCGACTCGAGGGCTACACCGAGATCAGCGCCGTGTGCACCCGTTCGGACCATCAGGGCAAGGGCCTGGCCGGCGTGTTGGTAGAACGCCTGGTGGAAGAGATCCATCGGCGAGGCGACGTCCCGTTCCTGCACGCGGCGTCCACGAATGTGATGGCGATCAGCCGGTACCGGTCACTGGGGTTCACGACGCGCCGCGAGGTCGAGGCCGTGGCCTTCACCGTGATCCCCTGAGGCGGCCCCGAGGGCTGCTCGGGCGTCGGCCGCGACGGGGGCCCGCGACCCGGTGCACCGCCTAATCGATGGCGTGGGCCTGGAGCTGTTCGAGCGCGATCACCTCGAGGGCCCGCTCGTGGGTCGAGGCCAGCACCACCCCGGGGGCCGCGCCAGCGTCGAGCGCCTCAGCCCAACGCGACGCGCACAGGCACCACTGGTCACCGGGCGTCAGTCCGGCGAAGCCGTACTGGGGCGTCGGCGTGAGCAGATCGTTACCCTGCGAGAGCGAGAAGTCGAGGAACTCCTCCGTGACCCGTACGCATACGACGTGGGCACCCACGTCTTCGGCGCTGGTGTTACAGCATCCGTCACGGAAGAAGCCGGTGAGCGGGGCCGTACTGCACACCCCCAACTCACCACCGAGCACGTTGTTGGCCATCACCCATACCATCGCGCTGATGACCGCCGACGACGCCATTCGCCGCCAGCGCACCATCGCTGAGTGCCCGGTAGGGTCAGGTCCATGCCCAGTGACGCGGTATTGAAGACCATGAACGGGGTCCATCGGGCCATCCTGAAGCTCAGCTTCGGGCGGCTGGGGTGGGATGCCAGCAACATGCCCGTGCTGGAGCTCACCACCACTGGCCGCAAGAGCGGTCAGCCCCACCCGGTCATGTTGACCTCGCCGTTGCAGGAGGGGTCGACCATCGTGGTGGTCGCCTCCCGGGGCGGCGACGATCAGCACCCGGCCTGGTTCCTCAACTTGCGGGACAACCCGGACGTCCAGGTGTCGCTCAAGGGCGGACCGACTGAACCGATGCGGGCCCGGGTGGCCAGTTCCGAGGAACGGGCACGGCTGTGGCCACTCGTTACCGCCGATCACGAGAACTACGCCGGTTATCAGACCAAGACCGACCGCGAGATCCCGCTGGTGCTCCTCGAACCGGTGTCGTGAACCGCGGAACCGCGACCCCCACGACCTCACTGCTCACCGGGTCAGTCAGCGGACGTGCCCTTCGGCCCACGTCCAGGGATAGTCCTCCGCGCTGATCTGGCGGCCCGACTCGGCCACCTCGAGTCGCCTGAACGTGTCGACCATGACGGCGAGCTCGTCGGTGCGTTCCCTGACGATGGCGGCCTCCAGGCTCCCCGGCTGGGGGCCATGGACGAATCCGGCCGGGTGGAACGAGATCGAGCCGGCCGCGATCCCCGATCCGGCGCGGCTCATGAAGTCGCCCGCCGCGTAGAAGAGCACCTCATCGCTGTCGACGTTGGCGTGGTGGTACGGAACCTTGATGGCATCGGGGTGGAGGTCGAAGAGCCGGGGCACGAACGAACACACCACGAATCCCGGACCCTCGAACGTCTGATGCACGGGCGGGGGCTGATGAATCGTCCCAACAATGGGCTCGAAGTCATGGATGGAGAACCGGTACGGATAGAGCGTGCCGTCCCAGCCGACCACGTCGAACGGGTGGTGAGCGTGGCAGTGCCGGCTGAGTCCCCCGGCGTGACGGACCAGCACGTCCGCTGGCCCCTGCTCGGGCTCGGGCGGCGTCTCGGGACCATGGAGATCCCGTTCACAGAACGGGGCGCCTTCTCGGAACTGACCTCGCTCGGTGAGATAGCGGGCAGGCGGCGCGACGTGGCCGGAGGCCTCCAACACCAGGAGGTCCAGGCGCGGGGTGTTGAGTCGCCAGCGATGGGTCGTCGACATCGGGATGACGACATAGTCACCGGGGCCTAGATCGACCGGTCCGAAGGAGGTCTCCAGCGTCGCGGTGCCAGCATGCACGTAGACGAGCTCGTCACCGGTGGCGTTGCGGTAGAGACCGCTGGGGCGATCGGCGTGGACCACGGAGATGGCGACGTCCGCGTTGGCCAACAGCAGGTGCCGGCCCAGGACGGGATCGCCGCCCACGGGCAACTCGGTGGTGCGTAGGTGACGGGGCACGAGCGGGTGATCGAGACGGAAGGCACCCCGGTCATCGTCCACCGCTTCGGCGCCCACAATGGCCGACGGCGAGTGGCGGTGATACAGCAGTGACGAGGCCCCGGAAAAGCCGGCCGTACCCATCAACTCCTCGTGCAGGTAGCCGCCGTCGGCGGCTGACACCCGGACGTGGCGCTTGGATGGGACCTCTCCAACTCGTCGGTAGTGGGTCACGGCTGTCGCTCACAGGTTCCCGCGCTGCGCCTGCTCGCGCTCGATGGCCTCGAACAGCGCTTTGAAGTTCCCCTCGCCGAACCCCTTGGCTCCCGCCCGCTGGATGATCTCCAGGAACAACGTCGGCCGGTCGGTGATGTTCTCGGTGAAGATCTGGAGAAGGTACCCGTCGCGATCCTCGTCGATCAGGATCCCGAGCTCGGCCAGCGTGTCCCACGGCAGCCCGATGTGCCCGAGGCGGCTGGTCACGTCGTCGTAGTAGCTCGGGGGTGTGTCCAAGAAACGCACGCCTCGCTGCCGCAGCGCTCGAACGGTCGCCACGATGTCGTCGGTCCCGAGCGCCAGGTGCTGCACCCCGGGGCCGTCGTAGGTGTCCAGGTACTCCTGAATCTGGCTTTTGCGGCGACCCTCGGCCGGCTCGTTGAGCGGTAACAGGATGTTCTCGCCGTTCCACACCACCGTGGACATGAGCGCTGAGTATTCCGTGCGAATCTGCTCGTCGTCGTAGTGCAGGAGCTCTGAGAAGCCGAGCACCGACTCGTAGAAGTTGACCCACCGCGTCAGGCTGCCCAACTCGACGTTGCCCACCACGTGGTCGATCCGATCGATGCCCACGGCCGGCCCGGGAGGCAAGGGCGGCAATCCCTCGGTCCGGTATCCCGGTGCGAACCAGCCCCGGTAGCGGTCGCGAGCGACGAACGAGTGGACCGTCTCGCCGTAGGCCCTCACCGTCGCCGTGCGCATCACGCCGTCCTCGTCGCCCACCTCGGCCGGCTCGGACACGGCCACCGCACCGCGCGCCACCGCTCCGGCGAAGGCGTCGTCGACGTCGTCGACCTCCCAGGCGAGGTCCCGGACCCCGTCGCCGTGTCGCTGGACGTGGGCGGTGATCGGTGATCGGGCGCTGAGGCCGGCCGTCACCACGAAGCGGACCGCACCCTGGTCCAAGACGTACGACGCCCGGTCGATTGCTCCGGTCTCGGGACCCGCGTAGGCGCTGATGGTGAACCCGAAAGCCGAACAGAAGAACTGGGCCGTCGTACGGGCGTTGCCGACCCACAGCTCGACGTGATCCCAACCTCGGAGGAGACGGGCGGTGGGTCCACGCCCGCCGGGCACGTCGGTCATCGCGTTAGCCATGGGGCACTCCTTGTCGTTCATCGGATCGATGGTTGGCGACGAGACGGGCATAGGTGTCGTCGTCGTACGACGCGAAGAAGGCCCCGAGTTCGTCGACCTGGCGTTCCAGCGACGCGCCGGCGAACAGCACCGGCTGGTAGTGGGTGATGTCGTAGTCGGTGGTCCCCATGGCCAGAAGGTCCATGGGCCGGATCTGGGCGTTGCGGAACGCCTGGATCTCACCGAAAGACGACAGCAACCCGGCACCCCAGGCCCGCACCTGGTTTCGCTCGTAGACCACGCCGAACTCGATCGTGTACCAGAAGACCCGGCTGAAGAACTCCAGTGCTGGTTCGGTCTCCGCCCGGAGCGAGGCCCGACCGGCCTCCTGGTACAACTGGGCCAGGGACGGACTGGCGAGCATCGTGGCGTGGCCGATCAACTCATGGGCGAGATCAGGCTCGGGTGTGTACAGCGGCACGCTGGCATGGCGGAGATATTGGGTGGACAGAAAGCGACGCTCGGCCAGAGCCGCGTAGAACGTCCGGGTCGGGACCAAGCCGGGAACCGGTCCCATGCGAAACCCGGTGAGCTCCCCCAGTCGGTCGGTGACCTCTCGCAGTTGTGGAACCCGACCGTCCGGCAGCGCCAAGTCGTGGCCGGCGCGTACTACTTCGGCGCAGGCGAACGCTCGGTGGAGGTCAGCGAGCGTGCCCGACAGGAGCGCCCACAGGGCGTCTTCATCAGGCGTGTAGCGCACGTCCGGGATCCGGTCACCAGGCCGGTAGTGCTGGGCCAGCGCGGCGATCTCCGCCCGGCGCCGACGGTAATCCGCATCGGCGAAGCCAGGATGGTCGCTCCCCAGCTCCACGGCGCTTGGTACCTTTTCCCCCATATCTCAACATGGTGATCCCATCGCGCAGTTCATGGGGGAATTCTCGACGTTTCGAGACAAATATCTTTGGAAGCCCCCTTTTCTGAAGCAAACGTCCACCGCATGTGGAATCCTGTTGGGGTGGAACTGGACGCGGTGGACCGTCGCATGGTGGCGCTCCTGCTCGACAATGGGCGCTTGCCCGTAAACGAGTTGGCATTGAAGGCAAACGTGTCTCGTGCCACCGCCTACAACCGCTTCGATCGCTTGCAGACCAACGGCGTGGTCACCGGGTTCACCGCGGTCGTTCCACCTGAGAAGGTTGGCCTCGGGGTCACCGCCCTGGTGCTCGTCAACGTCGACCAGCGCTCCTGGGGCCGCACCCGCGACAACCTGCTCGACCTGCCCGGACTCGAGTACCTCGCCCTGACCAGCGGCCAGTTCGACATGGTGCTGCTGGTGCGCGTGGCCGACATCGCCGCCCTGCGCGACGTCGTGCTCGTGCGCCTCCACGCCGTCGAGGGAGTGCGCAGCACCCAGACCGTGTTCGTCCTGGAGGAACAGCGGCTCCCGTTGGATGTCGAGGCCACCTGCTCCTGAGCTCCCCGGCGCGACCACCACGACCGCGCGAACATCGTCATGGGTCCGCCACCCCGCACCCCTTAGCCGAGGAGCCCGGAAACGCATGGACTACGCCGACTCGCTGCTCGAGCTCATCGGAAACACCCCGCTGGTTCGGCTGCGCAAGGTGGTGGGCGACGTCCCCGGCATGGTCCTGGCCAAGGTCGAGTACCTCAACCCCGGGGGCTCGGTGAAGGACCGCATCGCGCTGCGCATGGTGGAGGCGGCCGAGGCCAGTGGTGCGCTCCAGCCCGGAGGGGTCATCGTCGAACCCACCAGCGGCAACACCGGGGTCGGGCTGGCCATCGTGGGTCAGGAGAAGGGCTACCGCTGCGTGTTCGTGTGCCCGGACAAGGTGTCAGGCGACAAGACCGCGGTGCTGCGGGCCTATGGCGCCGAGGTGGTGGTGTGCCCCACCGCCGTCGACCCTGACCATCCCGACTCCTATTACTCGGTGTCGGACCGGCTCGTGCGCGAGACACCCAAGGCGTGGAAGCCTGACCAGTACTCCAACCCGGACAACCCCCGATCCCACGAGGAGACCACGGGGCCAGAGATCTGGCACCAGACCGACGGCCGCGTCACCCACGTCGTGTGCGGCATCGGCACGGGGGGAACGATCACCGGCGTCGGCCGCTACCTGAACCGGGTGAGCGACGGCCGGGTGCAGATCATCGGCGCCGATCCGGAAGGTTCCGTCTACTCCGGCGGAACCGGGCGTCCCTACCTGGTCGAGGGAGTGGGCGAGGACTTCTGGCCGCAGACCTACGACCGCGAGGTCACCGACCGGATCATCGCGGTGTCCGACAAGGACAGCTTCGCCATGACTCGACGCCTGGCCCGGGAGGAGGGCCTGCTGGTGGGCGGCTCTTGTGGCATGGCCGTCGTCGCCGCCCAGCGTGTCGCCGCCGAGGCTGGTCCCGACGCCATCGTGGTGGTGGTGCTCCCCGATGGTGGGCGCGGCTATCTGTCCAAGATCTTCGATGACGGCTGGATGGCCGACTACGGCTTCCTCGACACGGCCACAAGCGAGCCGAAGGTGGCCGACATTCTCACTCGCAAGGGTGCGGTGTTGCCAGGACTGGTGCACGTCCATCCCGATGAGACGGTCGAGTCGGCCATCGCCATCCTGCGGGAATACGGCGTGTCGCAGATGCCCGTCGTGCGGGCCGAGCCGCCGGTCATGGCGGCGGAGGTGGTGGGCTCGGTGGTCGAGCGCGACCTGCTGCAAGAGTTGGTGGAGGGGCGCGCCGCCATGGGTGACCGGCTCGAGGACCACATGTCGCCGCCCCTCCCGTTGATCGGCGGGGGCGAGCCCCTCTCCGCTCTACTGGCCACGCTGGAACAGGCGGACGCGATCGTCGTGTTGGAGGACGGTAAGCCACAGGGGGTCGTCACCCGCCAGGACGTCCTCGGCTTCTTGGCCGACACCGAATCGTGACCGTGGACACCATGACCGAGGTGCCAACCATCCGCCTCAGCGGCGGGAACGTCGAGCTCCACCACCTGCCATTCTGATCGACCGATGACTTGGCTGGTATGGCTCCTCGTGGTGATAGGTGGCGTGGCCCTCATCGTGTGGGGAGCCGAGACCTTCGCCGAGCACCTGGCGGTGGCGTCGGTGCGCTTCGGCATCAGCGCCTTCGCCATGGCGCTCCTGCTGGCGGGGGCTGAGCCGGAGGAGCTCGCCACCGCGGTCGTGGCGTCACTTCGCGGCGCCCCTGCCATCGCCTTCGGAGACGTGATCGGGGCGAACATCGCCATCTGCCTCGTCGCCGTCGGCGTCGGCGCCTGGATCGCACCCCTCCCGTTCGGCCCCCGAGTGCGCCGCTATGCCCTTGCCGGATTGCCGCTGGGCGCACTCGCCGCGTGGTTCGCCTGGGACGGCAAGGTCGGACGGATCGAAGCGCTCGCGCTGGTCGGCGCCTACATGGCCTTCGTGGCGACCATCTGGCTGATCGAACGACAGCCCCCTGCGCTCGGTGAGACCGCCGAGCTGGCCGAGGCGGCCGGCAAGCCACCCGGTCGGGTCGGACGTGAACTCGGGTTGGTCATCGCCGGCGTCGCCGCCATGGCGGTCGGCGCCATGGCGCTCGTCGAGGGCATCCGCCGGCTGTCTGGCGTCGAGTCCACCCAGACCAAGCTCGGCCTCACCGTTGTCGGCTTCGCCACCGCGTTCGAACTCGTCGTGCTCGCCTGGTCATCCGCCCGCCGCGGCATCAGCGAAGCGGTCGTTGCCGGAGTGATCGGGTCCTTTGCCTACAACGTCACCATGACGCTCGGGGCGGGGGCACTTGCCCGACCTCTGGCCATCAGCGACGCGTCCAGCCTTCACGTGGCGTGGGTTGCCATGCTCGCCGCGCTGGTAGTCGTGCTCATCGCAGCCGCCCGGGCAACCATCCGGCGTCCCGCCGGTGCCCTCTTGATCGGGCTCTACCCGATCTTCCTTGTCGTCATCCTCGTCGGCGTTTGACCGCCAGCTCCCAGAGCCTCCGTCGGGCTGCGCCCAACCATCTCGTCGTTTACCGTCGTGGACAACGACGTCCACGACGGGTCTGACCACCATCGGAGCACGACATGACCGACGCCTTCACCCCCACCCCCACCGACAAGTTCACGTTCGGACTGTGGACCGTCGGCAATCCGGGCCGGGATCCCTTCGGCCACGGGGTCCGCACGCCTCCCAGCCCGGTCGAGATCGTGCACCGCCTGGCCGACCTGGGTGCCTACGGGGTCAACTTCCACGACGACGACCTCGTGCCGCCGGGCTCCTCTGCGGCCGAGCGGGAGGCGATCGTCAAGCGCTTCCGCCGGGCGTTGGACGACACCGGCGTGAAGGTTCCGATGGCAACGACCAACCTGTTCAGCCGACCGGTGTTCAAGGAGGGTGCGTTCACCGCCAACGACCCGGCCATCCGTCGCCTGGCCGTGGCCAAGACGCTCGATGCCATCGACCTCGGGGTCGAGTTGGGGGCCACGGTGTTCGTCATGTGGGGTGGACGGGAAGGCGTCGAAGCGGAGGCCGCCAAGGACATACGCACGGCCCTCGACCGCTACGCGGAGGCGGTCAACCTGTGCTGCGCCTACGCCCGCGACCGGAACTACGACGTGCGCTTCGCGCTCGAGCCCAAGCCCAACGAACCACGGGGCGACCTCCTGTTGCCCACCGTGGGCCACGCGCTCGCCTTCATCAACCGCCTCGAATGGCCCGATATGGTCGGCCTCAACCCCGAGTTCGCCCACGAGACCATGTCGGGATTGAACTTCACCCACGCCGTGGCCCAGACCCTGTGGCAGGACAAGCTCTTCCACATAGACCTGAACGCCCAACGGATCGGCAAGTACGACCAGGATTTCCGGTTCGGGTCTGAGGGCATTCGTGATGCCTTCTACCTCGTCAAGCTGCTGGAGGATTCGGGCTGGCAGGGCATGCGCCACTTCGATGCCCACCCGTACCGCACCGAGGACATCGACGGCGTGTGGGATTTCGCCCGCGGTTGCATGTGCACCTACCTCATCCTCAAGGACAAGGCCGCCCGCTTCCACGCCGACCCCGAGATCGCCGAGGCGCTGGCCACGGCCCAAGCCGACCGGCTGGCGGAACCCACCAGCCCCGCCGGTTTCGGGCCCGACGCCATTGCCGCCCTCCGCTCGACTCCCGTCGATGAGGCCGCCCTGGCGGCCCAGGGCTACGGCCATGAACGGCTCGACCAGCTCGTGGCTGAGCTACTGCTCGGGGTGCGGTAGATCGATCGGGGGCCGGGGCGGCTTCGCTACCCTCGCCGTCATGGCTTTCGTCGCCGGCGTCGACTCGTCCACCCAATCGACCAAGGTCGAGCTGCGCGACGTCGACACTGGCCGAGTCATCGGTGCCGGTCGAGCGCTCCATCCGACCACCGTCCCGCCCCGCAGCGAGCAGGATCCGGAGACCTGGTGGGCGGCACTGGTCGAGGCCATGGACGCCGCTCTCGACCAGGCGCAAGACCGGGGGGTAGGGCCCGTTGATGTGGCGGCGATAGCCGTCGCTGGCCAACAGCACGGTCTTGTCGTGCTCGACACCCATGATCAGGTGATCCGCCCGGCCAAACTTTGGAACGACACCGAGTCAGCCTCCGATGCCGACCAACTCGTCCACCAGCTGGGTGCCTCGGGGTGGGCCGATGCCTGTGGCAGCGTGCCGGTGGCGGCCTTCACCATCACCAAACTGGCCTGGCTTCGCCGACGAGAACCCGACGCGTTCGCCCAGATCGCTCGGGTCTTGTTGCCCCATGACTGGCTGACCTTCCGTCTCACCGGCGCGTTCGTCACCGATCGGGGCGACGCCTCCGGCACCGGCTACTGGTCGCCGAGCGAGGACCGCTACCGGCTGGATCTGCTCGAGATGGTGGACGCCGAAACGGACTGGGCCTCCACCCTCCCGGAGGTGTTGGGCCCGTGGGAGCAGGCCGGGAGCCTCACCGACTCCGCGGCCCGAGAGCTCGGCCTCCAGGCCGCCACGCCCGTGGCGGCCGGGACCGGGGACAACATGGCCGGCGCCCTCGGCGTCGGACTCGGTCTCGGCGATGTAGCCGTGTCGATCGGCACCTCGGGCACGGTGTTCACCGTCAGCAACCATCCCACCCACGACCCGGGCGGCGCCGTCGCCGGCTTCGCCGATGCCACCGGCCGATTCCTGCCGCTGGTCTGCACGGCGAATGCGGCCTTGGTGACCGCCGCCATCGCCGGGCTCCTGGGGGTGGACCACGGCGGCCTCGACGCCCTCGCACTGGCAGCCCCCGCCGGGGCTGACGGTCTCGTTCTTGTCCCCTACCTGGCTGGTGAACGCACCCCCAACCGCCCCGACGCGACTGGCACCCTGGTTGGCATCCGCCCTGACATCACCCCACCGCTCCTGGCCCGGGCGGCGTTCGAGGGAGTGGTATGCGGAATGCTCGACGGGCTCGCCGCGCTGACGGCGGCGGGGGTCACCACCGACGAGGGTCGCATGGTCCTGCTCGGGGGTGGGGCGCGCTCGGCTGCCTACCGCCAGGTGCTCGCCGCGTTGGCCGATCGACCGGTCACCGTCATGCCCGGTGACGAACTCGTCGCCGCCGGCGCCGCCGTCCAGGGCGCCATGCTCATCGGCAGCGGCGACCGTCTCGGCGTCGCAGAACGGTGGGACTTGCGATCGGGGACGATCATCGACCCAGGTCCGGAATCGTCGGCGTCCGAATCGATTCGACGCAGATACGCAGCGGCCAGAGGCTGAACTCGCGGGTCATCGACGAAGCCGGTGGGGGCCAATCGGCCTATTCCGCTTCATTTCACGGCTGGGGATGTCGATCGTCCCTAGGTCAAGCGAAGACGAGAGGCCCTTGATGCGTCGAACCAGAACGGCCACGGGGGTTGGCGTCATGCTCACGGTGGTGATCGCCCTGCTCACGTTCGTCCCGATGGCCACGGCCACCGCGACGCCAGCAGCAGGCTCGACCGGATCGGATGCGGCCTGCCGCCACTCCGGCGAACGGGCAACGCATGGTCAAGCCGCGGTCGACAAGCTCGGCGCAGGCATCGCCGAAGCCGCAGCCCACACGCACCGCAGCGCCGAAACCCTGCGTTCGCAATTGCTGAGCGACCCCACCTTGTGGGTCGACTCCTGCGCGATGACTTTCTACGTGGATCCGGCCCTGCCGGCCGGTGCGGCGACCCCGCTACCGCCCGCCGCGGCGCCGTTTCCGTACAGCCAAACGTTCCTGTTGCACAGCAAACCCGGCTCCCAGCGGACGATCTACCTCGACTTCGACGGTGAGCAGATCGCGTCGAACGGGGCCTGGTCGGTCCAGTACGGCACACCACCGGGAACCGGTTGGTTCGCCCCGCCGTTCGACACCAACGGCAACCCCAACTCGTTCGGGACCGGTGAGCAGGACGCCATTCAGGAGGTCTGGCAGCGCGTCAGCGAGGACTACGCCCCGTTCGACGTTGACGTGACCACCCAGAACCCGGGCACGGCCGCCATCGACCGCAGCGACCCGAGTGATCAGGTCTACGGCACCCGGGCTCTCATCACCGAGGACACGGTCATAGGCACCCCTTGCGGCTGCGGTGGCATCGCCTACATCAACGTGTTCAATGACAGCTTCAGCCACATGTACTACCAGCCGGCCCTGATCTTCCCGCAGAATCTGGGGCTGCAGGACCCCCAGCTCATCGCCGAGGCTGTCGCCCACGAGGTTGGTCACAACTTCGGCCTGAGCCACGACGGCACCAACGCCGACGGCCCCGGCTCCTACTACTTGGGGCAGGGCTCGTGGGCCCCGATCATGGGCGCCTCTTACTATCACTCCATCACCCAATGGAGCAGGGGTGAATACGCCGACGCCAACAACACCGAGGATGACCTGTCCATCATCGCTACGGGCGCCCCGGTGCGGGCAGACGACCACGGTGACACACGGCCTACGGCCACGGTGCTCCCCTCGAGCGCGCACGTAACGGCCGCCGGGCGCATCACCACGCGGACGGACAAGGACATGTTCCGCTTCCAGGCCGCCGGTCCCACCACCATCCAAGTGAATCCGGCACCGGTGGGCCCTGATCTCGACATCCGTGCCGATCTGTTCGACGCCACCGGCACACCCGTCACGTTCTCCGATCCGCCCGCACATGACGTCACCCAGGGCACGTCCGCGGGCATGAACGCCGCGATCACCCAAACGCTGCCCTCCGGCACCTATTACTTGCAGGTCGACGGCGTCGGTCAAGGCAACGTCCTCACCACCGGCTACACCGACTACGCCAGCCTCGGCCCCTACACGGTGGACATCGTGACCAAGGCCATCACCATCACGCCGGCGACGTTGGGCGACGCCACCCGCGGGACGGCCTACACCACCGCCATGACGGCGTCGGGCGCCACCGCGCCCTACACGTGGACCGTGACCGCGGGCTCCTTGCCGGCCGGCCTCTCGCTGTCGCCTACGGGCGTCATCACCGGCACACCAACGGGCACCGGCACGTCGAACTTCACGCTCACCGTGACCGACAGCTCCGCCGTCGTCTTCACGAACACCTGGAACGGATCGATCCTGGTGCTGGCCGGGCCCTCGGCGCTACTCCACCCGGTCATACCCACCCGACTGTTCGACACCCGCGACGGCACCGGTGGCGTCCCGGTCGCCAAGATCGTCGGCGGTCAGTCGCTCCAGTTCCACGTCGCCGGCAAGGCGGGGCTGCCCTCCAGCGGTCTGGGCACGGTGGCGTTGAACGTGACCGTCACCAATCCCGCCGGCCCCGGCTTCGTCACCGTCTACCCGTGCGGCGCCGTGCCCACGGCATCCAACGTCAACTACTCGGCCAACCAGACCGTGCCGAACGCCGTCATCGCCCCGGTCAGCGTCTCGGGAGACGTCTGCTTCTACACCACGAGCACGACGAACCTGCTGGCCGACGTGAGCGC
>DHIQ01000050.1:33826-36660 GCA_002403895.1 Candidatus Neomicrothrix sp. UBA4742
GGTGGCGTCCCGGTCGCCAAGATCGCCGCCGGCACGTCGCTCACGTTCCAGGTGACCGGCAAAGCGAGCGTGCCCCTCACCGGGGTGGGCACGGTCATCATGAACGTCACGGTGACCGAGCCGACACAGGGCGGCTTCATTACGGTCTACCCATGCGGCGCTCTCCCCATGACATCCAACGTCAACTACTCGGCCAACCAGACGGTGCCGAACCTCGTCATCGCCCCGGTCAGCGCGTCGGGCACGGTGTGCTTCTACGCCAGGGGCACCACTCACCTGCTCGCCGACATCAGCGCCTGGGTGGCAACCCCATCGGATCTGCACCCCGTAACCCCAGCCCGCCTGTTCGACACCCGTGACGGCACCGGCGGCGTCCCCCTCGCCAAAATCCAGCCCGGCCACGTCCTCACCTTCCAAGTCGCAGGTCACGGCGGCACTCCCACCGCTGGCGTAGGCGCGGTCGCGTTGAACGTCACCGTCACCGACCCGACCGGCCCCGGCTTCGTCACCGTCTACCCCTGCGGCACCCTGCCCACGACATCCAACGTGAACTTCTCGGCCAACCAGACCGTGCCCAACGCGGTGCTCGCACCCGTGAGCCAGACCGGCATGGTCTGCTTCTACGTAAGCGCGGGCGCCTCGACGAACCTGCTCGCCGACATCAGCGCCTGGTTCCCGGCCTGAACGTCCCGGCCGCAGCGTGTCCCGAGATGACCTGGGCACGAGGCTGCGCCCAGATCCACAAGCTGATCGACGACGGCGAACTCGAACCCATGAGGGCAGCGAGGCCGCAGCGGGCAATTACCGGTCTTCGGCCCAGTCGAACTCGTAGTAGATCCAGTTGGAATCCTTGAAGGACAGGTCGAGGCCTTCGGCGGCGACGGAGAACGAACCGACGCCGCATTCACCCTTCTGCCAGATGAACCCGTCGGGGAGCACGATCTGTGCTTCGTGCGCCTCACCGGTCACCGGGTTCTTGAACGCCTCTCCGTGTCCCTCACCCAGGCCGTCCGCGGTCAAGGTGATGCTGAGGCCTGACCCCGAGATCGTGATCGGTGCCTTGACAAGGCCGGCTACCTCGAACGTCGTTCCCAGGATCGCCCACGGGTTGCCACCGAGTTGGCCGGTGTAGATCTGTGCGAGGCAATCGATCTGCTCCTCGGTCGTGTCCGGCTCCACGATGAAGACGACCTTGCCGCCGCCGTCGTGAATCGCCTTCGGCCAGTCCAACACGGCGATGGCTGTGACCCCGGCCAGATCGACGTCACCGCAAAACCCCTCATCGATAGCATTGCCGACGAACGCTTTGCAGCTGCCGTCCCCGGAGCTCGGGAACCCCGAGAAGTTGCAGGTGCAGCCCGGGTTGCAGTTGCAGAATTCGTACCCCCTTCCTTTGAGGCGCCATTTGGTGGCTGTGTTCGTGGCCATGGGAACTCCTTTGGCGTTGGGCTCAGGTGAGCCGGGTGATGAGATGGGGTGAGATGAGCAGGAACAATCCCGCCGTGCCGAGACCGGCTGCGGTGAGCGAAGCGAGGCGTTCACCGACGACGGTGACCTTCTCCGCGAAGATGAACGCGGCGAAGCCGAGCATCCACCAGATCTGCATGGTACCGAGCGTGATCAAGACCGCCATCAAGGCCCAGCAGCACCCGAGACAGATCAGCCCGTGGGTGCTGCCGGCTCGCAATGCGCCCAGGGGTCGGGACAAGTTCGAACGTTGGTGCAGGAAGAACGACATCGGTGAGCGACAGTGCCGCAGGCAGGCGGCCTTCAGCGGAGTCAACTGGTAGATCGCCGCGGCGATGAACACGCTGCCCGCCAGCCTGCCGGCCCACGGCGCACCAGCGCGAATGGGGCCGTCAAGGGTCCGCCACGCGAAGTAGGTCGGGATCCCGATGCTGGACCACACGAGGAGATAACCGGCGACGAACAGCGGCGTGGGCGCCACGCGTCTCGTCCCGGCGGCGCGGGAGTAGAGCCGGACGGCGGGGATGATGGCCGGGAACATCATTGCCCCCATCATCGCCACCCACGCCACCATGAACGCTGAGACCGAGACCGAGACCGCGGTCATGTCCATCGACATCGACCGCTCCATGCGTCCGGTCATTCGCATCGACCACCACCAGCCCACCGCCGCGAGACCGAGCAGGGCCGCCGGCACCGTCACCGAGTCTCGAGTCGCCAGCCCCGCTCGTTCTCGCATCGTCGAACCCCCGGTCGTGACCAAGGCGAGTCTTCACCCAGCCTGCGCCTTGGTCAACCGGTTCGGACCGTCCCAGCACCCGGTAGACACGTCAGACCTGAAGGCGAGCGGCGTCGATGCTCGACGCGGGATTGGCGTCAGCAGTGCCTGCGTCCGATCAACCCGTCTACCGGAACCGGGGAAGGTACAGGGGGTACCTCGCAAGTTTCCTGTGAACTGGCTGCGAGGCGGCCCAGCGGTCAGGAGTGGTGGTGGCACCACCCCTCGGAGACAGGGTCACCCCCTTGTCGGCGGCCTGAATCTCGGTTCCGCTTGGGAGCGATGGAGGAGCCCATGAACGGCAGCAGCCACACGAGGCCGGGTCGGCCATGACGGTCGCCTGGTACCGCTTTCGCCGAACCTTCGGTCGCCGCGGGGTCGGGTATCTCGGCGCGGTGGTGCTCATCGCCCTCCTCGGTGGCGTGTCGCTGGCCTCGCTGGCCGGGGCGCGCCGCACGGCCTCGGCGTTCCACCGCTTCCTCGCCGCCAGCAACCCGTCTGATCTGGCCATCGACGCCGGGCCCTACGACCAGCAGATGGTCGACAAGTTCACTCACTTCCCCCAGGTGATCGCGGCGCAGAGCTACGT
>DHIQ01000007.1 GCA_002403895.1 Candidatus Neomicrothrix sp. UBA4742
CTCTGGAACTCCGCGATCCAGAGGTTGTAGGCGTCCATGCAGGCGTGTTTGTAGTCGAGGTCATCGTGGTTGCACAGCACCATCCCCACCGTGGGGTAGAGGATCTCTGCGCTCACCCCGTCACGGTCCTGCTCGGGGAGGCGGGCCTCGGGGTCCCATCCGCCGCGGTGCAACTCGTCGAAGTTGACGCCGAGCACGGTGATCTCCTCGGCCGGCTTGCCCGCTGCCGCCACCAGTCCCATGGGCACGGGCTTGGCCATACCCGGGATCACGAACACGTCACCCGTCTTGTCGTCATGCACCATGTGCGGCGCCCGGTCGCGGAACTTGGGGTCGATGCGATCGATGTAGGTGCCGGGAGGCTCGGTGATGTGGGAGTCGGCCGAGATGATGGGGCCGGGGATGACTTTGTCGACCAGTGGGGTGGAACCGAAATCGGTGGCGACGGCCATGTGAGTCTCCTCGACGAGCAAACGGTTGACGGGTAATTTGAACAGTGTTTAAGTTGAACCGTGTTCGATTCTACGGATGGAGCGGAAAATGTCAAGAGGTCTTGAGTTGTTCACCCTGCGGGTGCCGGAAACAGGCATGGCCGAGGCCATGGCGGAGCGGGCCGAGCAGGGCGGGTGGGACGGCATCTCGCTCACCGATTCGCAGAACCTGGTCGGTGACCCGTTCATTGCCATGGCGCTGGGGGCCAAGGTCACCGAGCGGCTGAAGTTCATGACCGGCGTGACCAACCCGGCCACCCGCCACCCCGCCGCGCTGGCCACCGCCATTGCCACGGTGCAGGAGGTCTCCGGTGGTCGGGCCGTGCTCGGCATCGGCCGGGGCGACACCGCCCTGTTCCACCTGGGTCGTCCGCCCATGCCCATCGCCGAGTTCTTCCCCCGGATGGAGGAGCTCCACGCCTACCTCCAGGGCGAGACCGTCGACCAGCTCGGTCACCCCAGCCGGCTGCGCTGGCTGGACCGGGCCCATCAGCCGGCCGTGCCCATCGACATCGCCTCGTCCGGGCCGAAGGTCATCGCCTTCGCCGCCCGCACCGCCGAGCGGGTCACGTTCGCCGTCGGCGCCGATCCCGATCGCATGGCGTGGGCGCTCGACCTGGCCCGCACCGCCATGGCCGAGGCCGGCCGCGCTCCCGACGAGGTGTCGTTCGGGGCGTACGTGAGCGTGGGCTGCCATCCCGACAAGGCGGTGGCGGCCGAACTCATCCGCGGTGCCATCGCCGCCTTCGCCCATTTCTCGGCCATGCCCGGCTCGACCGGCGCCGGCCTCGATGCCGCCGACCGCGAGATCGTGGCCGAGGTGGGGCGCCGCTACGACAGCAACCGTCACCTGTCCAACGCCGCGGAGCACACCCAGGTGTTGGACGACGCCTTCGTAGAACGCTTCGCGGTGATCGGTGACGCGGCTACTTGCGCGGCGCGGCTGCACGAGCTGGCCGACCTCGGCCTCGACCGCTTCGTGATCACCGGACCCAGCATCGACGCCGACCCCGTCGAAGCCCGCGTCGCCAACCACCTCACCCGCGACGAACTGCTCCCCGCCCTGCGCTGAGCGATCGCCCCACCTCGCCCCTCCCGCGTCGCCCCTCCCGAATCGGTCCGCCGAGCAATCCAGAGGGTCCCTCTAGAGGGCGTTGATCACGGTGCCCAGGCCGGGGATTCGCAGCAGCGCCGGCTGATCGATGAGCCGGGTGACGGCATCTTGCGCCGAGCACTTGTTGACCGTCATCTCCCGAGCCAGCGCGGCCGCCACCAGCGGGGCGGAGAACGACGTGCCGCTCCAGCAGGCCCACCCGTCGAAGTCATCGGGGTCCGTGCCGCCGGAGGCGGGCAGATCGCCGTTCCAACCCTGGAAGAACGTGCTGACCAGGTCGACGCCAGGCGCACAGGCCCGCACCCAGGAGCCGTAGTTGGTGAACGGAGCCGGCCCGTCGGGCCCCACCGCTCCCACCGAGACGACGTCGGGGAACGCCGCCGGGAACGATGGCTGGCAGGTGCCGTCGTTGCCGGCCGAGGCCACGACGACGTAGCCGCGGTGCTGGGCCTCGGCCACCGCCGAGGCGAGGACGCCGGGATGGTCCATGACGTATCCCCCGAACGACAGATTCAGGATCGCTCCCTTGGCCGGCGGCTTGGGCAGCGCGTAGATGCCTTTGGCGATCGTGACCTCATCGCCGTCGCCCTGAGCGTGCAACACGCGGTGCACCGCGACCTTGGTGCCGGGGGCCACCTGCTCGATGAGACCGGCGATGAACGTGCCGTGCCCGGCGGCCGGGTCGAGCTCGTGGTCGTGGTCACCATCGGGCCGGTCGCCGTCGCCAACACCCGACGACGACACCAGCGCACCCATGGCGGTGACCGCCGCCGGTCGGAAGGTGGTGGTGGCCAGACCGGTGTCGAGCACCACCACCGATGCGCCCTTGGGGGCGCGGTTGGCGGCGGCCAAGCGGTTCGTGGCGATGGTGACGTACGGCTCGGCTGCCGGTCGCGCACTCGAATGCCTATGACCACTGGCGTAGGCGGGGCTGGC
>DHIQ01000172.1:0-220 GCA_002403895.1 Candidatus Neomicrothrix sp. UBA4742
CGACGTCGCCGGTGTGTGGCGCCTCCACGACCAGGCCCTGACCGATGAACATGCCCACGTGTCCGGGAGACGCGAGGGTCCCGTCGGAGCCTGGTGTCAGGACCAGGTCTCCTGGGGCGAGCTGGGCCGCCGTGGTGGGTGTCCCGTCGTGGATCTGGCTGTACGTGGTTCGGCTCAGGGCGTGCCCGCCGTCGGCCCAGGCGGCGACCATCAGGCCCGA
>DHIQ01000172.1:487-2842 GCA_002403895.1 Candidatus Neomicrothrix sp. UBA4742
CAGTCGTAGGCTGCGGGCCCGCTGGCGCCGAACACGTAGGGCTTTCCCAGCTCGCTCAGTGCCGAGGCCACTGCGGCTGCAGCGGCCGGCGATGTCCCGGCGGGGAGGGTGTATCCGGCGGGCAGGCCGTACTGGCCTGTGGGGCCGGTGGGAGGTTGTCCGATCCTGCTGCCGTCGCACCTGCGTGTTGCCGAGTCGGCCGTGACGGCGGCCAGGATGCTCACCGCCAGAGGCATCTGCGCGTGGTAGTTGGACCCGTCGGCGAACGCCGAGGCCTGAACCTGCTGCGCCACCTGCCAGGGCGGGGCTGTCTGCCAGTGGGGCATCGCGAGCAGGTGGTCCAGGAAGAGGTTGGTCGAGGCGACGGGTTCCATGCGTTGGGCCGCGGTTCCCCACCAGGGCTGCTGCTGGAAGATCCCGAGGGAGGCGTGGTCGCTTCCGGCGCCCTGGCTGGGGAAGGCGGCCCCTGCTGGGTCGTTGGGGTTTGCCAGCACTCGAAGCCCCGACTCCGCGAGCCCGACCATGAGCGCGATCTTGGCGGCCTGGTCGCCGCCCCTGGCTTCGGCGACCGCGGCGACGACGCGGCCGTTGGCCGCTGCCGCATCCGGGATCCCGTTGATTGGACCCGTCGTTGAGCAGATCGCCCCGGAGATCAGACCGCTCTGCGCGGTGGCGTCGCCGACACCGGCGAGCAGGAGCAGGAACCCCAAGAGCCCGGTCAGGGCTGTTGCGCCGATTCCGGCAGAAGCCACTGGCAGGGAGAAAGTCATGACCGGTGTACTCGCCGGCGGGTACAGCATCGGATTCGTCCCGAAAATTACCGAGGCTCAAGCGGGCAGTGCAGCAAGTGCAGGTCCACTGCATAACTCTAAGAAGTGAGTTGTATAGGTCGATGTAGTAATGCTGCACTTGCTGCACTGCCTCACCTACGGGTTGGGGTGGTCGGGGTGGAACTCAGCCCTGGTTGCTGGCTAGGGCGATGCCCTGGAATCGTGACCGGCCGTTGGATCGGGAGATCATGACGCCTCTGGTCTCCATGGCCGCTTTGAGCATCCGGTTGGTGCCTGGTCGTTGTGAGTTCGCATGGCACCAGGTCTCCCATGAGCTCCACAGGTCGCTGGAGATGACGTGCATGCGGGGATCGAGCAGGCAGCGGTCCTCGATGAACCCGGCGATGGCGTCGTTGCTGATCCGGTAGGTCGACGTCGCGTCGCTGACCGCGTCTGGCGGGTCGAGGCGGCCGCGCCTTCGGTAGTCCTCCCAACCGGCCACGGCCCACGCCAGTACCGCTGGAAGGTCGGCTTCGAGGCGATCCTGCAGGTCCCGGTCCTCCCTGCCCAGGAAGGACTGCTCGAACGGGATGACGAGCAGCCTGGCCCACAAGGCCGGGTCGTCGGCGGGAACCTTGGGCAAGTGGTTGGTGATCAGGAATGGCAGGTGGGAAGGGGTGAACTCGATGAAGTCCTGACGCATCTTGCGGGCCCGGATCGTGTCGCCGCCGGTCAGGCGTTTGACCGCCGCCACGTCCAGACGCCGGCCGTCGTCGGTCTCCTGGCAGGTTGCGAACCGAACCCCACGTAGGTCGAGCTGGCCGGTGGGATGGGCCCGTTCGCGGGCCATGAACAAGTCCGGTTCGGCCTCAATCGCGTAGGAGCCGAGCGCCGCGGCGACGGTGCGGACGAAGGTGCCCTTCCCGTTGCGGCCGGTGCCGGTCAGGATCGGCAGGACGTGCTCGATAACCTTGCCGACCAGCGCCAGACCGACGACCCGTTGCAGGAACACGCGCACGTCGACGTCGGGCAGGGTCGCAGCCAGAAAGGTGTCCCACTGAGCGCTGGTCGCGCCGGGCTGGTAGGCGCAGCCGGTGACCTTGGTCAGCAAGTCAGCTGGCGTGCAGGGATGGGTGCGGCCGGTCTGCAGGTCGAGGGTGCCGCCCGGGGTGTTGAGCAGGTGCGGGTCGACGTCGAGCTCGGCTGGTAGCGCTGACAGCTCGGGCAGGGCTGCACCCAGCTCCAGGACGCCCCGCACACCTGGGGAGGTCTCGCAGCTCTTGGCATCACGCCATAGATCCGCGCGGTCTTGGGCGGACCGCATCGATGATGCTTCCAGGCGGGCGTTGCGCACCGCCCGGATCACCGACTGCTTGGCGACGCGATCACCGGGGTCGACGGCCCAGCGGCATCCGTCCCAGCCATGCCAGCCGAGTCCGGGTACGTGAAGCAGACGACCTTTCTCAGCGGCCGCGAGGCGCAACGCGATGCGCAGTTGGCAGCGGTGGATCTCGGGTCTGAGCTCCGCGACGGTTCCCGCGTCCTCGGCGGCAGCACCCGTCACGGACAGAGGGCGCGCGTTGGT
>DHIQ01000150.1:0-5001 GCA_002403895.1 Candidatus Neomicrothrix sp. UBA4742
TTCATCACGACGTCGTAGACCGATACCGAGGCTGGCGGGTCGTTGTCCAGGATATTCACGATGGCTTGGCGTTGGCCGAGGGCGGCGTTGGACGGGGCGCTGAGGTTGACGTAGAAGGTTCGGGAAGGGCCGTGGTTGGAGTCATCCACAACGGTGACCGTGACCGTGGCTGCGGTCTGGCCGGGGGCGAAGGTGACCGTCCCGCTGGCCCCCAGGTAGTTCGTCGGGGAGGTCGCCGTCTGGTCGGCGGTCGACCAGTCCACGGTGACGGCGTCGGTGGTGGGCCCGTTGAGGGTGACCGAGAGCGTGACCGAGCCGGCGCCCTCGTTGACGGTCTTGCCGGTGACCGAGACCGTCGGTACCGAGTCGTCGTTGACGATGGTGAGTGTCCCGGTGCCGCGCCCGATGGTGGCGTTCGTGGGTGCCCCGAGGTTCACGGTGGCGCTCTGATCCGGCTCATAGAAGGTGTCGCCCACCACCGCCACGGTGATGGTCGCGATCGTCTGATTCGGATTGAACGTGATCGTGCCCGACGCGACCAGGTAGTCGGCAGGAGCTTGGGCGGTGCCATCGGCGGTGAACCAGGGCACCGTGACGGTGTAGCCGGTCGGGGCCGAGAGGCTGACGGTGAACACGGCGTTGGTGGTCGGGTAGAAGCCGCTGCCCTCGTTCATGGTCACATCGGAGATCGACACGGTGGGCGGCGGGTCACTGTCGAGCACGGTGATGGCGGCCGTGCGCAGCCACACCGAGGCATTGACGGTAGCGGTGAGGGCGATGGTGAACGTCTTGCTCGACTGGCGGCTGTTGTCGTCGATCAACGTCACGGGGACCGTTGCGGTGGTCTGACCAGGCGCGAAGGTCACGGTTCCCGATGCCGCCAGGTAGTTGGTCGGGGACTTTGCGGTGAAGTCCGAGGTCGCCCAGGTTGCGGTGATGGTCTTGCCCGAGGGCGCTGAGAGCGCCAGTGCGATCGTGATGGTGCCATCGCTTTCGTTGACGGTCTTGCCGGAGATCGAGACGGTTGGGTCGGCGACCTTGTCGACGATGGTCACCAGGGCGGACCCGGTCCCGATGGTGGCGAAGGTCGGGCTGCTCAGGTCGACCGTGAACTGCTCGGCATCCTCGGCCACGACGTCCTGGGTGATGGCGATGGTGATGGTCTTGCGCGTCTGGCCGGGATCGAAGGTCACCGTCGTGGACGTGGCCGCGAAATCGGACGCGTCGGCCGTGACCGGAGTGGTGTTGAGTCCGACGGTCACCGTGCGTCCGGACGGCGCACTGAGAGAGACGGTTATGGTCGCCACCTTCGCCGGGTACAGCATGCCGGCCCCCTCCAGCAGGGTGCCTCCGCCGCTGATCGACACCACCGGGAAGGCGACGTTCGA
Organism: Candidatus Neomicrothrix sp. UBA4742; assembly: GCA_002403895.1. GTDB lineage: Bacteria > Actinomycetota > Acidimicrobiia > Acidimicrobiales > Acidimicrobilacustridaceae > UBA4742. The sequence goes on from DHIQ01000150.1 coordinate 1,389, forward strand.
CACGATGGTGGCGGTGCCGACCGAGTTGGACAACACCACGGCGTCGGGGTTCGACAGGATCACGGAGAACGTTTCGTCGGCTTCGTTGACCGTTCCCTGGACCACCCCCACCGTCACCGTCGCCACCGTTTGCCCGGGAGTGAACGTCACCGTTCCCGAAGCGGCCACGTAGTCCGTCCCCGCGGTGGCCGTCCCGTCGGCGGTGGTCCACGACACTGAGCTGGGGTAGGTCGTCAGGCCGGAACGGGTCACGGTGAACACGGCGTTGCCGCCACCCTCGCCGACGGTCACATCGGAGATGTTCATCGTCGGCATCGCCGGGCCGGTGTTCGTGATGGTCACGATGCCCGAACCACGGCCGACCGTCGCGCCGGTCGCAGCGCCGAGCGCCACGCTGAAGGAGCGCGTCGGCTCGGCGAACCGGTCGGCCTCGACGATGACCGGCACGGTCACGGAGGTTTGCCCGGGGGCGAGGGTCACCACGCCCGTCGTGGCCTGGTAATCCTTCGGGGCCACGGCGGTGCCGTCGACGGTGGCGTAGGGCACGGTGACCGTCTGTCCGCTGGCCGGCGCCAGTGACACGGTCAGCTGGGCCGTGACGGTACTCCCCGTCGATTGGGCCACCGACGTGTCCGCGACGGTCAGACTCGAGAGGGGGTCGTCGTCGACGATGGTCACGATGCTTCGGTCGTCGGTGATCACGGCGTTCGTCGGCGCCGAGAGGCTCACCACGAAGTTGCGGTTGGTCTGGCTGAGGGTGTTGCCGATGATGGGGACCGCAACCGTCGCAGTGGTGAGCCCAGCGAGGAATGTGACCGTCCCGGATTTCGCCGTGTAATCCAGGGCTGCGCTGGCCGTAACGTCGCTGGTCGCCCACTGTGCGGTCACCACTTGTGTCGACGGGGCGGAAAGCTTGACCGTGGCGACGGCCAGATGCGTGCCGGTGTTGCCTTCTGCGGTGGTCACGTCGCTGATCGAGATAGCCGGTGCACGATTTGCCGGGGGCGTCACACCGAGGCTGATGAAGTGGGTCTGGCCCACAGGAGGCGGATCGGCGACGTCGTGGGCGATGGGTGCTCCACTCGTGGTCACGTAAGGGTCCTGACCGTTCTGGTCGTAATAGACGAGGCCGAGGTGGGTGGCGTCGCTGAGGTCCGATTCGATCTCCGCGCCGTAGCAGATGTGTCTGTTCAGACCGCTGCAACCGACGTAGTTGGCACCGATCGGTGTCGACCATGGCCCTTGCGGGGTCTGAGAGACCCGGATGATCGACGTACCGTTGTATCCGGGCCACGCCTGGCCTGCCAGGACGTAGAGACCCATGGCCGGGACGTAGTTGACCTCGAACATCCCGGCCGGGTACCGCACCGGCGAGACCGTGTCCGCCATGTCCAGGTACGCGGCGCCGCCGAGCGTGGTGGCGCCCCAGGTGGCGCCGTCCCAGTACCGGTATTTGGAGCCTTCGGCCACTTGGTCGGGCGAGACCCGTCCGGCCCGGCAGCCGACCGGGACGACATACGCCCCGACGGTGCCGGTCGGGCAGTCATAGACGTACACCATGCCGTCGGCGCCGAGGGTGGGGCGGGCCAGGCCGGTCGGGGTGCCCCACAGGTCCTCGCTGAGGATCTTGACGTGGGTGGACCACGGATGGACCAGATCCGCGCCCACAGTCGGGGAATAGTCGAACTCCGCCAACCCGACCGAGTATGGAGTGGACGACTGGTCCGCCGGGTTGAAGCAGGAGCTCGCGGTCCACAACAAGACCTTGTCCCACCCAGCCTGAGGCACAACGACTGCGCCAGAGATCCACACGATGCGCAACGACCCGGGAACCGGGCACGTGAACCCTGGTCCTGGCGGCACCAACTGGAACGGCATCCCCTGAGCGGTCAGTGGTTCACGCAACGCCAACGGGCTGGCCGGCGACGAGATCGCCACCGTGTTGTTGACGAGATATGGCACCGCGCCCGGGACCGTGAAACCTGCGGTGTCGCTGTGGAACCACAGCAGGTTCCCATCCGACGGCAGCCGGACCTCGCCCCCGCCGTCACGGCTCACCGCCGCGTCAAGTCGGGGGGCGACGGGTGCCAGTGCCTGCCAAGCAGCGGGCTGAGAGGCCACCGCCAGGGGATCCAACCTCGGTGCGGACACGCTCGCCGCCTCGATCCCGCCTACCCCTGCGGACGGTTTCGGGGCGATCATGAGGGCCGCCACCACGCCGACGATGACCACGGAACCAACCACGCGCTTGTACACCCGGGACCTCGAAACCTAAGGCCGCTCGCGAGTAGAGGTCGCGGATATCGGCGACGTTTGAGCGACATCACAGGTATCGGTCGATACCGGGCATGGGCTGAAGGACCTAGAACCCGCCGGGGCGAAAAGGAGTCGAATGGACTATGACCGTCCCCCGTCACGGGTGTGCGAGGCGCAGAGGTGCTCGGCTTCGCCTCGACCAGCTCATCGGGCGTGCCGGCCCAGTCACTGGCCAAGGCGGCCATGTGCACGACGGCATCGCAGCCTTCGGCCCGGCGGCGGACCACGCCGACGTCGCGCACGTCCTAGCCGTCGACCAGATCGAACCCGACGACCTCGTGACCGGCAGCTTCCAACATGGGGGCAACGACCATCCCCACCCGACCCTGCTCTCCAGTGACCAACAGACGCACGGGTGAGAGACTCGCACGCCGTGACCCACTACACGGTCGATCCCGAGCGTTCGAGCATCAGCGTGGTGGCGCGACCCCGGTTGACCACGGGCCCGGGAGCCAGCGTGCGGTCCGTGAGTGGGACGGTGGAGCTCGACAGGGGCGCCATCCGGCGGGGCTCGCTGACCGTCACCCTCGACGGTGACCCGGCGCCGAGCGCGGTCATCGACCTGGCCGGCGCCTACGGCGAGGTCAGCCCAGGCCCCGAGGGGAAGACCGTCCTCGTGGGCCGGGCCGACCGTCCCGCGGGCGCGTTCGGCCTGACCGGGACACCGCTGCTGAACCCCACGCTGCAGTTCCGATGGCGCCTGGTGCTGCTCCCCGCGTGATCCGACGCCGATGAGCTCGGCGGGACGTATGAGCAGCCCCATTCGGGACTTCCGGCCCTAGGTCGCACCACGACTTCGCGTCAGGATTGACCGGAACTCCGAGCAGAGCTGCTGGCGGAGCAAGAGGAGGGATCGCCCGATGAAACGTCGAACGTTGGACATCATCTTCAGCATCGTGGGTCTGGCACTCGCCGCCCTGGTGGTGGTGCTGGGACTGGTGCTGCAGAACCAGGCCGACTTCGCCAAGAGCTACGTCAAGGACCAACTCACGGCCCAGAAGATCACCTTCACCCCGGCGGACAAGCTCACCGACGAGGAGAAGCAGGCCAGTTGCGTGGTGGAAAACGGCGGCCAGGACCTCACCAGTGGCAAACAGGCCGAGTGCTACGCGAACAAGTACATCGCCCTTCACCTGAGCGAGGTGAACGGCGGCAAGACCTACTCGGAGACGAGCACCGATTCCCGGGCGGCGGCCGCCAAGGCCGACGCCGCCACCAAGGCGGGCCAGGCCGATGCCGCCGACCTCTCCGCGCAGGCCAAGGCGGTGGACGGGAAGGTCCAAACCCTGTTCCGGGG
>DHIQ01000150.1:5264-14683 GCA_002403895.1 Candidatus Neomicrothrix sp. UBA4742
CTGGTGGCCTACGCCGTCGCCTTGATCCTGTTCCTGGCGTCGATCGCGGGGTTCGTCCACGCCTTCACCACGTCGAAGGACGAGGTCCTCGTGACCACCACCGAGAGCACCTGACCGACCGCCTCCCAGTCACCACCGACGTCGCTGCCCCCGGCCACGCAGGCGGGGCAGCGACGCGTCCTGGGTGCCTAAATATAGGCTCTTCCATATATCACGAATTTCCTCTATTCTCTGATTCATGGCCAGCCAGGAGGAGCGCAAAGCCGACACGCGCCAGCGCCTGCTCGACGCCGCCGCCGCCCTGTTCGCCGACCGGGGCATCGAGGCGGTGTCGATCGACACCGTTGCCGAAGCCGCCGACCGCACCTCCGGCGCCGTGTACGCCCACTTCGGCAACAAGGAAGGGCTGCTCAACGCCCTACTGGAGAGCCTGGTCAACGAGACGGCGGCGGTGATGGAGGCCGAGCTGTCGATCGACGGCGACCGGGATGACCAGCTGATCGCCCTGTGGCACACGTTCGCCGATCCTCCCCCCGGGCCGGGTCGAGGCTGGATGCTGCTCGAACACGAGCTCTGGCTCTACGCGAACCGCCACGAGCCGGCGCGAGCTCACCTGGCCGCCCGCTTCGACGAGGCCCGTCGCCTGGTCGCCGAGTCGATGCGCGCGTTCGAGGCAGAAGGACACGCTGACCTCCCCGGGACGCCCGAAGAAGTCGCTCCGCTCGTGCTGGCCATGCTCGTCGGCCTGGAGATGCAGCACCGCCTCGACCCCGCCGCCGTACCTGACGAGACCGCTGCGCTCGGCCTGCGGGCCATCACTGGCCTCGGCGCCACATCAACCCGACCCGCTTCCAGAAAGAAGACCTCCCGATGACGCTTGACCACCTCGACCTGCTGGCCAACGCCTGGGTCGACGCCGTACCCCACGAGGCCTTCGACCAGATACGCCAGGAGGACCCGGTCCACTGGCACCCCGAACCCGAGGGGCCCGGCTTCTGGGCCGTGACCCGCCACGCCGATGTGATCGCCGTGAGCCGCGACCCCGAGACCTACTCCACCGAGGTCGGCTCGGTGTTCATCCCGACCCAGACCGAGGACGCGCTGGCCCAGATGCGGCTGTCGATCCTCAACATGGACGGGGCCAAGCACAACCGCTACCGCCGGCTCGTCAGCAAGGGCTTCACGCCGCGGGTGATCGCTCGCCTGGAGGAGCAGATCGTGGAACGGGCCGAGGCCGTGGTGGACGCGGTGTGCGAGCGAGGCGAATGCGAGTTCGTCGAGGAGGTGGCGGCCCAGGTGCCCCTCCAGATGATTTGTCAGATGATCGGGCTGCCCGAAGCCGACTGGGAGCAGATGTTCCACCTCAGCAACAAACTGGTGGGCTTCGACGACCCCGACATGCAGGCCACCCCCGAAGACGGCGCCGCCGCCGCCGCCGAGATCTACGGCTACTGCGACGCCATTGCCAACGACCGGCGGGCCAACCCGCAGGACGACCTCATGACCGCCCTGGTCCAGGCCGAGATCGATGGCGATCGGCTCGACGACCTCGAGCTGAACCTGTTCTTCGTCACCCTCGTCGTGGCCGGCAACGAGACCACCCGAAACCTCATCAATCACGCCGCGCTCGCCCTCATCGAACATCCCGACCAGGCCGAGCGCTTGCGGGCCCAACCGGAACACTTCCCCACCGCCGTCGAGGAGATGCTGCGCTGGGGCACCTCGATCCACAACTTCCGACGCACCGCCACGCGCGACACCAAACTTGGTGGCCAGCTGATCAAGGCGGGCGACAAGGTCGTCATCTACTACATGGCCGCCAACCGGGATCCCGACGTCTTCCCTGATCCGCACCGCTTCGACCTCACCCGCACTCCCAACGACCACGTGGCCTTCGGCGGCGGGGGCGCGCACTTCTGCCTGGGCGCCAACCTGGCCCGATCCGAGATCCGGGCCACCATGCGCGAAGTGGTCGAGCGCATGCCGGATCTGACGTTGGCCGGACCGGTCCAACGCTTGCGCAGCGATTTCATCAACGGGATCAAGACGATGCCCGTACGGTTCACGCCGACCCCTCGGCGCGAGCACCGCTGAACCTACCCACCAGCCAGAACCACAAGCCAGGAGAGCACCGTGCACACCGATCTCTGCGACCAGTTCGGCATCGAGTTCCCCATCTTCGCCTTCACCCACTGCCGCGACGTCGTGGTGGCGGTCAGCAAGGCCGGAGGCTTCGGCGTGCTGGGCGCGGTGGGCTTCACCCCGGCGCAGCTCGAGATCGAACTGAACTGGATCGACGAGCACATCGGCGACAAGACCTACGGCGTCGACATCGTCATCCCCGGCAAGTACGAGGGCATGGGCGAGATGGACCCGGAGAAGCTCGGTGACGAGCTCCGAGCCATGGTGCCGGCCGGCCACCTTCAGTTCGCCAAGGACATCCTGGCTCAACAGGGCGTGCCCGAGCTGCCCGAGGGCGAAACCGCCCAGGGCACGCTGCTCGGATGGACGGCGGCCACGGCCACCCCGCAGGTCGAAGTGGCCCTCAACCATCCCAAGATGCGGCTGATCGCCAACGCGTTGGGCACACCGCCCGACGACATCATCGAGGAGATCAAGGCGTCGGGGCGTCTCGTCGCCGCCTTGTGCGGATCGCCGTACCAGGCCCTGAAGCACAAGGAAGCCGGGATCGACATCATCATCGCCCAGGGCGGCGAGGGTGGCGGACACACCGGCGAGGTGGGCTCACTCGTGCTGTGGCCCCAGGTGGTCGCCGCGGTGGCGCCGACACCGGTGCTGGCCGCCGGCGGAGTGGGCACCGGCGAGCAGATCGCTGCCGCCCTGGCCCTCGGCTGCGCTGGCGTGTGGAGTGGCACCCTGTGGTTGACGGTCGAAGAGGCCGATCTGCCCCCAGCCCAGAAGCAGTCCCTACTCGACGCCACCAGCCGCGACACCGTCCGCTCGCGGTCGTTCACCGGTAAGCCGTGCCGCATGCTGCGCAGCGAATGGACCGAGGCGTGGGAACGGCCCGATACCCCGGATCCCCTGCCCATGCCGCTGCAGTACATGGTGTCGGGTGAGGCCGTGGTACGAGGCACCCGTTACGCCGACAAGGCCCAGTCGATCGCCTTCAACCCCTGCGGGCAGGTCGTCGGCCAGCTCAACCACGAGCGCAAGACCCGTGACGTGATGCAGGAGCTGGTCGAGGGCTATATCGCCGCCGTCGATCGCCTCACCGCCCTCAACGGCTGAGCTCCGCGCCCGTTCCGTCCTGACCCGGCCACACGCCTGATCTGGCCCCGGCCCAGGCCTGCCTCCGCCCGAGGTGGGGGAGGCGGACTCGCTAGCCGGCGAACTCCAGGACCAGTTCCTCGTCCTCGACGGCGGCGTCCTCCATCTGCGCCGCCCGCTGAGCGGCTTCGGCGAGGTCAGGCACCAGCTGGAACGGTTGGGATGGATGGTCGAAATACCGCTCGTCGTTGACCCGCCTGATGACCAGGCCCGACGCCACGGCTACGGCCGCGCGCCAGAACGCCCAGCCTGGATCGTTCACGCCGACCCGAGAGAGCTCGTCCACCGGGATGACGACCTGGAGCCGCTTGGCCAGCAGGAACGACCCACCTTTGCTCGACACGGTTAGGTCGAGGTCGATCACCCAGGCCTCACGAGCGATGAGGCTCGGACCCTGCCGCCATTCGATACGGAAACGTTCCATCATCTGTACCTACCAGATCTTCGAACGCATCGCCCCCTATTTGTAGCCGGATTTGGAAGAGTTTGCGCATCGCGTGATCCAGATCACTCCCCAGCCGCGGAGTCGAGGTGTCTCATCCCCCCGAACCCCCCACCCAGGAGATTCCCTCATGCGAGCTTCTCGTTTCCGCGTTGCGACCAAATCGACACCGTCCTCATGCCCAGCTGAGGGCCAGTGGCCGCACCGCCGTGCCAGCCTGGTGCGGTGATCTACGTCGAGGTGTTCGGCTGGTGCGCCCTGGCCATCGTCGTCCTGCTGTTCACGACCTGGCTCATCAGCCTCCGCCTGGCCGACGCTTCGATCATCGACCCGGTGTGGGGTCTCGGCTTCGTGGTTGTCGCTTGGGTTGCCCGAATCGTCGCTGGGGGCCACGGGGTGCCCCACCGCCAAGACGTGCTGGTGGCGCTCACCACCATCTGGGGCCTCCGTCTCTTCGTCCACCTAGCGATCCGCCACCGGGGCCAGGGCGAGGACTTCCGCTACCGCCGCATGCGCCGCAAACACGGTGACCGCTTCGGTACCGTGAGCCTGGTCACCGTGTTCGGCTTGCAAGCCGTAATGATGTTCACCGTGTCCCTGCCGGTACAGGTCGGTCAGGTGCCTGACCACCCGAGCGGGCTCGGGGTGCTCGGCGTCATCGGCACCGCCGTGTGGGCCGTGGGGCTGTTCTTCGAGGCCGTGGGCGACTGGCAACTGACCCGCTTCCGCGCCGACCCCGGCACGGCTGGCACCGTCCTGGACTCGGGCCTGTGGCGCTACACCCGCCATCCCAACTACTTCGGCGACGTGTGCGTGTGGTGGGGACTGTTCCTCATCACCGCCGCCACCGGCGTCGGGGCAATCACGATCCTCAGCCCCGTCTTGATGACGGTGCTCCTGGTGAAGGTGTCGGGAGTACCCCTGCTCGAGTACTCGCTGCGCAAGCGCCGGGCGGGCTACGCGGAGTACTGCCGCCGCACCAGCAGCCTGGTGCCGCGGCCGCCCCGCCGCACCATCGATCCGTCGTCGTGAGCCGAGGCGCGGGTGAGCCTCAGCTGTTGAGTCGCCGGAGGGTCGTGTCGGCCTCCGCCATGATCCGCTCCAGCAGTTCGGCCACGGTCGGTAACTCGTCGATGACGCCGATGCCCTGACCGGTGGGCAGGATCCCCACCTCGGGCCGACCGTCGACCATGCTCGCCTTGATGAGCATGGGGGCGTTGGCGGCCATAGCCAGCTGACTCCAGGTCAGGTCTTCGCTCTTCTTCATGGCCAGGCCCTGGGCGAGGAGGTCTCGGTAGGACGTCTTCGTCACCTTGCGGAAGGCCAAGGCGTGGCGCAGTGCCTTGGGGAATCGGGTGACGACCGACGACGCCTCGATCCCCTCCACCATCTCGGTGCGGATCACCCGCTGGGGGTAGCCGTCGATGGCCGTCGTCACCACCGTTCCCGTGACGGGGGTCTCGAGGTAGATCTGCTTCACCCCGTCGGGAACCGTCGATTCCTTGGTCAGCAGGAACCGGGTGCCCATGGCGATGCCATCCGCCCCCCACGCCAGCGCCGCCACCAGCCCCCGACCGTCGGTAAAACCCCCGGCGCCGAGCACCGGGATGTCAATGGCGTCGACTACCTGGGGCAACAGGAGCGAGGTGGGCACCACCCCGGTATGGCCTCCTCCCTCGGCTCCCTGGGCAATGACCGCATCAACGCCCCACTCGGCCATCTTCTCGGCGTGGCGCTTGGCTCCGATGGTGGGCACGGTCACCACCCCGGCGTCTCGCAGCTTGGCGATCACCTCCCGGCTGGGTGCCTGGGCGAACGAGGCGACCTTCACCCCCTCACCGATGAGCAGGTCGAGCCGTCGATCAATATCGGGCTGACCGGTGACCAGGTTCACGCCGAAGGGCTTGTCGGTCCGGTCTTTCACCTCGCCGATGGCCTTGCGCAACTCGTCATAGGTCATGGTGGCCGACGCCAGGATCCCCAAGCCCCCGGCCGCGCTGGTGGCCGACGTCAGGCGCGCCCCGGCCACCCACCCCATGCCCGTCTGCACGATGGGGTACTCGACACCGAACAGCTCGCAGATGCGCGTGTTGAGCGCGGGATGGCTCACGCCCGCCGCCGCACTTCGGCCGCGGACACGATCGTTCCTGCAACCAGCCCCACCACCGGGCGCGATATGCAGGAACGACTGGTCCCGCTCACCCGCGCACCTCGGCCGAGCGGATGTTGTTGGGGTCGAGCACCTCGCGGATGAGCCGCAACTCCTCGGCGGTGGGCAGGCGCGACTCCTCCAGCCGGTCATCGACGACGAGCTCGAAGCCGGTGGCCTCGACCACGTCGTCAACGGTCACGCCAGGGTGGATCGAACGCAGGCGCATCCGGTGGTCCGGCGTGTCGAAATCCATGGTGGCCAGGTTGGTGACCACTCGGCGGATCTCGTGGAACCGTGACGCCACCAAACCCAGCTCGGCGGCCCGGTCGTAGCCCACCCCGCACACCACGTCGACCTGGTCCACGAAGACCTTGGGCGAGTGGTTGGGGATGAAGTACGACGTGGTGTGGTTCATAGTGTTGCCCGGTGCACCGCGGAAGCCGAGGAGCTGCGCCTTGGGCTTGTGCCAGTCCCCGATGCAGGCGAAGTTCTGGTTGCCGAATCGGTCCATCTGGCTAGCGCCCATCATGACGTGGCGGTTGCCGTTCCACAGCACGCTGAACATCTGCGCGTAGGGGTTCCACGCCTCGACCACAACCTCGGCATCGGCCACGCCGACCGGCATGGCGTTGGCCGCGAACATGGCGTACCCGTCGGTCATGACCAGGTAGGGCTCGAAGCTCTCACGGGCGAGGCGCCCGCCGATCATGGGGACGGTGCCGATGGGGTTGCACAGCCGTTCGCCGTCACCCCGGAAGCACTCGGCCACGGCAACGACACACACTTCCGAGCGGGAAATCTCGCTCATGAGGAGACCCCCACGGCTCGTTGGTAATCGGCTTCGGTGCCGTCGAGGTACTTGGCCCGAAACGCGTCCCACAGCTCGGCCGACGAGACCGTCGCCGCGTACTCCTTCTGGAAGGCCTCGTCGCGGCCGTAGTCCGGTGGGCACTCGGTGAAATGCGCTCCATGGGGGGCCTCCACCACGCCGGTCACCATGAGCCGGCTGATGCGCTGGGTGTGGAACGACCCGGTGGCCGCCAGCTCCTCGGTGGGCACGATCCGCTCGGTGGACATGAACGTCTTGCCGGCCGCCATGGCCATGAGGTCGTCCATGTACAGGTCGGGCCCGAGAAACTGGGCGTTGCCCCCCTGGTCGGCCCGGTTCATGTGGATGAGGGCAGCGTCGAGCTCGATGGCGGGCATGGCCACCAGCTCCTCCCCCTCGCTGCCGTCAGGACCGGGATAGGGCGAGCGCACGGTCAGGATCTCGGGCATCATCCGCAACAGGTCCGAGCCCAGGCCGGCCCGGGTCGGCAGGAACGGCACCCGCCAAGCGGCCGCCTGCAGGCCGAGGAGCAACATGCCCTCGTCGAGCTCCATGGCCTCAACCGTCCCCGACTGGCGGGCGATACGGAAATGGGGCTCGAGGGGGATGGTGTCGAGCGAGACGAAGCCGTACACCGCCTTTCGCACCTTGCCGGCCGCGCACAGCAGCCCGATGTCGGGGCCGCCGTAGCTCACGATGGTGAGGTCCTTCAACGACGACCGCACGATCGCCCGGACGAGCGACATGGGCTTGCGCCGCGAGGCCCAACCACCGATGGCGATGGTCATGCCGTCACGCAGTTCGGCCACGACCTCCTCTTCGGTCAGGCGCTTGTCGGGGATCACTGGTCGAACCCCACGTCGCGCTTGTCGACGAAAGCGTCGCGGGCCTCGTCGCTGACGCCCGACAGGTTGAGCTCGAAGGTGAACCCCTGCTCGAAGCGGTAACTGCGCTTCACATCGACGGGGTCGATGCCGTTCAGCGATTCTTTGGCTGCCCGGATGACGGTCGGGCTCTTCTCCGCGATCTGAGCGGCGAGGCGCATGGCGGCGGCGCGCAACCCATTCGGCTCGACCACCTCGAGCACCGAGCCGAACTGGTGGAGTTCGGCCGCCGTGGCCGTGGCCGACGTGTAGACCATGGCCCGCATCTTGTGCTGGGGAACGAGACGAGCCAGGTGGGTGGCGGCGCCCAGGGCGCCGCGGTCCACCTCGGGCAGACCGAAGGTGGCGTCGGTGGCGGCCACGATGATGTCGGCGTTTCCGACCAGCCCGATCCCGCCGCCCAGGCAGAACCCGTTCACCGCCGCGATCACCGGCACGGCGCACTCGTACACCGCAGCGAAGGCGGCGTAGCAGCCGCGGTTGGCGCCGATGAGGGCGGTGTAACCCTCGGTGGCCTGCATCTCCTTGATGTCGACGCCGGCGTTGAAGCCCCGCCCCTCGGCCCGCAGGACCAGCACCCGAACGTTGGGGTCCTCCCCTAGGGAGCGCACGATCGCCGCCAGCTCGAACCAACCGGCCACGGTCAGCGCGTTGACAGGAGGGTTGTCCATCACCACCTCGGCGATCCCGTCGCTGATGGTGTGCGTGATCGGCATCCAACTCCCCCGTTCCGAGATCTGATGAGGCGTCAGATCCTAGTGCACGGCTGGTGATGCCCGATCATCCGGCGCGGCGCGGCGCGGCGTCGATCGTGACACCGATCGACGCCGATCCGGCGGCGTCAGGCGAAGGTGGATAACCGGTTGAGCCCGTCGAACTGGCCGCTGGCTTCCCATCGGGTGGCCAGGGCCCACTTGATGCGCACCAGCCGTTGGACGTAGCGAGTGTCGAGCTCGTAGCGATCGCGGCGGAAGCTGTCGAGGTGCCCCGCGGTCCAGAGCTGGGCCCTCTTGGCCTCTAGCCGGACGTAGGCATCACGCAGTTCGTCCTCGGTGGGGACCGAGGCGAGCCACGTCGCGAAATCGGTGTCGGTCTGGTCGAGGGTAAAAGCCATGACGGTCTCCTGCGGGAACGACGACTCCGGATAAGCCGACGGTGTGACCGTACCGGCCGAGGCTCGCGATCGGGGGCGACTTTTCCGATCGTTCCGCGACTGTTCGACCGCCGTTCGCTCGCTGATCTCTCGCTGAACGACGGGTCCCGCCCTCGATCCAGTCCTGATGGGGGGTCAGGTAGCGTGGCCCGGTGGCAGAATCGACGGACCTGACCGACCACCCTGACCCGCTCGACTTCCGCGGGCGGACGGTGTTGGTCACCGGCGGAACCAAGGGCGTCGGCCGGGGCATCGCCATCCGCTTCCTGCAGGTGGGAGCCACGGTCGTCGTCACCGCCCGCTCCGAGCCCGACCAACCGGTGCAGGCCGGTGACCGGGCGGCGGCCTTCGTGGCCGCCGACCTGCGCGACCCCGACCAGGCCGCCGCCGCCGTGAACGCGGCTGCAGCCGCGGGCGGAGACCGGCTCGACACCGTCATCAACAACGCCGGTGGGGCGCCGCCGGCGGATGCTGCCACTGCGTCGCCCCGGTTCTCCGAGTCGATCATCAAGCTCAACCTGCTCGCCGCTCTCCACGTGTCGCAGGCGGCCAACGCCATCATGCAGGTCCAGGCCGACGGCGGGTCGATCGTCAACATCGGCAGCGTCAGCGGGGTGCGGCCGTCACCCGGCTCGGCGGCCTACGGCGCAGCCAAGGCGGGCCTGGCC
>DHIQ01000150.1:14932-19963 GCA_002403895.1 Candidatus Neomicrothrix sp. UBA4742
GCCAAGGCGGGCCTGGCCAGCCTCACCCAATCGCTGGCGGTGGAGTGGGCGCCGAAGGTCCGCCTGAACGTCATCACGGCCGGGCTGATCCGCACCGAACAGGCCCACTTGTTCTACGGCGACGACGAAGGGATCGCCCGGGTGGCAGCCACCGTGCCCCTTGGGCGCCTGGCCACTCCCCGCGACATCGCCGACGCCTGCCTGTTCCTGGCCTCCCCCATGGCCAGCTATATCAGCGGCGCCAACCTGATGATCCACGGCGGCGGCGAGCGCCCGGCCTTCCGCGGTGCCGCCGACGGACCCTGACCCGCTCCGCTCACCACCACTCCCCCATCCGGACCGGCGTATTGGACGGCCGCGGTTCGAACGTATTGGACGGCCCCGGTTCGGAGGTTTTGGGAGGGGCTGAGGTAGAACGGGCGGGTGATCCCTCCACCGGCCTACCGCGAGTTCCGCGAGGCGTACCGCCGGGGCGACACCGACACCGTGCTGGGCACCGGGCAGCACGTGCTCGACGCCCTGGCCGCCGCGGATGGCGACGTCCAGACCATGGCGCCGGCGGTGCTGGTCATGATCGGCGCCCACCTCGCCCGGGCCGAGCGCCTGACCGACGCCATTGCCTACCTCGAGCGAGGCCTTGCCCAGCTACCCGGCTCCCTCGCCACCCGGGAGGTAGGGAAGGGCGACTGGTACGCCCTGCTGTTGTTGCAGCTGGACCTGCTGGTCGGTCGCTACCGACCGGCGTGGCCCCTGATCCAACGCTTGATCGAGCCCGACCGCAGGCTGGAGACCCGCCTGGGTGCCACCCGGGCCCAGGTGAGCGTGAACGCAGCTTTCGGCGACTTCGAGACCGCCTACCAGCTGCTCAACACCGCGGTCGGCCTCGCCGACCGGCTGCGCAGCCGGCAGCAGGCCGTCATGGTCGCCGGCGACCGGGCCATCGTGTTGGCCCTCCAGGGCCGCACCCTGGAGGCCACCAGTTTCGCCGATGCCGTGCTTCCCGACCTGGCCCGGCCCAGCCCGGGACCACTGGGCGCGTGGGCCGCGGCCCAAGCCGTCACCGTGGCCACCGCGGTGGCCCGTAGCGCCGTGGAGGCCGGCGATCTCCTGACCGCCCAGCGCCTCCTGTACGGCGCCGGCGAGATCGCCGGGCGGACGGGCCGCACCCTCGACCAGGGCCAGCTGGCCCTGGCGCAGGGGGTCGTGGCCTGGCGCAGCGGCGACCTCCTGGGAGCCGAGGCACCCCTGGGTAAGGCCCGCCGCGTCTTCCAGACACTGGGTTGCGCCCCGGCCACAGCCCAGGCCCAGTGGGAGGAGGCCAATCTGGCCGTGGCCCGAGGCCTGCACTCGTCGGCCCGGCCCCTGTTCGAGCGGGCCCGGGAGGAGTTCACCGCCCTGGGGCTGCCCACCCCCAGCCAGCCAAGCCATCCGAGCTGACGACCCGTCAGATACCTGGGTACGGGTGGACTACCGTGACGCTGACGAACCGTCGTGACGCTGTCGAAGCCCAATCCGCCGCTCCCTCGAGGAGGCCCGCATGGCCGCCAAGACCCAGCTACCCGCCGTCGAGGGCTGGTTCACCATGGACCCCGACCATCCCGCCCTGCTGGGCAGCCAGTGCGCGGGATGTGCGGCCATCTTCTTCCCTCGGGAGACCATGTTCTGCCGCAACCCCGCCTGTCAGAGCCGTGAGTTCGACGAGATCGAGTTGAGTCGGACCGGCACCATCTGGTCGTTCACTGACAACCGCTACCAGCCCCCGGCGCCCTACATCTCCCCCGACCCGTTCGTGCCCTACACCATCGCCGCGGTCGAACTGGCCGCCGAGCAGATAGTGGTGCTGGGCCAGGTCGAGCCGGGAGTCGCCGTCACCGACCTGCACGCCGGGATGCCCGTCGAGCTGATACTCGGCACCCTGTTCGAAGACGATGAGCACGAGTACCTCGTCTGGCGCTGGCGGCCCGTCGTTGGCGGCGGCGACGACGCCAGTACGTCCGCCGTTCATGCCGACGAGGTCAGCCAATGACCGGCGAGCACGAGGTCGCCATCCTGGGCGTGGGCATGCACCCATGGGGCAAGTGGGGCCGCAACTTCGTCGAGTACGGCATCGTGGCCGCCCAATCGGCGCTCGGCGACGCCGGCCTGAGCTGGGACGACATCGAGTTCGTGGCTGGTGCCGACACCATCCGCAACGGATACCCCGGTCACATCGCCGGCGCCACCTTCAGCCAGGCGCTGGGGTGGAAGGGCAATCGGGTGGCCAGTTGCTACGCCGCCTGCGCATCAGGAGCCCAGGCGCTCAACATCGCCCGGGCCCAGATCCTGGCCGGGTTCTGTGACGTGGCTCTAGTGATCGGCGCCGACACCACCCCCAAGGGCTTCTTCGCGCCCGTCGGGGGCGATCGACCCGACGACCCCGACTGGCTGCGCTTCCGCCTGCTGGGGGCCACCAACCCGACCTATTTCGGCCTTTACGCCCGCCGTCGGATGGAGGCCTACGGAGCCACCGCCGAGGACTTCGCCCGGGTACGGGCCAAGAACAGTCGCCACGGGGCCACCAACCCCAACGCCCGCTATCCGAAGGAGTTCAGTGAGGCCGACGTGTTGGCGTCACCCATCGTGGCCGATCCGCTTACGTTGCTCGAGATCTGCGCTACCTCAGATGGCGCGGCGGCCATCGTGTTGACCAGCATGGCCTTTGCCCGGGCCCGTACGACCGACCCGGTCCGGGTGGCCGCCGTCTCGACGGTCACGCCGACCTACCCTCAGACGGTGCTGGAGCTCCCGGGCTTCGCCACCGACGCCTCGGTGGGGCTACCCGTCCCCGCGCGCCCGTTCCGCGACGCCATCGCCTTCGCCGCCTACGAGGAGGCCGGCCTCGGCCCCGAGGACCTCGACCTGGCCGAGGTCTACGACCTGTCGTCGGCCCTCGAGCTCGATTGGTACGAAAACATCGGCCTGTGTCCCGAAGGCGAGGCCGAGCGCCTGCTGCGTGACGGTGACACCGAGATCGGCGGCCGCATCCCCGTGAATCCCAGTGGCGGCTTGGCGTGTTTCGGCGAGGCGATCCCTGCCCAGGCCATCGCCCAGGTGTGTGAGCTGACCTGGCAGATCCGGGGCCAGGCCACCGGTCGCCAGGTCGAAGGAGCCCGCGTCGGCCTCACCGTGAATCAGGGCCTGTTCGGCCACGGGTCATCGGTGATCGTCCGCCGCTGAAACGTAGCACCACCCCGCTTCCATCAACGTCTAGAAGCTTCTAGATATTTCTAGTTGCTTCTCGCAGCAGTTCCGCCAGAATAGCGTCGCACCAACCCGTGGCACAATGCCGCGGCGACGCGCACGCACCAGACAACGGAGCAGGAATGGCAGATCAGAGGGTGGTGGGCAAGATGGGTCGGGTCACCGGCCGTGTCGGGCCCGATCGGCTCGGCGAAGTGATGATCCCCATCCGGGGCGGTACCGAGGCGTTCCACGCCTATGCCGTCGACCGGGCCCAGGAGATCACCATCGGCACCGAGGTCGTGATCATCGACTACCACCCTCCCCGCACCGTTGTCGTCACCCCCTTGTAGCTCCAGGAGAGCACCATGACCTTCACGTACATCATTCTCGGGCTCGTTGTCGCGGGCCTCGTCCTCGCCGTCGTCATCTTCAAGATGATGTGGCGAGTGGCCGAACCGAACGAGGCGCTCATCATCTCGGGCCTCCGTCACCAGAACGCCGGGGACGACGTCCAGGAGAGCCTTGGCTTCAAGATCGTCACCGGCAAGGGCGTGCTGGTGGCCCCCGGCATCCAGGTCGTGCGGCGGCTGTCGCTCGACCTACGCGAGGCCGATCTGGCCATCGAGTGCGTCACCCACCAGGGCATTCCGCTCGGAATCCGCGGTGTCGTCATCTACAAGGTGGGCGACGACTTCGCCTCCATCGCCAACGCCGCCCGGCGCTTCCTCGACCAGCAGCCGCAGATGGACCAGCGGGTCCACAACGTCTTCACCGGCCACCTCCGGGCCATCGTCGGAAACATGACGGTAGAGGAGATGATCCGAGACCGCGAGAAGCTCACCCAGCTGACCCGTGAGTCCTCCGGGACCGAGATGGAGAAGCTCGGCCTGATCGTCGATTCACTCCAGATCCAGGAGATCGAGGACCCGACCGGCTACATCGCCAACCTCGGGCGCCCCCACGCCGCCGCGGTGGAGAGCCAGGCCCGCATCGCCCAGGCCGAGGCCGATCGCCTCGCCACGGAAAAGGAGCAGGAGGCCGAGGCGCTCAAGGCCGAGGCCCGCCGCACCAGCCAGGTGAAGCAAGCCGGCTACTCGGCCGAGATCGACCAGGCCGCAGCGCTGGCCCGTCAGGCCGGCCCCAGGACCGAGGCGCAGGCCACCCAGGAAGTGGTCGTCGAGCAGACCAAGGTGGCCGAGCTCGAGGCCCAGCGCGAGGAGCAGCGCCTGCAGGCCACCGTGCGCAGGCCGGCCGACGCCCAAGCCTACGAGCAGGTCACGCTGTCACGGGCCGAGCGCGATGCCCGCATCGCCCAGGCCGAGGCCCAGGCGCAGGAGGTCGAGCTGCAGGCTCAGGCCAACGCCACCCGGGTGAAGGTCGAGGCGCAAGCCGAGGCCGAGCGGGTGAAGCTGTCGGCCAACGCCGAGGCCGAGCACGTCAAGCTCGACGCCGGCGCCCGAGCCGAAGCCACCCGGAACATCGGTGAGGCCGAGGCCCATGCCACCGAGGCCAAGGGCCGCGCCGAAGGTGAAGCGGTGCGGGCCAAAGGCATGGCCGAGGCCGAAGCCATCAAGGCGCGGGCCGACGCCCTGGCCGAGAACCAGGACGCGGTCATCGGTCAGCAGCTGGCCGAGAACTGGCCGGCCATCGTCGAAGCGGCAGCCAAGCCTTTCGGCGACATCGACCAGATGATCGTGCTCAACGGTGCCCAGGGCCTCAGCGACACCCTGGCCCAAGCCCTCAGCCAGGGTGTGGCGGGCCTGTCCATGGCCCGCAACCTGCTGAGCGGGGCCGCCGGCAGCAGCAACA
>DHIQ01000150.1:20193-32742 GCA_002403895.1 Candidatus Neomicrothrix sp. UBA4742
CAGCAGCAACAACAGCAATGGCGCCGGGTCATCTGACTCATCTGACTCGTCGGAGTCGGCCAGCCCGGCGGAGGCAAGCGGAAGATGACGGCGTCAGCACGTCGTCGATCGTGGCCGACGCCCTGCGCGAGCGTCTCCGCCGGCTGGCCATGCAGCGCTACCTCCTGGTCGCCGATGTGGCCCGCCTCGCGCTGGTCCTGCCGTCGGTGCGCGTCATTCGGATCTGATTGGGACCGTCCCCGAAAACACCGATCGTTCCTGCAACCAGCCCCACCACAGGGCGCGACGTGCGCGAATGATCCAACTGGTTGACCGTCCAGGCGACCGACATCAGGACCGGTAGCGTGGCGGCGATGGGTGTCCGCTCCCGATCCTCCGAGAAGGGCCAGCTGTGGCACGGCTATCGGCGCCCGATCCTGCGCGACGGCGCATTCTGGCTGTCCGCGGTGATCACCCTGGTGGCGCTGGCGGCGCAGAACGCCTGGTCAGGGGTGGGCAGCGCACCGGCCTGGATCCTGCTCGTGGCCGACGTGCTCGTCACCGCCATGATCACGTTCGCCCTGGTCGGGGTGCTGGCGGGCACGGCGAGGGGCTTCGGCGAGGGTTGGCGAGCCGCTGAGTCGCCAACGAGCCAGCCTCGCCAGCCGCCTGCCCCGGCCCCGGCCCCGAGCACGACGACATCAGCCGAGAAACCGGCGCCCGCCGCGGCCCGGCCCAAAGCCGACCCGACACCCGACGCTGACCGGCCCGTGATCGGGGTCGAGTTGGAGAAGAAGGCGCGGGCCCTCGGTCGGGCCATCGGCGCCACGCAGCGCAAGGCCCGTAAGTCCTGACGCTGGTCGGCGGATAGGTTGCTGGCGAGGATGTTCAGGGGTGTTGGCTGCTGACCGAGATCACTTCGCCGGTCAGGTACGAGGCATAGTCGCTGGCCAGGAAGACCATGGTGTTGGCCACCTCCCACGGCTCGGCCCCCCGGCCGAACGCCTCGCGCGCGGTGAGTTCCCCGAGGAGCTCGTCAGAGGTCACCTTGGCCAGGAACGGATGCATGGCCAGGCTGGGCGCCACCGCGTTGACCCGCACATTGGCGCCTGCTGCCTCGATGGCGGCGCACCGGGTGAGGGCCATGACACCGGCCTTCGCCGCGGCGTAGTGAGCCTGACCGGCCTGGGCTCGCCACCCGAGCACCGACGCGTTGTTCACGATGACGCCCGAGCCACGCGGCACCATGTGCTGCAGCGCGGCACGGGTGGCCCGGAACGTGCCGGTCAGGGTCACATCCAGCACGAGGCTCCATTGCTCGTCGGTCATGTCCACCAGCTCCGTGGTGCCCCCGAGCCCGGCGTTGTTGATGAGCACGTCGATGTGACCAAGCTCATCAACTGCGGTGGCGAATAACCGGTCGATGTCGTCCTGCACCGTGACGTTGCACACTGACGACGCCACCGGGACCCCGGCCAGCTCCGCCAGCTCGGCCGCCGTCTCGGCCAGGCGCCGCTCGTGGGCGTCGCTGACCAGCACGGTGGCACCCTCCTCGATACAGCGCCGGGCGACGGCTGAGCCGATCCCCGTACCCGCAGCCGCGGTCACGACCACGGCCCGACCCTCGAGCAGGCGATGACCATCGACGTAGGGAGGGACAGGGGCAGGCACGGCGACTCCTCGGAGGCGGGGGTTCAGGGCTAACGGTAGGCGGGCGGAGGGTGCCGTCACGGCGACGGGCGCGGTTCGGGGGGAAGGCCCAGGCCTCGCTCCCCGATGATGTTGCGCTGGATTTCGTTCGAGCCGCCGTAGATGGTGTCGGCCCGGGTGTAGAGGAAGAGACGCTGAGCCGGGCTCAACTCATAGGGGAAGCCGTCGCTGATCAGCGCCTCGGGGCCGAGGACGTCGACGAACAATTCACCCAGATCCCGGTGCAGACGCGCCCAGTAGAGCTTGGACAGGTAGGCGGGACCGCTGAGCTCGGGCCGGTCGGCCTCAGTGAGCATGCGCAGGCTGTTCCATCGCATGATCTCGAGTCGGCTCCAGGCATCGGCCAATCGCTGGCGAAACCGGTGATCGGCCGACCGACCGTTGGCCTTCGCCAACTCGGTGATCTCCCGCAGCTCGCCCTCGAAGGCGAACTGCTGGCCCAGGGTCGACGCCCCTCGCTCGTAGGCGAGCAGGCCCATGGCCACCTTCCACCCGTTGTCGATGCCGCCAACCACGAGATCGGCGGGGGTGCGGGCCCCGTCGAAGAAGACCTCGTTGAACTCCGAGGTGCCGGTGAGCTGCACGATCGGGCGGATCTCGACCCCCGGGGCGTCCATGCGAATCAACAGGAACGAGATGCCCCGGTGCTTGGGCGCGTCGCGGTTGGTGCGGACCAGGACGAAACACCAGTCGCTCCAGTGAGCCAGCGAGGTCCACACCTTCTGCCCATGGAGCACCCACTCGTCCCCGTCGAGCTCGGCCCGGGTCTGGATGTTGGCGAGGTCGGATCCGGCGTTCGGCTCCGAGTACCCCTGGCACCACAGCTCCTGGCCCGAGCGAATGGCCGGCAGGAACCGGGACCGTTGCTCGGCGCTTCCGAAGTGGATCAACGTGGGCCCGATCAGGCCCTCACCGATGTGACCCAGGCGCCCTGGACCCCGGGCCCGGGCGTACTCCTCGAAGTAGATGACCTGCTGGTTCAGCGGCAGTCCCCGGCCGCCGAACTCGGTGGGCCAGCCCACGCACGTCCAGCCATCCGCCCCCAGGCGGCGCTCCCAAGCCAGCCGCTCGTCGAAGAACGCGTGCTCGTCACCGGGACCGCCCCGGCCCCGGATCGCGGCGAACTCGGTGTGGAGGAGCCCGTCGAGATAGGCCCGGATCTCCTTGCGAAAGGCCTCTTCTTCGGGCGTGAAACGCAGGTCCATGGCGGCGCCGAGCGTACACCTGACGACCCGTCAGGAATGCTCACGCTTTTCCACTGGAATCCGCCCCGCACCGCGAGCAGAAGTGACGCCAAAACCCGGAATGGTCAGGCGAGGTAGCGGCTGATCGACTCGATGACGCAGGCCGGCTTGATCCCGCCGTCGATCTCGATGGTGATGACCATCGTGGTCTGCACACCACCGGGCACGTCCTCCACCGAGGCCAGGGTGACCTGGGCCCGGATCCGCGAGCCCACGGGCACCGGGGCGGGAAAGCGCACCTTGTTGGCCCCGTAGTTGACGCCCATCGACACGTGCCGCACCTCGACGATCTCGGGAAGCAGGGCGTTGGACAGCGAGAGGGTCAGATACCCGTGGGCGATGGGAGCGCCGAAGGGGCCGGCCGCGGCGCGTTCGGGATCCACGTGGATCCACTGGTGGTCGCCGGTGGCGTCGGCGAACTGGTTCACCCGCTCCTGTGTGATCTCGAGCCAGTTGCTGGTGCCCAGATCATGGCCGACCGCGTCTCGCACCTGGTCGAGCCCCGCGAACTCCGTCTGCGCCATGGTCCGGTCTGCCCTTCTCTCAATTCTGACGATGCATCAGGTCACCTGCCAGGATGATGCCATGACCGACGAAGAGACCGTGCACTTGGGGGGCCACCTGTTCACCGCCATCGAAGCCGGCGACCTCGACGCGGTGGCCCAGTGCTACGACCCCCACATCGTGGTGTGGACCAACGTAGACAGCCGGGACCAAGATTGACCATCACCGGCATGCACGAGTACCTCGACCCGCGGGCGTCGCCGCCCTGCTGGCCTGAAAGGATTCCTCCGTGACCGAGTACGAGACCCTGGCCTACACCGAGGGGCAGCAGCCGTTCGCCGGCGGGGGCCGCATCGAGTGGCGCAGCCGCTGACGCCGTGCTCGCCGAGACAATCCGTGACGCCGCCCGACGCTTCGGTGATCGGCCCGCCTTCGTGGCCGCTGCCGGTTGGGTGCTCAGCTACCGCGATCTCGATCGACTGAGCAACGAGGCCGCCCTCGGATTCCAAGCCCTGGGGATCACCGAGCGGGATGTCGTGGCCCTGGCCCTTCCGTCCACTCCCGACTACGCCGTCGTCTACGCGGCGTTGGCCAAGCTGGGGGCCGTGACCGCCGGGCTGAACCCGCGTTCCACCGCGGCCGAGCGCACCGCCGTCCTGGCGGTGGCCGCGCCCGACTTGGTCATCGCCACCCCCGAACTGGCCGATGGGCTCCCGGCCGGTCTGCGGATCGAGGTGATCGAGCCGGCCGCGGCCCCCGAGCAGACCTTGACCGAGCTGCGCCGCGGTCATGACCAGCAGGCCCCAATCGTGCTACCGGTCGACCCCGACCGACTGATCGCCATCGTGTTCACGTCGGGCACCACGGGCACCCCGCGCGGCGCCGTGTTCGGCGGACGCGAACTGGCGGCCGTGGCCGCGGCGGACGTCGGCGAACGCACCGGCGGCGGCGGTTCTATGCTCTCGGGCACCCAGTTCGCCCACGTGGGGTTCATGACCAAGCTGCCGTGGTACCTGCGCGTCGGTTCGACGCTGCACCTCCTCGACCGCTGGCGGGCCGCCGACGTGCTGCGTCTTATCGCGGACCAGCACATGGTCAGCATCGGCGGGGTGGCTCCCCAGCTGGCGTTGCTGTTGAGACAGCCCGACTTCGACGACTACGACCTGAGCTCGGTCATGACGATCGTGATGGGGGGCGCCCTCTCCCCGCCCGCGCTCGTGCGCGAGGCCCGGGAGCGCATCAGGGCCGCCTATTCGATCCGCTACTCGTCCACGGAATCGGGGGGGGTGGGCACGGCCACCGCGTTCGACGCCGACGACGAGGAGGCCCTGTTCACGGTCGGTCGACCTCGGTCCGGTGTGGCGTTGGAGGTCCGCAGCGCCGAAGGTGTGGCGCTCCCGGCCGGCGAGGTGGGCGAGCTGTGCCTGCGCTCGCCCACCCAGTTCCGGGGGTACTGGCGCGATCCGGGCGCCACCGCGGCGACGCTGCGAGATGGGTGGGTGCACACCGGCGACGTGGCCTTTCTCGACGACGCCGGCTGCTTGCGACTGGCAGGCCGGGCCAAGGAAATGTTCATCCGGGGGGGTTACAACGTCTACCCCTTGGAGGTCGAGGCGGTCCTCGCCTCGCATCCGGCCGTGGCCGAGATCGTGATCACCCCCCGGCCGGACCCGGTCATGGGTGAGATCGGCGTGGCCATAGTGGTCCCGAGGGCCGGTGACGAGCCACCGAGGCTCGACGAGCTACGGAGCTTCGGTTCCGAGCGATTGTCGGCTCACAAGCTGCCCGAGGCCATCCGGATCGTCGATGCGCTCCCGCTCACGACCATGCAGAAGATCGACCGCGCCGCGTTGGCCTCCGAGGAGGCCGAGGCGGCCAACCAGCGCGATGCTGAGCGGCCGTGAGAAGCGCCGACTGGCCCGAACGGTCCTCGCCGCGATTTGCCCCGCGGATCAGGCCCGCGCCTCGTAGTAGTCGCGCAGTTCGGCCACTTCGCCGAACACTCGACCGGTGTCCACCTTGGTGTCCCAGGCCACACCCTCGAACTCCCGGTAGGCCCGATCGATCTGGAAGGCGAGACGTTCCGGCTCGGTCCACTGGGCGTAAGGGCCGAGTTCGACGTGCTTGCCTGCTTCCAGGGTCGAGCGGCCGGTCTCGAAGCTGTCCCGAGCATCGGCGTACACGTACTGGAGGTACTCCCGCAGCGCCCGCAGCCCTTCGGTGTTGGCCAGCGGGCCGTGCCCCGGCACCACAACGGCCGGCTCCAGCGCCTCGATGCGTTCGAGAGCGGCGATCCAGTTGGCGAAGGTGCCTTCCCAGCCGATGGGGGTGCAGTGGTGGAACAAGATGTCGCCGGTGAAGACGATCCCCTCGGTGGGCAGATGGACGACGACGTCGCCCGGCGTGTGGGCGGGGCCGACGTAGAGCAGGTGCGCCTCGAGGCCGTCGAGGTCGACCACGGTGTCGGTGTCGATCAGGGTGGTCGGCGGGGTCAGCACGATGTCGTGGAAGTCGAAGGCTCGCAGGGAGCGGGCGAAGCCGTCGAAGGGCGCGCCGACGTCTTCGGCTTCGCACAGGGCGACGAAGAACTCGGGTGACGACTCGCGCAAGAAGTATTCGGCGCAGAGTCGATGGCCGATGATCTCGGTCCCCGTCTCGGCGAACAACTGGTTGCCCCAGCAATGGTCACCGTTGTGATGGGTGTTGACCAACCGGCGCGACGGCTCACGGGCCACGGTGGAGTAGAGGGTGATCATGTTGCGGGTCCGGGGCAGGTCCCACATCGTGTCGACGACCAGGCCTCCGCCCCGGTTGACGAATCCGGAGTTCGACGCGCCCAGCCCGGTGTCGGGCTGCAGGCAGGCGTACACGTCGGCACCGATCTGGGCCAGTTCCATATTCGCTCCCCTCACTCTGGCTGCCACATGGCCGGGGTGCCTTCGGGCGGCCGGAGGCGTCACCGTACCGCTCGATTATCTTGGGCGCTCATGGACCTGGGAATCAGTGGCCGTCGTGCGGCCATCGCCGGCGCCTCGAGCGGATTGGGCCTGGCCACGGCGCAGGCTCTGGCCCGGGAAGGAGTCCGGGTCGCCATCTGCGGGCGAGACGCCGGGCGACTGGCCACCGCGGCAGCCTCCATCGACGGCGAGGTGCACCCGGTGGTGGCCGACGTCTCGACGGTCGAGGGTGCGGCCGGGTTCGTCGAGGCGGCCACCCGTGAGCTGGGCGGGGTCGACATCCTCGTGGCCAACGCCGGGGGCCCGCCGCCCGGCACCTTCGCCTCCACTCCTCTCGAGGCCTACCCCGCGGCGCTCGAACTGAACCTGCTTTCGGTCGTCGCCATGTGTCAGGTGGCGGTGCCGCCCATGCAGGCCCAGGGCTGGGGCCGAGTGGTAGCCATCACCTCGGTGTCGGTCCGCCAACCCATTCCCCACCTGATCCTTTCGAACACGGCCCGGGCCGGGGTCACCGGCTTTCTCAAGACGCTGGCGCTCGAGGTCGCCGGCGATGGCGTCACGGTGAACTCGGTGCTCCCTGGATCCCACGACACCGACCGCTTGCGCAGCCTCTACGGCGGTGCCGCCTCGGCCGCCGCCGCCGACATCCCCGTCGGCCATCTCGGGCGGCCCGCCGATTTCGGGGCAGTGGCCGCCTTCTTGTGCAGCGACCAGGCCCGCTTCATCACTGGTGCTGCCATCCCCGTCGAGGGCGGCGCCTACCGCGCCCTGCTCTGACGCCCGAGCCGCCGTCCTCGATCCACACCCGTCTCAGGAGATCCCCGATGTTCCGTCATGTGGTCATGTTCCGCTTCAGGCCGGAAGCCAGCGCAGAGCAGCGCCAGGCCATGGCCGAGAGCCTGTCCGGGCTGCCCGCCGCCGTCCCTCAGATCCGCCGGTATGTGATCGGACCCGATGCGAGGGAGTTGGAAGGCAACTGGGACTTCGTGATCGTGGCCGACTTCGACACCGTCGAGGACTGGCGGATCTATACCGCCGATGCCACCCACCAGCAGGTGATCACCGAGCGCATCCGCCCCATCATCGCCGAGCGGGCAGCCGTCCAATACACGTTCTGAACGCGCCGGCGGCCACGCGGGATCAGCCGGCTCGGCGGGACGCGGCGGCGGACCACCAGGCGGCAGCGAGGTGATCGTTCGTCCCGTCGTTGGGATCGCCAACCGTGAGCTCGACCAGATCGGCGGCGGGCCCGGCCGTCCAGCCCTGGCCCACACCGACGACCGCGCCCTCTCGCCGAGCCACGGTGACGAGGGGGCGGGATCCGACCGGATCGAGGTCGGGCTCCGCTTCGGATCCGGAGTCGCTCTTGTCGGCGGCGCCGGAGGCACGCTGGTCGGCCAGCCACGCGGCCGCCTCGGGGTCGACCAGCTCGCCCGACGTCAGCTCGGTCGGCAACCCCCCGCGCCCGACGATCACGGGAGCCCCGAGGGCGACGTCGGCCACGGCGACCCATCGGCGGCCGGCTGGTCCGTGACGCTGTTCGAGCAGGTAGAGCGCGTCGAACCGGACAGGGCGATCCCGGTAGCCGGCGGTGGCCGCCAGCACGTTGACCAGCCGCTCGGTGTCCAGGCCCTGGCTCACCGTCACGTGGGGGACGAAGTCGTGGTCGAGGTCCCGCTCGAACGGGGGGACGAACACCGCGGCGCGCAGCTCCTCCAGGGTTTGACACTGTCCCTCGGGGTCATCTCCCCCGCCGTCGACCGCCAGATAGGCGACGTGCTCCTCGGTGGGAAACGTGGTGACCGGGCCGAGGCGAAGGTCCAGCGGCCCGCCCCACGCCGCGGCGCGGCGCAGCACGGCCAATCCTTGCGGGATGTCCGAATCCCCCACGTTGACCGGCGGCGCGAGGGTGATGTGTGGCGCAATCTGGTCGAGCGCCGGATCGCCGCAGGCGCGACGGAGGCCATCGACCTCGTCGGCCACGGGATGAGGGAGCAGGAGGACCACGCCGAAGCGCACACGAGGCACCGGTTGAGGCTAGCGAGCCGGGCACCCCCGCTCGGGATGGGCCACCATGGACCGATGAACACCGACGCCTACCGGGTCAAGCCCGGCACCAACGTCGTCCTGCCGGACATTCCCTCTGGTGAAACCGACGGTTTCGACGGCAAGAAGGCCGACGCCATCGAACGCACCACGGAGCTCTCGGAGAGGTTGTTCGACCTCCAGCAGATCCTTTTCGCCGACAACTCGCGCAAGATCTTGGTGGTGTTGCAGGGGATGGACACCTCGGGCAAGGACGGCACCATCAAGCACGTCTTCAAGATGGTCAATCCGCTGGGGGTGAAGGTGGTCAACTTCAAGCGACCCAATGATGTTGAGTCGGACCATGACTACCTGTGGCGCGTCCACCACAACACCCCTGGCAACGGCGACCTCACCATCTTCAATCGCAGCCACTACGAAGATGTGTTGATCGTCCGGGTCCATGACCTGGTGTCCAGGAAGGTGTGGAAGAAGCGCTACGCCCACATCCGCCACTTCGAGCAGATGCTGGCCGACGAGGGCACGGTGATCCGTAAGTTCTTCCTCCACATCTCCAAGGACACCCAGCGGGAACGGCTCCAGGAACGGCTTGACAACCCGACCAAGCACTGGAAGTTCGAGCACGGCGATCTCGAGGAGCGCAAGTATTGGGATGCCTACACTGAGGCCTACGGCGACGCGCTGACAAAGACCTCCACCGAGGCCGCCCCCTGGTACGTGATCCCGTCAGATCACAAGTGGTACCGCAACCTGCTGATCTCGAAGATCCTGGTCGAGACGCTGGAGGGTCTGGACCTGAGCTACCCCGAGCCCGTCGAAGGGCTCGACAAGATCACCATCGACGACTGATCGGCCCACGGCTGCGGGCGGCCGGTTGGGGAGGACTTGCTAGACGAGGACGCCGGCGGTGCGGAGGCGGGCGTGGGCTCGGGCCAGTGCGGCCCCGGCTGCAACATCCTCAGCGTCGGCTCCCAACTCGGCCTCGGCCCGATCGGCAGCCGCCTGGGCGCGGGCCACGTCGACCTGGTCGGCCAGCTCGGCGAGGTCCGACAGGATCTTCACGTGGTCGTGGTTGATGGAGATGAACCCGCCGTGGACCGCCGCCAGCAGCGGAGCGCCGTCGACGGGGGTGATGTCCACCCGCCACGTGGCCAGGGCCCCAATGAAGGCGGCGTGACCGGTCAGGAATGCGATGTCGCCGCCGCTGAGGGTGCGGGCCCGCACCATGATGGCTTCGACCGAGAGCAGGATCCGCTCCGGCGAGACGAGTTCGACCTGCATGGGCATCAGACGTTCTTCTCCAGCTCACGAGCCTTGGCCCGCACCGAGTCGGCATCGCCGACGTTGAGAAAGGCCTGCTCGGGCAAGTCGTCGAGGTCGCCATTGACCAGCTGCTCGAACGACTCGACGGTGTCCTCGATCGACACCGTCACCCCGTCGAGGCCGGTGAACACCTTGGCCACGTTGAACGGCTGGGACAAGAAGCGCTGCACCTTGCGGGCCCGGTCCACCACGATGCGGTCCTCCTCGGAGAGCTCGTCGAGACCGAGGATGGCGATGATGTCTTGGAGCTCCTTGTAGCGCTGGAGCACCTCCTGCACCCGGCGGGCGACGTCGTAGTGACGCTGGCCCACGACCTCGGGGGCAAGGATCGTGGACGTCGAGGCCAGCGGGTCCACGGCCGGGTAGATGCCCAGCGAGGCGATCTCCCGGGAGAGCTCGGTGGTGGCGTCGAGATGGGTGAAGGTGGTGAACGGGGCGGGGTCGGTGTAGTCGTCGGCGGGCACGTACACGGCCTGCAGCGACGTGATGGACCGCCCCCGGGTCGAGGTGATGCGCTCCTGCAACTCGCCCATCTCGTCGGCCAGGGTGGGCTGGTAGCCCACGGCTGACGGCATGCGCCCCAGCAAGGTCGACACCTCAGAGCCGGCCTGCACGAAGCGGAAGATGTTGTCGACGAACAGCAGTACGTCCTGTCCCTGCACGTCACGGAAGTACTCGGCCATGGTCAGCGCCGAGAGCGCGACCCGAAGGCGCACGCCCGGCGGCTCGTCCATCTGGCCGAAGACCAGGGCGGCCTTCTCGAGCACGCCAGTCTCTTCCATCTCGAGGAGCAGGTCGGTGCCTTCACGGGTGCGCTCGCCCACACCGGCGAACACCGACACCCCACCATGCTGGGTGGCGACCCGGTTGATCATCTCCTGGATGATCACGGTCTTGCCCACGCCGGCCCCACCGAACAGGCCGATCTTGCCACCCTGCACGTAGGGGGTGAGCAGATCGATGACCTTGAGGCCGGTCGGGAAGACCAGGGCCTTGGGCTCGAGGCTGTCGAACGCCGGAGCCTCGCGGTGGATGTCCCAACGCTCGGTCACCTCGTCGAGCACCGAAGCCGGAGCGTTCAGCGGTTCACCAATGACGTTCCACACCTTGCCCAGGGTGACGTCGCCCACCGGCACACTGATGCCGCGGCCCGTGTTGCGCACCGGCGTGCCTCGGGTGAGGCCATCGGTGGGCTTGAGAGCCACGACGCGCACCCGGCTATCGCCGATCTGCTGGGCGACCTCACCGGTCACCAGGACCTCGTTCCCGTCGAGGTTGATCGTCCACTGCACCGCGTAGTTGATCTCGGGCAGGGAACCACGGGGGAACTCGACGTCGACCACAGGGCCGGCGATGGCCACGACGCGGCCGTCCTTCAGAGCGGGCGTGTCCTGAGGGGCGCTCGTGGGAGTGTCGGTGACGGTCATGCGGGGTTCTCCTGGTGCTGGGCGGGGGTATCGGCGTGCGAGGTGGTGAGATCGGCGATCAGTGAGCCGAGGGCTGGTGAACGAGATAGTCGAGGTGCTGGGCGAAGAGGTGCTCGGGGGTGAGGTGCTCGAGCAGCAGGTCTTCAGGCCCCCCCTTGTCGTTCTTCAGGGCCTCGGCGCCGCCGACGATCTCCATGATCTCGGTGGTGATCGAGTCCTGGCGGGCGCGGTTCATGATGCGGGTGAGCTTGGTCTTCAGCTCTTCGGCGTTGTCGGTGGCGGCCTTCATGGCCCGCTGACGGGCGGCGTGCTCGGACGCCGATGCGTCCAGGAGCGCCGAGAAGATGCGGGACTCGACGTAGCGAGGCAGGATCTCGTCGAGGATGCCGTCGGGGGACGGCTCGTATTCGAGGTCGCCCACCGGGTTGGCGCCGGTGCCGGCCGACCCGTCGTCTTCGACCTTGAGCGGCAGGAACCGACGGACGACCGCTTCCTGGGTCGCCGAGTTGAGGTAGCGGGTGAAGGCGAGGTCGACGGAGGCCAAGGTGCCCGACTCGAAGCGCTCGCGCACGGCGGCAGCCACCCGTCGCGCGTCTTCGTAGGTGGGCTGGTCGGCGACGCCGGCGAAGCTGGCATCGATGCGGTAGTTCCGGAAGCGGAAGTACTGCTCACCCTTGGTGCCGACCACGATGAGGGAGTAGTCGCGGCCCTCCTCCTGGCGGGCCTTGAGCTCCCGCTCGGCCATGCGGATGACGGTCGAGTTGTAGCCGCCGCACAGCCCCCGGTCGGAGGTGACGACGATGAAGGCGGCGGTATTGGCGTCAGGGTTGTCACGCAGCAAGGGGTGATCCTTGGCTGCGCCGGCATTCACCAAATCGAGGATCACCGAGGTGATCTCCTCGCTGTAGGGCCGAGCCGCGGCGGCGCGATCCTGCGCCTTGACCACCCGCGTCGCCGAGATGAGCTCCATGGCGCGCGTGATCTTCTTCGTCGACTCGACGCTCTTGATCCGTCGGCGGAGGATCCGCTCTTGACCACCAGCCATTTATGCCTCTTCAGCCTCGGTGCGGGCGATCTCGTCCTCGGGCAGGGTGGCTTCGGCCGGACCGCCGGCCCGGGTGACCACCGCGTCGCCGATCTCGACGTCCTCGACTGGGACACCGCTGACGGCGCCGTCAGAGGAGGCGAACTCGTCCTTGAAGGCGGCGATGGCCACCTCGAGGGCGCCCCCGTCGGGCATCTTGCCGGTGGTGCGGATGCTGTCGAGCAGGTCGCTGTGGCGACCCCGCAGGTAGTCGAGCAGGTCCGCCTCGAACCGCTTGGCATCGCTGACGGGGATGTCGTCGAGGTAGCCACCGG
>DHIQ01000035.1:0-14710 GCA_002403895.1 Candidatus Neomicrothrix sp. UBA4742
CTGACCTCCAACGCCACCGTCACCGTGACCGTGCGCCCGGCGGCTCCGATCGCCACCAACGACACCGGCTCCACGCCCTACGGCACCGCCCTCGTGGTGACCGCCCCGGGCGTGCTCGGCAACGACAGCGGCACAGGCCTCACCACCGCGGTGGCCACCAACCCCGCCTCGGGTTCGGTCACCATGGGCACGGACGGCTCCTACATCTACACCCCGGCCGTCGGCTTCGTGGGCAACAGCAGCTTCACCTACACCGCCACCGACGGCTTCGGCCGCTCCTCAACGGCGACGGTGACCATCACCGTCACCATGCCGGCAGCGCCGGGGAGCTGCGGGGCGGGCTGGCAGTTCAACGGCACCGCCACGGCGCTCCCGTCCTGCCAGATCCTGCTCACCCCGGCCACCACCAGGGTCGCCGGCACCGCCTTCTGGCCGGGGGCCCAGCCCTCGTCGAAGATCGCCAGCATCGCCTTCGACACGTGGATGGGCGAAGGCACCGGTGCCGATGGCATCGGCCTGGTCTTCGCCGATCCGACCGCCGGCGCGACGGCGACGTCGCTGGGCGGCACCGGGGGCCTCCTCGGCATCGGGGGCATCCCCGCCAACGTGGTCACGCTCGACACGTTCAAGAACAGCGGCGACCCGTCGGCCAACTTCGTCGGGCTCTGCACCACCACCAGCACCATCGGTCCGGTCCCCGGTCTGAAGTGCACCAACACCGCTACCGTGGCCTCCCCGCTGCGGGGCACGACGCTGACCAAGCGTCATGTGGTGGTCAAGACGTCGATCCTCAACGGCTTCTCCATCATCCGCAGCGTGACCGTCGATGGGGTCAATGTGATCACCACCGGCCTCATGCAGCTCCCCCCGTCGGTGGTGATCGGGTTCAGCGCGGCCACCGGCACCTCGACCGACACCCACATCGTGGCCAACGTGACGGTCACCTATCGGTGAGTCCACTCAACGGGCCCAGCGGTAGTCGGGCTTGCCCGTGGGGAAACGCTCGCAACCGGTCACCCGTACCCAGCGCCGGGCACTTTGTACCCGGCCAGGTGCTGCCGGGCGTGGGTGGCCAGCTCGTCGTCACTGGTGTTGTTCCACCCGGGACGCAAGGCCACGACGGCCACCACCTGCTCGCCAAAATGCTTGTCGGGGACTCCTACCACGTCCCCCCTCCTCCCCTGCCCGCGGACGTGTCACGATGCGGCGGTGGAGGATCGCTACGAGGTGCGCGACATCACCGTCGACCGAGCCACCGGCGTGACGGTCGTCTTCGGCGACGACATGACCGCCACCTACGACCTGCTCGAGCTCCGCCTGAACTGCCCGTGCGCTGAATGTCGAGGCCTGCGTGACCGCGACGAAGCGCCGTGGCCCAAGCCGGCCAGTCCCCTGCCCCTGGCCATCACCGACGCCTCACTCCACGGTGCGTGGGGCCTGGGGATCGAATGGAACGACGGCCACGCCACCGGCATCTATCCCTGGGAGTCGCTGCGAACCTGGGCCGACGGGGGCAAACCCAGCTTCAGCCCCGACTCCGGCCGGGGGGTCTGAGCGTTGGAGTTCGTCCTCAACCCCGAACTGCTGGCGTTGCAGACCGAAGCCGGCGAGGTCGGACGCCGGGCCGCCGCCGACTTGCCCGTCCAGGAGGATTCCTGGCTCATCGGCACCTCCCGCGCGTTCTCGCTCGAGTTGGCTGAGCGGGGGTGGCTGGGCATGACCTGGCCCATCGAGGAGGGTGGCCACGGGCGCAGCGCCCTCGAGCGGTTCGTGGTCTTCGAGGCGCTCATCGGGGCCGGCGCACCGGTGGCCACCTCGTGGTTCGCCGACCGCCAGATCGGGCCGACCTTGCTGCAGTTCGGCACCGCCGAGCAACGCCGCCGCTTCCTCCCCAACATCGTGGCCGGCACCAGCGCGTGGTCCATCGGCATGAGCGAACCCGACGCCGGCAGCGACGTAGCTTCCATCCGCACCCGGGCCGAGCGCGACGGCGACCACTGGGTGGTCAACGGAACCAAGGTGTGGACCAGTGGTGCGGCTGACGCCGACTGGTGTTACGTCGTCGCCCGCACCGATCCCGACGCCCCGCCCCATGCCGGGTTGTCCGAGCTCATCGTCGACCTGCACAGCCCCGGGGTGGAGATCATCCCCATCACCGACATGACCGGCAACCGGCATTTCTGCGAGGTCGTCTACACCGACGTGCGGGTACCGGCCGCCAACCTCGTCGGAGAGGAGAACGGCAGCTTCCGCCAGGTCATGCGCCAGATGGAACACGAGCGGGGCGGCATCGATCGCCTCGTCAGCAACCGGGCGCTCTTCGACCAGGCCCGACCCCTGGCCGACGGGGACGACCCCCTCGTCCGCCAGGAGATCGCCGCGCTGGAGACGGGCTATCGCATCGGGCGGCTCCTTGTCCTACGAGAGGTCCTCGGTCAGGCCCCGGCCGGCTTCTCGGCGGCCACCAAGACGTTCTGCACCGAGTTCGAACAGCGAGTGGCCGACTTTTGCGTGCGGGTGGCGGGCGCCGACGCACTGCTGGCCGGCCGGGTGGCCCGCGGGGCTTGCTACGCCCCCGCGTACACGATCATGGGTGGCACCACCCTGATTCTGCGCAACATCGTGGGTGAGAGGATGCTGGGACTGCCCCGCGAACCCCGCTGTGAGCTATATTGAGCGGGAGATTCTGCGCACACCGCGCGGCGAGGCGACCACAGAGGGTGATATACGCATGCTGGGATCAAAGCGGAAGCGGCAGGATCCCGGCCGCACGCCGTTCCCCGACGCTCTCGCTGCCGACCAGGTCCAGGCCGCTGATCGCCTCGGAGCCGACGTGCTGGACCCCACCAACGCCGGCGAGGCCGAGCGCTATTCCGCGTGGGCCGGACGTATGCGGGACAAGCGCGGCAGCGACCAGGCCGCCATCCTCGGCGACCGTGGCGAGCCGCTGACCGACAATTGGTCTTCCGCGTCAGTGCTGGGCACGGGTGGTGAGGACGGCCCCCTCGATGATCGCGCCGGCCTCGATTCGTGGGAGACGGCTCGTGCCCTGGAAGTGCTCGGGCTCGACGCCCGCGCCGGGGTCGACGACGTGGTCACCGCCTTCCGTACCCTGGCCAAGGTTCATCATCCCGATCGATGGGCCGAAGCCGACGAGGCGGTGCAGCGGGACCACGCCGAGGCCATGTTGCGGATCAACGCCTCCTATCAGGCACTGCGCGACCCCGCCCCCGTCAACTGACGCTCGGGCCCAGACCGCGTCAGTGCAGGCGGCGGACGTCGGGCTCCGGGGTCCACGTAGCCGGCGCCACCCGCACCCGAGCCGCGGTGATGGACACGGCGTCGTCGGCCGCCAGGACGGGGTTCAACTCCAAGTCGGCCACCTCGGGGAGGTGCTCGACCACCCACGCCGCCCGCACCAGCACCTCCTGCAGATCGATCACCCCTCGCGGTCCCTGCTCGTTGAAGAGCGGGATGAGGGGAGACGTCTCGATCAGGCGCAGGGCGTCGGCGTCGGTCAACGGGAGGACCCGCACGGCCCGTTCCAGGTTGGCCTGGGCCGCGGACCCCCCGAGGCCGAGGCTGATCACCGCGCCGTAGAGCGGCTGTTGGTGAGTGGCCACCCGCACGTCGACGCCGGCCGGTGCCATGCACTGCACGATGGCCGGGACCATGGCGTCGCCGAGCGCCGCCGACATGCGCTCGTGGGCGGCCCGCACCTCATCGGCTCCGTGCACGTCGAGGGCCACCCCGCCGGCCTCGCTCTTGGACAGGCGCTCGAGACCGGTGGCCTTCACCACTACGGGGTGGCCGAGCTCCTCAGCGGCCGCCACCGCCTCGTCGGCCGAGTACACCAGACGGAAGGCGGTCATGGGCAGTCCGATCAACCCGAGGAGTTCGAACGTCTCCTCGACGTCGAGCCAGGCGCCCTCCGGATGGCGTTCCAGCAGTTCGGCCACCAGGACCCGGGCCGGATCGAGCTCGGCCGGGTCGGCATCGGGGTACACCCCCTCGGGTTGGGCCAGCCAGGCGCCGTGATCGGCCATCCGTCCCAGCACCCGAGCCGCCCCGTTGGGGAATTCGAACAACGGGATGAACACCTGGTCGTGGCCCAACGGGGCGTCGATGTCCGCCCCCAGAAACGTCGCCACAACAGGGACGCGGCGAGTCTCACCCCGTTGCCCGGCCCGGCGGGCATCCTCTTCCACGGCCCGGACGATGGCGTCGCCCACCGCTCGGCGCTCTTCGCGGGCCGGGGGCGCATAGACGACAATGACGGCGTCCACGCCGGGGTCGGCGAGCACCTCGCCCACCGCCATCTCGTAGGCCCCGGCGTCGGCGGCGAACGTCAGATCCACCGGGTTGGTCACCTCCGCGCCGCTGGGGAGCTGCGATGTCAGGCGGCCTCGCGTTCCCGCTCCGAGCTCGGCGGGCACCAAGCCGGCCCCCCAGCAGGCGTCGAGAGCCAGGTTGCTCGATCCATGCGAGTTACTCACCAGCGCCACCCGGCGGCCGGTGGGTGTGGGTTGGTGGACGAGCACCCGGGCCACATCGAACAGCTCCGTGGGGGTGTCGACCCGGATCACCCCCGACTCGGCCAGCATGGCTCCGATGGTGGCGTCGGCCGGCCAGTCGGGGTCGCGGGGCCAGGCATCGGTGCCGCCGGAACGGGGACCACTCAGCCGCCCGCGCCCGGGGACCGACTCGGCCGCCTTCACCGCCACCACCGGCTTGTGGCGCGAGAGCCGGCGCACGATGCGAGTGAACTTGCGGGGGTTGCCGAACGATTCGAGGTAGAGCAACACGACGTCGGTCCGCTCGTCCTCCTCCCAGTACTGGAGCACGTCGTTGCCGCTCACGTCGGCCTTGGCCCCCACGTCGATGAACGTCGAGATCCCGAGGCCCACCCGCCGTGCATGCTGGAGGGCGGCAATGCCCAGGGTGCCGGACTGGGTCAGGAACCCGACCCGACCCCGGAGCACGTCGACGGTCGAGATGGTGGCGTGCAGGGCGACGTCGGGGTCGGTGTTGATCACCCCCAACGACTCGGGTCCAATGACCCGCATGCCCTGACTGCGGGCCCGCTCCACCAGGGCCCGTTCGGCCGTCTCACCCGGCGGGCCTGCCGCCCCGTGGAACCCGGCGCTCATGACCACCAGGCCCTGCACCCGCTTGCGGGCGCACTGGTCGACGACAGCCATCACCTCGTTGGCCGGCACGGCGATGACGGCGACGTCGACGTCGTCGGGGATGTCGAGCACCGTGGCATAGCTGGGCACGCTGGCCACGTGCCCGCCGAGGGGGTTGACCGCGTACACGGGCCCCATGAAATCGTGGGACAACAGGTTGCGGAACACCTCGTGCCCGAGGCCACCCCGCTCCCGACCGGCGCCAATGACGGCTACCGACGTCGGGTTGATAAGGCGCTCCACCGACCGGGCCTCGGCCCGGCGGGCCCGCCCCTCGACCGCTTCGAGCGCCGAGGGCGTCGGTTCGAGACTCATGCGCACTTCGACCACACCGTCGGTAAACGTGCTGGTCGCCTCGAATCCCGCTTGGTGGAACACCGCCAGCATGCCTCGGTTGGTCGGCAGCACCTGGGCCACCAGGGCCCGGAATCCCACCTCGCGGGCCGCCACCACGAGCCATTCCAGCAGCACCGTGGCCAGCCCCCGACCGTGATGTTGGTCATCGGTGATGAAGGCCACCTCGGCCTCGTCGCGCGTCCCCCACCGGTCGTAGCCGGCCAAGCCGATCACCTCACCACCGAGGAGGGCGGCGAAGGTGAGGTGGTCGAAGTAATCGACCTGGGTCAGTCGGTCCAGCTCGCGGGCGCTCAATCGCGGCATCGGACTGAAGTAGCGGAAGTAGATGCTCTCCCGGGACTGGCGGGCGTGGAACGCTTCGAGCAGCGGACCGTCCTCGGTACGCACCGGCCGGACCTGAACCGTGCCGCCGTCGGCCAGGGCCACGTCGGCGACCCACCGGTCGGGGTAGGCCGGCGGCTCGGGCGGGGTATCCGGCATGGCGCGACTCTATGGCGTCGGTCCTAGGCTCGGGTCTTGTACGACGCGGTCACGTGGCACCCGTGACCAACGACCGGGGGGACGACGATCGTGACCATCACCGAACACACGGACACCGAGACCGACCTCGAAGTCCACCACCGCACGTGCCCGCTGTGTGAGGCGACGTGTGGACTGGAGATCACCACGCGGGGCGACCAGGTCGTGCGTATCCGCGGTGACCGGGACAACCCGTTCTCCCAGGGCTTCATCTGCCCGAAGGGCTCGAGCCTCAAGCAACTGCACGAGGATCCGGACCGCCTGCGCGCCCCGCTGATCCGCCGGGGCGATGACCCAGCCACGGCCACCTGGGACGAGGTCTCCTGGCCCGAAGCGTTCGCCGAGGTCGAGCGGGGCCTCACCGGGGTGCTCGACGCCCACGGTCGCGACGCCGTCGCCCTCTACTTCGGCAACCCCTCGGCCCACACCCTGGCCGGCGTGCTCTACAACCGCACGATCGTCAAGGCGCTCGGCAGCCGCAACCTCTACTCGGCCAGCACGGTCGACCAGATGCCCAAGC
The DNA here is from genome assembly GCA_002403895.1 of Candidatus Neomicrothrix sp. UBA4742. Lineage (GTDB taxonomy): Bacteria > Actinomycetota > Acidimicrobiia > Acidimicrobiales > Acidimicrobilacustridaceae > UBA4742. Next base: position 6,586 of record DHIQ01000035.1, read on the forward strand.
ACGTGTCCAGCGGGCTGATGTTCGGCAACCCGTTGTTCATCCCCGTGCCCGACCTGGACCGCACCGACTACCTGCTCATGCTCGGGGCCAACCCGTGGGAGTCCAACGGCTCGCTGTGCACCGCCCCCGACTTCCCCGGCCGGGTCAAGGCCATCCAGGCCCGCGGGGGCAAGGTCGTGGTGGTCGATCCCCGCCGCAGCCGCACCGCCGAGGAGGCCGACGAACACGTGGCCATCCGCCCCGGTGCCGATGCTCACCTGTTGGTGGCCATGGCCAACGTCGTGGTGACCGATGGCCTGGTCGATCTCGGCCCCGTCGCCGACCACGTGGCCGGCCTCGATGATGTCTGCGCCGCCGTGGCCCCGTTCACGCCGGACGCGGTGGCCCCGCTGTGCGGCATCGAGGCCGACGTCATCCGCCGGCTGGCCCGGGAAGTGGCCGCTGCCCCCTCGGCCGCGGTTTACGGCCGCATCGGCACCCACACCGTCGAGTTCGGCACCCTGGCCTCGTGGGCCGTCGACCTGCTGAACGCCCTCACCGGCAACCTCGACCGGCCGGGCGGGGCCATGTTCCCGCTAGCTGCCCATGACCGCGCCGGGCGCAAGGGTTCCGGCCGGGGGTTCGTCATCGGTCGGCACCACAGCCGGGTGAAGGGCTTCCCCGAGGTCAAGGGCGAGTTCCCCGTTGCCGCCCTGGCCGGTGAGATCGAGACGGAGGGCGAGGGCCAGGTCCGGGCGCTGATCACCGTGGCCGGCAACCCGGTGGTGTCCACGCCCAACGCCGGGCGGCTCGATGCCGCCCTGAGCCAGCTCGAGTTCATGGTCAGCGTGGACATCTACCTGAACGAGACCACCCGGCGAGCCAATGTGGTGCTCCCGCCGCCGTCGGCCCTGCAACGCAGCGAATACGCCCTCGCCTTCTACTCGCTGGCGGTGCACAACTTCGCCGACTGGTCGCCACCCCTGTTCGAGCCGACCAGCCCCATGGAACACGAGATCATGGCCAAGCTGGCCCTCATCGCCAGTGGTCAGGGCGCAGTCGCCGACACCGCGGTGATCGACGAGATGATGATCGCCGGGGTGCTGCAGGGAGCGATGAAGGGCGACGACTCCCCCATCGCGGACCGCTCCCTGGACGAGTTGGTCGGTTTGCTCAGTGGGCACAGCGCCATCGACAACTTGGTCGACGCCATGATCCGGACCGGCCCCTACGGCGACTGGTTCGGCGCGGTTCCCGACGGCCTATCCCTCACCGTCCTCGAAGCCAATCCCCATGGATTCGACCTCGGTCCGCTCCAGCCCCGCATCCCCGAGGCGTTGCGCACCCCCAGCGGGAAGGTCGAGCTCGCCCCCGAGCCGATCCTGGGCGATCTGGCGCGATTGGAGGCCTCGCTGGCGCGCCACGTGAACGGCGACGTCGTGCTGGTGGGCCGCCGCCACCTGCGGTCCAACAATTCGTGGATGCACAACGTGAACGTGCTGGTGAAGGGCAAGGAGCGCTGCACGCTCCAGGTGCACCCCGACGACGCCGCCAACCTGGGCCTGACCGATGGCGCCAACGCCGAGGTGGCGTCGCGGGTGGGCAAGCTGGTGGCCCCAGTGGAGATCACCGACGCCATCCGGCCCGGCGTGGTGAGCCTGCCCCACGGCTGGGGCCATGACCTCCCCGGCGCCCAGCTCGACGTAGCCCGGGCCCACGCCGGGGTGAACTCCAACATCCTCACTGACGAGGACCAGATCGACCCGCTGTCGGGCAATGCGGTGCTCAACGGCATCCCGGTCACGGTGTCCCCCGCCTGACCGGGGCCCACCCCGCTTCTTCACCCCGAATGTTGCCGGCAATGAACGCGATTGCCTCGTCATCAGTCATGGCGGGCATGGCGAGCCTCTAGCGGGTCGTCGAGGTCGTGAGCGAGCTGCTTGGCGTCGTCGGGACCGGAGCCGTGTCCGGGGCTCCGAGGTCGATGCCACACGCCTCCTGGGTGTACTCGGTCATCCGCTCGATTGCACCCTGGCCGGCGGTGACGGCCTGAGCGATCGACCCGAGAGCGGCCGACCGATCAGTTTGCGTGCCGGTTTGGTAGCTGGTCACCGCGGCCAGCAGGGTCTCAGCCGACCGGCGCACGGTGGTGACATCGTCGTGCACCGGCTCCGGGGCGACCGACTCGAGGGTGGTGAGCTCCTGCACCAGGGCCCGGGCCTGGGCGATGCCGTCCGGGCCTGCCCCGAGGGCATTGACCGAGGTGATCTGCTTCACGTTGCGCACCTGCTGGCAGTAGTGGCCGACATCGCCCACCGAGCCGCTGAGATCGGTGCGCTCGGCGGCGAAGGACAGCACCACGGCCAACACCACCCCGACGCCGACCAGGCCCAGCCAGAACAAAGGACGGTCGAACAGCGATCGCCGCACCGGAGGTACCGGAGGCACGTGGGGCGTTGCGGCCGACCTGTCGTCAGCGTCACCGGCGGCGGGGACTTCTCGGTCGTCGGTGGGGTCGCTGTGGTCGTCCATGGGTCGGACGACACGATACGACAGCGCTGTTGGGCCGTGCGGGTCCACTGGTCACGCCATATGGGCCAAAAGACCTAGTCTGGGCGCATGCGGGTACAGATCGGTCCCCTCCCATCGGGAGGCGTGGGAATGTGGATTGCCTACGCACGAACCGTGATCGGGCAGCTGCTGGCCCACCCTGACCAGCTGGGGGCCTCGCTCCCGACGGGTGTGGCGGAGACGTTCGAGAGCTACCTCGATCAGTGGGATGACGTGGCGGCCGGCGGTCCCGATTTCCTGTGGGTCACCGAAGTAGAGGCCGAGCGGGTCGAGATCCTGGGCAAGGCGTTCTTCACCATCGCCGACCGACTCGCCCGCGCCGCCGAGGCCCGGGGCTACCCGATCTCGCCTCCCGAGGGCGAGCCGTTCTACCAGGCCTTGGTCAAAGGGTTCCTCGACGCCCTTGCTCAGGAGGGCCGGTCGCGCCTCGAGTTCTCCGAACAGCTCCGCGACGAATGGCCCGGCCTCAAGCCCGAGTAAGCGGCCTGACGTCTGACGCCGGGACTTCCCGGGGCGACCGAACTCGGGCACGCGACCCCGGTAGGGTCGTCGGATCCGGCTGTCGGCACCCCGGCGGTGACGATGACCCTGATTCAGAGATCGAGACGACCTCGATGAGTGGTGCCCGCGGAACCCCATGGCCCCTGGTGACGGCGATCAGCCTGGTCCTCTCCGTCGTCGCCCTCGGCGCGCCATCGGCACCAGTCGCGGCTGCCCCCACCTCGGCACCTCCGAGCACCGCCTCCCCCACGACTGGCGCCGGCACCGGCACCGGTGCCGCGCCGGCACGACCATCGGCCGGCATCCACACCCCGGCTGCCGGCGTGGCCCGTCCGGCTTCGCCCGGCACGGGCACGGGGACGACCACCTCCGACAATGGGGCGCAGACTTCGGTGGCCGGCGGGGGCGCCCCCCTGGCCATCGCCCAGCAGAACTGCCAGTCCTCCGTCTCCACGGCGGATGACCTCCAGGCCCAGTTCAACCAGCGGGGCCCGGTGTGGGGTGGCGGCGACGGGGCCGAGCCGATCCCGATCGACAACGGCCGCACCCTCTGGCTCTTCGGCGACACCTATCTCGGCGGTGGTCCTTTGAACGGGCCGCTCGACAACAAAGGCTTCGTCCACAACTCCATCGCGGTGCAATACGACGGGTCGTGCTTCGCCTACCTGTTCCGGGGCGACCCGGTGAGCGGGTGGTACTCCGCCATCCCCGAACCCAGCGACAGCGATTACTACTGGCCCAACGCCGCGGCCTATGACCCGGTCAGCGGCGTGCTGTCCATCTCGGCCATGCGGGTGCACATCGTGGATCCCAACGATCCCTGGGGTTGGCAGTTGGTGGGCATCGACGTCATCCACTACCGGGTTTCACCGACCCTCAGCATCATCAGCACGGAGCGGCTGTTCACCTACGGGACCAACGACCGGGCCCAGTTCGGCACCAATCTGCTGGTTGACCAAGGGATGGTCTACCTCTACGGCTGCGCCCAGGATGAGCCGACGCAGTGTTTCGTGGCCCGCACCGACGCCGCCATGCACGCGTCGTCACTGCGCTACTGGTCCAGCGGGGGCTGGGTCACCACCCTGGCCGCCGCCGACCCCATCGGGCTGGACAGTCCGGTAGGCACCCAACTGCACGTGGCCAAGGAGGGCGACGGCTACATCGCCAGCAACCAGATCCCGCTCCTGGGCAGCGGGACCTGGGCGTGGTGGGGCCCCACCGCCACCGGCCCATTCAGCCCCATCGGTCAACTGTGGGATGCCAACGACAGACCTTACGGGCCCCTCCAGAGCAACTGGTTCAGCTACGGCGGCCGGGTGATCAACACCTCCGCCGGGGCCGTCGGCGTGTTCAGCATCAACACGACCGATGACGAGGGGGCTCGGGTGGCCGGGATCTACGGTCCCCGCTTCGTCACCATCAAGGACCACCTGATCGACCGCAACCCCTTCGGCTACCTGGATACGACGACGGCGGTCTCGGGGGCCACTCGGCTCGTGGGTTGGGCCATCGATCCCGACACTTCCGACCCGATCGACGTGCGAGTGAGCGTGGACGGCCAACTGGGGCCCATCATCCCGGCCAACACACCACGCCCCGACGTGGGCAATGCCTTCCCGGCGTCCGGCCCGAACCACGGCATCAACACCGACGTCCCGCTGACGCCCGGGGTGCACCAGTTGTGCGTGACCGCCATCAACACGGACCTGGGCAACACCAACCGCTCGCTGGGCTGTCTGCGAGGGAGCGCGGCCGGTCCACCGTCGGGGTTCGTACCGTTGGATCCGTCGCGCGTCCTCGACTCGCGCGACGGCGCCGGCGGCTACTCGACCCCATGGTCGGGCAACGAGACGCGGTCGCTGGCCGTCGCCGGGGTGGGCTCGGTCCCCCCCGATGCCACCGCCGTCGTCATGAACGTGACCGTCACCGACACCACGGCCGCCAGCTTTGTGTCGCTGAGCCCCACCGGCGGGCTGGTGCCGCTGGCGTCCAACCTCAACTTCCTGGCCCGCCAGACCATCGCCAACCTGGTCACCGTCGAGATCGGCGCCGGCGGCAAGGTCGATATCACCAACCACGCCGGACGCACCGACATCGTGGCTGACGTCGTCGGCTACTACACCGCCGGCCCTGGCGACCGGTTCACCGGAGTCACCCCGACCCGCATCCTCGACTCACGCAACGGCACCGGTGGCTACACCAGTCCGTGGGGTCCGGGGGAGATCCACCCCGTGACGGTAGTGGGCGTGGCGTCCGTCCCCGCCGAGGCCACCGCGGTGGTCATGAACGTCACCGTCACCGGACCGACCGCGGCCAGCTGGCTGCGGGTCAGCCCCACCGGCTCGCCGCCACCCCTCACATCCAACCTCAACTTCGTTGCCGGCCAGACCATCCCCAATCTGGTGGTGGTCCGAGTGGGGGCCGGCGGCAAGGTCGACATCGCCAACCTGAGCGGCCACACCGACGTCATCGCCGACGTCTTGGGTTACTTCACCGCCGCCTCGGGCAGCGCCTTCGTTCCGCTCGCCCCCACCCGCATCCTCGACTCACGCGATGGCACGGGTGGGATCGCCACGCCGTGGGGCCCGAGCCAGACCCGGTCGCTCACCGTCGCCGGTGGCGCAGGCGTCCCCGCCGGGGCCACCGCGGTGGTCATGAACGTGACCGTCACCAATCCGACCGGGACGAGCTGGCTACGGGTCAGCCCCACCGGCTCGCCGCCACCCCTCACATCCAACCTCAACTTCGTTGCCGGCCAGACCATCCCCAACCTGATCACCGTCATGATCGGTGCCGGCGGCAAGGTCGACATCACCAACCTCATCGGCCACACCGACGTCATCGCCGACGTCGTCGGCTACTACACCGCCGTTCCCTGACCCGACCCAAGGCCATGGCCTTTCTTGCCGCGAGCGACGGTCAGCGCTCTCGCTCGACCTCACTGACGTGGGCCATCTCCGGTTCGACGGTCGTTTCGGGCCGGTCAGCCAGCCGGTCCAAACGAGCTTCCGACGCTTTGCGTGACCGCTGTGCCCAAATCCGTTTGGGTGCCTTCGAGATGCGGGCGCCCAGGGCTACGGCGGGTCGCTCCAACACGTGCCAGGAGATCACCCCGGCGGCGAAGGAGAGCACGATCGCTTCGACGACCAGCACCGGGACGCTCCCACCGCAGAGATGGAAATAGATGAGGCACTGTTGGATCGGGAACGCGAACACGTACATCCCGTAGGACGGGTCACCGGCCCACTTGGGCAGGTGCCACGAGATCGGCAACGTGCCCAACCAGATGGTGAGGAACCCCACGCCAGGGATGATGAGTAGCGGGGAGCTGAGCGCAACCCCCACCAGGAGCACGATGAGGGCCACGGCCCCGGGGATGGGCCCTCGGGGAACCGCGGTGTGCCAACTGCGCAACGCCGATCCGACACAGAACCACGGTATGAGCAGAACGACGAGCAACGCGATCAGTCCCACATAGGGCACGAACGACCACCAGCCGGCCGGGTTCCTGAAGACGGTCTCGCACCACGCCAGCGAAGCCAGCGCTATGGCGAGAACAACCCAGCGGTGCTTGAGCAGGCCGAGGAGGCCGACCGCCGCCACCCCCAGGTAGCACAACACCTGTTAGGGGAGGGTCCACAGCGATCCGTTCACAGCCGGCTCCGGAAGCGACGTGAAGACGCCTGGCAGGGTGTTGGTGACCGGGATCATCGTGATGTTCTGCTTGACGTAGGCCCAAGTTGCCGGGTCCTTGAGGTACGCCCGCCCGGACAGGGTCGTGACCACCGGACCCATGAGGTACGCCGCACCGACCACGACCACGACAAGCGCGGGCCAGATCCGGAAGACTCGCTTGACGGAGTAGGCCCACAGCGAGCGGTTCGCCTCCCAGCTCGCCGTGATCAAGAAGCCGCTGACGATGAAGAACACGCCCACGGCGATCGTCCCGAGGGTCAGCGGGTAATGCGCGAAGCTGACTGGTTGCGGTTCCGGATGGCCGAGTAGCGCGTACGAGTGGCTGACGATCACCGTGACTGCGGCGACGATCCGGATGGAATCGAACAGCGGGTACCTCGGGCGCGGCGCGTCCACTCCCGCAGTTGACGCGGCTGCGGTCATCAGACTGCGCTGGATCTCATCGAATCCTCACGGGCCAAGGTCGTCGTCTGCCCGGATGGAGGTCCGGGGAATTCTTGCGAACCCAGGGAGACGAACCCCTTGCGACACTATCCGAGAGAGGGCTTCCCCTCTCTGACACTCGGCCTTCCTCGGCGATCCTTCCTGCAGTCCGCGCCCGGTGGTGGGGCTCGAAGCAGGAACGACGGCGCGGTACCTCGAGGTGGACCGTGAGGGATTCGAACCCCCGACCCCCTGCGCGTCATGCAGGTGCTCTAACCAACTGAGCTAACGGTCCATTGCGGCCGCTCACCCTACCAGTGCGACGCGGGCCCGCTCGCACCCGCCGGGCTGGCCGCACCGGGTGGCAGCGGGCAGACTCCCCGCAGTGGACCATCGCCAGCTCGTCCGAACCATCGCCGCCGGCCGCATCGTCGCCGGAACCGCGTTGCTCCTGCTGCCCGGCACCATTGCCGGCCGCTGGATCGGCCCCGACGCCCGCGCCCCGGGTGCCAAGGTGATGACCCGGGCCATGGGCGCCCGCGACCTGGCCATCGGCGCCGGCACCATCACCGCGCTGGCCAACGGCCAACCCAGCCGCCACTGGGCCCTGGCCGGGGCCGCCTCTGATCTCGTCGACGGCCTCGCCACCCTGCTCGCCATCCGCCACATCGGCGCCCGCCGCGCCCTGCCCCTGTTGGCCGTCGCCGCCACCGCCGGCATCGCCAGCTACGTGGCCGCCGAGCACCTCGACTGAACAAGCCCGGCTGACCGACACCCCCGCCCGGAGCCGGCCGCTCAACGGTGGTGGCCCCCCGCCATCATCAGGCGCAGCAGGTCCCGATGCATGACGGCCTCGTCAGGGGTGGCCGGCGCCTCGGCATCACCGAAGTGGACCGAACGGGCATTCACCCGAGCCATCACGATGGCGTGGCGAAGCGCGGCGTAGACCTCGTAG
>DHIQ01000035.1:14800-24700 GCA_002403895.1 Candidatus Neomicrothrix sp. UBA4742
CGCATGAATCCGGGCATGCCCGGCATCTCCAGCACCCGGCAGATGTCCTGGAAGAAGTCGTGGATGAAGACCATCCAGCCCACGTCGATTCCTCGCGTGCCCAGCGCCGCCATCTCCCAGTCGAGCACGGCCACCGGGGCGAACCCGTCATACATGATGTTGCCCACCCGGGCGTCACCCCAGCTGATGACGGTGTCGCCCTCGTCGTCGGGCCAGTTGGCGTCGAGCCAGTCGAACGCCTCCTCGACCACCGGGATCGTCTCGTCGCCCCGCACCCAGTCGTAGTAGGCCCGCTGATTGGCCACATGGCGGCGCAGCGGGGTGTCACCCGCGGTGGCCAACGCCAGGAACGAGGCGTCCACCGTGTCGAGGTCCATGGCGTGAACGCCGGCCAGCACGGCCACGCTGGCATCTTGGAGGGCGCGCTGATCCTCCTTGTCGGCGTCGAAGAGCCAGCTCCCCATCGGGTACGGCATCACGTCGGGCGGCACCCGACCCTCCACTCGGTCCATGACGAAGAATGGGGCGCCGATTGCCGCCGGGTCGAGCTCCAGCCACCGCACCGCGGGGACGGGCACGTCGGTGTGCTGGCCGACCAGCTGCATGACCCGGAACTGGCTCTCGAGGTCGTAGCTGGGGAACACGGGCACGTCGACGATGTCAGGGGCCACCCGGGCCACCAACTCGTGACGCTCGCGCTCCCCGTCGCTCACCCAGCTGGCGTCGAACAGCAACGTCTCGCTCGACATGCCGTTCGACTCGGGCACGGTGACCCGCTCCACCTCCGGGTCAGCACCTTCGGGCAGCACGCCGTGCAGCCATTCGGCCAGGTGCTTGCCGGTCTCGCCCGCGTCGCGGCTCGACTTGGTGATCGATGGTGGTTCCGCCGAGATCTCGTCTGACATCCGTTCCCCCTGGTGGTGTGATCTCCGATTCGGTCGGTGTGGCGCTCAGCCGCCGGCCAACCGGGCCTGCGTGTAGCCGGTCAACGTGTTGTTGTCGACGTAGAGGTGCTGCGTCCCGGCGTGGATGTCGCGGAAGCACCGCTGCACCACGCTCGGGTTCCGCAGGCCGCTGGAGCCGGCCCACGTGTAGGCGAAGCGGGCCGCGTCGGCAGCCACCCGGGTGGCATAGGTGGTGCATTGGCGCAGGCGTTGCTGCTCCTCGATGGACGCCATGCCCTCCTGCAGCACGGCGGCCTCCGCCTCGGCGAAGGAGTCGAACACGAAGGCCCGGGCCGAGCGCATGGCGGCGTCGTGCATGGCGAAGTCGTGCAGGAAGATCTGCTGTTCGGCGATGGGTTCAGCCCCGAGGCGTTGCTTGGCGCGGGCGATGGCCAGCACCTCGTCGACGGCCCGGCGCCCCACGCCGAGGGCGAAGGCGGCGTGACCGATGGCGGTGAGGCCGAACAACCCGATCCCGTACCCCGGCCCGCCGCGACGAGCGACGGCCTCGAGCAAAGAGAACGAGAACGGCTCAGCCACGACCGCTCCCTCGACCGCGTAGTCGTAGCTGCCCGTGCCGGCCAGGCCGAGGACGTCCCAGTTGCCCCGGAACTCCACCTGGTCTCGGGGCAGGAAGAACACCCGCATGGCGGGCAGGCCAAGCTCGCTCACCACCGGCTCGCCGTCGACGACCTCCATGGCTCCGGCGCCCATCCAGTCGGCGTGACCGCTACCGCTGCCGAACTGATAGCGGCCTTCCACTCTGAAGCCCGTGTCCACCGGGTGCGCCTCGCCGATGGGACCGAGCATGCCGGCGTGAATGCCGAGATGGTCGCCGAACATGGCCTCGACGGCCTCGTCACCGGTGTAGATGGCTGCGAAGCAGGACGTGGTGGCGTTGGCCATGGCCGACCATCCCGTCGAGCCATCGGCGTAGGCCAGCTCCTCGAACACCGCCAGGCTGGTGGTCACGTCGGCTTCGCTGCCCCCTAGCTCAGCCGGCACCAGCACCCAGAACAGACCGGCGTCGCGCAGGGCCTCCACGACCGCCGGGGTCATGGTCCCCTCGTGCTCGCTGCGGGCCGCCTCCGCCTCGATGAGCGGGGTGAGGGCACGGGCGCGCTCGACCAGCGGGCTCGTGTCGGTGGTGAGGGTCACGGTGCCTCCGAGGGGGCCGGCGGTGGGCGTTCTCTGATCGTAGAACCTGACGGCTCGTCAGGTCAGCCGGGACGACCGAACGGCGCGTCACCCACGGCCGCTGCGAGTCTCGCTAGGGTCGCTCCGTGCCTCCGATCTCCCACGCTTCTGCCGTCGACGTGCCCGAGGACGGCCCGGGATCAAGATGGCCCCCACCGACTGGCGGGCCACCACCCGACGAGTGCAGAACGACCGTCCGTTGCGGATGCGGTCGACCTCATGGCGAACCGGCTCGGTGTGGTCACCCCCGCCGGATGAAATAGGCGCTCAGCCAGAGGTTGGACGGCTGAAGTCCCGATTGGGCTGCGGGGGCGGGGCGCTGAAGCCCGCGCCCGGACGCCAGCCGCTGGCAGCCAGATCCTCGAGCACGTGGGCCATGTTGAGGAGGTCCTCCTCGTAGGAGAAGCGGCCGTCGCCGGCGTACACCAAGGTCGAATACCCGGACTGCTCGTAGCGCGAGCCGTCGGGCCGGGTACCGGGCAGGATCTGGGTCCACTTGACGACCACGGTGTCACCGTCGATGGCGGTGTACTCGACGGGGAAGGACCAGTCCTCCAGCCCGAGCATGCTGTCGGCCATGAACTGGCAGATCTCGTCCCGTCCCTGGATGCGGCCCCAGGCCGGGTCGATGTAGACCGCGTCCTCGGTGAAGAACTCGGCGAGGTCGGGCCACGCCGCGTTACCGTCCTCGATGCGCTGGCGCAGCGCCACGTAGTCGGCCACCGTCGCCTGCACCTCATGGTCAGGGTGTCCCACCGTTGTCCCCTCTCGTCGTCGAGCGACCATCGTCGCACATCGGCCGCGCGCCTCTAGCCGTCGGCGATCCCCTCGCCCGACCACCACTGCCAGCGGATCACCTCGATGACGATGACCGGGCCCGTCGGCGTCACCGTTTGATACTGCGGGTACTTGGCCACCAGCGCCTTGATGGACCGCTCGTAGAGCTCACCCTGTTCGACGATGTGGGCGACACCCCGCAGTCGCACCCACCACAACTGCGACCAGTCGGCGTCGTCGTACTCGTCGAGCAGCAGGCTCACCTCGGGGTTGCCCCGGATGTTGTCGAGCCGCTTGAGCCGGGCCGTGGACTTGGGCTTGTGGTCGATGGCGGTCACGATGCGCCCGTCGTCGACGGCGTAGGTGATAGGCACCAGGTCGACCCGTTGATCCGCCGTGACCGTGGCCAGCCGGGCGACACGGGCTGCCTCCACCAATTCGACGGCACGCTCGCGTTCCATCTGGGTGAGGCTATCGACGGCGACGGCCATGACCGACGCCCATGGAGGCCGCGGGCGGAATCGAACCGCCGTACGGGGCTTTGCAGGCCCCTGCCTAAGCCACTCGGCCACGCGGCCATGGGAGTGATCACCTTAGCGTCCCGCCCTTGACGCTCGATCAGAGCGACCAACCGATCGGCAGTCCCTAGAATCTCGCCATGGACGCCGCTCCCGCCGACCCGGTGCCGCCGCTCGACGCCCTGCGCGTCCTCGCGGTGCAGGAGAAGGCGGTGGGCGACGGAGTGGACCACATCGAGCTCTACACCCTCGAGGGCCTCGTCACCCTGTTGTGGCACGGGCCCCGCGACGCCCACGACGTCGTGCTCATGAGCGGCGGGGCCATGGGCGGGCTGCTGGGACCGGCCGAGGGGCTCTATCACGACCTCGGCATGGCCTTCAGCGCACTGGGCATCGGCACCATCCGCATCGGCTACCGACGGCCCAATGACCTGGATCGATGCGTCATGGACGTCGCCGCCGCGGCCGACATCGCCGGCCGGGTCGGAGCACGACGCTTCGTCGCCGTCGGCCACAGCTTCGGAGGTGCGGTAGCCATCAACACCGGCATCGCCCTCGGGCGTCATGCCGCCGGTGTGGTCACCCTCGCCACCCAGTCCGCCGGCTGCGAGCACGCCGACCTCCTGGCCTGCCCTCTGCTGTTGGTGCACGGCGAGGGCGATGAGCTGCTCCCACCGATGGCCAGCGAGATGGTGCGCATGATCGTGGGCCACGGCGAACTGCACCTGCTCCCCGAGACGGGCCACCTGCTGAAGGAGGCCGACAGCTTCCTGCGCGAGCGTCTCGGCTCCTGGATCCCTGAGCGGTTCGCAATCCACCCAGGAGGTGAATACGGCTCCAGATTTCGTGACGGAATTGGGCCATCCTGACCTGTTTCCCTGAACGCCGCTCGGCTACCCTTGCTGCATGCACAACGCAACTCGGGGGATCTTCGTCGCGGCCGCGGCCGGGGCGCTCGTGCTCTCCGCCTGTTCCAAGGGTTCGACGACGGCCGAGACCACCGGAACCCAGGCCAAGTCCGACATCACCGCGACCTTGGCAACGACCCAGGCTGACCCGACCACCGCCGACATGGCCGCCATGGTGATCGACCGCCCGGGCGTGCAGCACCTGCACTTCTCCTATGGCCCGATCAAGATCTTCCCGGGCCAGAACAACATCGACATCAGCGGCGGCAACGTGCCCAAGCCGGCGGTCGATGGCTACATCGTGGGCATCCGCCCGAACCTCGTCCGCCAGGACGGCACCGTCCCCGGCGTGGACGTGTTGCACCTCCACCACGGCGTGTGGCTGAACCTGGGACGCCAGGACCTCACCGCTCCCGGCCTTCCCGAGCGGCTGTTCGCCACCGGTGAGGAAAAGACGGTGATCATGACGCCCGACGGCTACGGCTACCCGTTCAAAGCAACAGACGGCTGGCTCATCAACTACATGATCCACAACCTCCAGCCGACCGTCGACGAGGTCTCGCTCACCTACGACCTCGACTTCATCCCCAAGACCGACCCCGCGGCCGCCACCACCAAACCCGTCCTGCCCGTATGGATGGACGTCCAGAACGGCGAGACCTACCCGGTCTTCGACGCCCTCAAGGGCTCGGGCACCAACGGGCTGTACACCTACCCGAAGGACGCCACCAACCCCTACAAGGGCAGGCAGAAGAACACCTGGACGCTCGATCGTGACGGTGTGCTCGTCGGCAGCGGTGGTCATCTGCATCCCGGGGGCATCTACGACGACCTCTACCTGACCCGCGCCGGTGCCTCCGCCGCACCGGGCTCAGCAGCAGCCGACACGGTGGACGGCGACACCGCGCACCTTTTCCGGTCCGAAGCCAAGTACTGGGAGCCCGCCGGCGCCGTATCGTGGGACGTCGCCATGACGGTGACCGGCAGCGACTGGAAGGTCAACGTCAAGAAGGGCGACATGCTCTCGATGCAGACCACCTACGACGTGTCCAACGCGTCGTGGTACGAATCCATGGGCATCATGAACCAGTGGCTGGCGACCGGCGACGACGGCAAGGATCCCTTCGTCGACAAGGTCGACACCCCCGGCCAGATCACCCACGGCCACCTGCCCGAGAACAACAACCACGGCAACACCGACAAGGTCATCGGCCCGGACCCGGCCACGCTCACCGCCATCCCGGCGGACGGCAAGGTCAATATCCTCGACTTCGTCTATTCGCCCGGAGACATGGAGAACTACCAGACGGTGCCGTCCGTGAAGGAAGGCCAGACGCTCACGTTCACCAACAGCGACGACAAGACCGGCAACGGACTGTGGCACACGATCACGGCGTGCAAGGCCCCGTGCAACCGGTCCACCGGCATCGCCTACCCGTTGGCCAACGCCGACATCCAGTTCGACTCCGGCGAGTTGGGAACGGGTGGACCCCCCACCGCCGACCGGGTCACCTGGACGACGCCAGCCGATCTGCCCACCGGCACGTACACCTACTTCTGCCGGATCCACCCCTTCATGCGAGGGTCGTTCCAGGTCACCCCGTGAGCCCCACCCGCGCCGGGGCTCTCGGCCTGCTCCTCGTCCTGCTGACCTCGTCGCTGGCCGGCGGCGCCGCGGCTGCGGCGACGGCCGCGCCCCCGCTTCCGGCCACGCTCCGGAGCGCAGCGACGGCACACGGGCTCTACATGGGGACGGCGGTCAACTACGGGGCCCTGAGTACCGACGCCGAGTATCGCTCCACCCTCGCCCGAGAGTTCAGTCAGCTCTCGCCCGAAAACGAGCTGAAGTGGGACGCGGTACATCCCACCCAGGCCACCTACGACTTCAGCCGGGCCGACTACATCGTGAACTGGGCGATCCAGAACAAACTCGCCGTGCATGGCCACACCCTCGTGTGGCATTCCCAGAACCCGGCGTGGCTCACGAACACCCCCTTTAACCGGGACCAGTCATTGGCGATCCTGCACGACCACATCAACACCGTGGTCGGTCACTACCGGGGCAAGATCGTGGAGTGGGACGTCGCCAACGAGATCATGGGTGACGATGGCGCCCTGCGAAAGAACCTCTGGTACAACCGGATCGGTCCCGACTACCTCGACTTCGCCTTCCAGTGGGCCCACGAAGCCGACCCGAGCGCACGCCTGTATCTCAACGACTACAACAACCAGGGCAAGGGCAAGAAGTCAGACGCCATCTACAACCTCGTGGCCGACATGAAGAGCCGCGGGATCCGCATCGACGGTGTCGGCCTCCAGACTCACATCGGCACCTCGCTGGCCGGGTCGGTCTCGGCCATGAGCGACATCTCCTGGAACATGGCCCGCCTCAATGCCCTGGGACTCGAGACTCCTATCACCGAGATGGACGTCGCGCTCCCCCTCCCCTCCACGCCGGCGTCGCTCCAGGTCCAGGCCACCGGCTACGCCGGCGTCCTCGGCGCGTGCATGACCGCCACCAACTGCACCTCCTTCACGACCTGGGGATTCACCGACAAGTACTCCTGGATCCCCTCCTACCGTCCTGGCTACGGCGACGCCCTCGAGTTCGACGCGCTGTTCCAGCCCAAACCGGCCTACGCCGCCATGCTCGCCAAACTCAACGGCGACCCCACGACCGCGCCCAGCCTCAGAGCCACCAACGCGGTCGCCCTCGAAGGGAACACCGGCACCACCATCGTCAACGTGGCCATCACCCTCTCGGCCGTCAGCACCAAGACCGTCACCCTGCGTTACTCCACGGTGGACAAGACCGCGACCACGGCCAACGGTGACTACGCGGTGGGTTCGGGCATCGTGGTCTTCGCCCCGGGCGAGACCACCAAGGCCATCCCTGTCACCATCATCGGTGACACCACCGTCGAGCCCAACGAGCAGTTCCTGGTGGTCATCAGCTACGCCACCAATGCCACCATCGGTTGGGCCTACGGCAGTGTGACCATCACCAATGACGACTGATACCCCTAGCGGCGCTACGGATCGATCAGCACCCCCGGGTTGAGGATCGACTCGGGGTCGAGGTCGGCCTTGGTGGCGCGCAGCGCCGACGCGAACCGGTCGGGACGCTGCCGGTCGTACCACCGCCGATGGTCGCGACCGACGGCGTGATGGTGGGTGATCGTGCCCCCGTTGGCCAACAGCGCCTCGGACGCGGCCGCTTTGATCTCGGCCCACTGGGTGAGTTCGCTGCCCCAGCGGCTGGGCGCCATGACCGTGAAGTAGGGCGCCGGGCCGTCCGGATAGACGTGGGTGAACCGGCAGCTGATGGTCCCCCCACCGCAGATCTCGTCCACGGCATCGGTCACGGCGCGGGTGACTCCCTCATGCAGGGCTCCGAAGTCTTCCCACGTGCACGCCGTCTCGAACGTCTCGGCGATCACACTCATGGTGACCAGCGCGTCGCGCCCGTAGGGAGCTCGCAGAAACGCGTTGCGCCACGCCTCCACGGCACCGGATCCAGCATCGGCCGTCTCTCGGGCGGGCCCGGTGTCGGCGCGGTACCGCGGCAGCGCGGGGAGGACGCCGCCGTGGTCGCGGCACTCCTCCAGGGCGACCTCCAGCCACGGCTCCACCTGGTGGTGGGCCGACTCGAAGCCGAGCACCAGCACGGCTGAGCCATCAGTGGTGCCGGCCGAACCGGCCGCCTCGCCCGGGTCCAGCAGCCGGCAGTTCGTTGGGAACAAGGCGGCCTGCGACAGCGCCCGCACCGCCTCCGCTCCGGTGGCCAGGTCAGGAAAGTGCACCGCGGCGGACCCACGATGGACGGGACGGTCCTGCAGGCGCATCCACGCCTCGGTGATGATGCCCAGCGTGCCTTCCGAGCCCAGGAACCAGCGATCAGGCGAAGGCCCCGCACCCGAGCCGGGGAGGCGCCGTGACTCACTGATGCCAGTCGGCGTAACCACCCGCATCGATTCCACCAGGTCGTCGATGTGGGTGTACACCGACGCGTAGTGTCCCCCGGAACGGGTGGCCAGCCATCCCCCGAGGGTGGAGAACTCGAACGACTGCGGGAAGTGGCGCAGCGTCAGCCCGTGTGGCCGGAGTTGGTCCTCCAGGACAGGACCCAGCGCGCCGCCCTGGATCCGGGCCGCCCGGCTGGTTCGGTCGATCTCCACCACCCGGTCAAGGGCCGTCAGGTCGATCGACACTGCGCCGGCGTAGTCGTCCCCGATATCGGCCTCCACCCCGCCGACGACGGATGATCCCCCGCCATAGGGGATGGCCGCCGCCCCGATCGAGGCGCACCAGTCCAGCAGGGCGACGACGTCGGCCTCCGTGGTGGGGCGGGCCACCACGTCGGGCGGATAGGTCAGCTCGCCCCGCACGTTGCGCACGATGTCGCGATAGGACTTGCCATGGGTGTGACCGGCCCGGTCATAGGGCGTGGTCGAGCAGAGGTCAGCGAGCGCGGCGGGCGGGTCGAGCCGGGGGGCGCGCAGGTCCAGGTCGTCGAGCGCCACCGGGGGGTGGATCTCGAAGTCGTCGATCCCGAATCGCTTCGCCACCACGCCGGCGATGGCCTGCGTCTGCGCCGCGTCTGGCGTCTGGTCTTCCCAGCCCCATCCCCACCAGGACCGTCGTCGGTCGCTCATGGGCGCACCCTACGCCCGGCGAACTCCCCGCGGGGCCTACTGGGGCGGGGCGCGACCCTGCTCAGGTCAGGGGCGGAGAAGGAACTCGGGTATCCCAGGCCGCATAGCCCCCGATGATGTCGGCGACCCGGTCGAAGCCGTGGGCCCGCAGGAACGACGCGGCGATCGACGAGCGGTAGCCCCCGGCGCAGTACACGACCGTCGGGGCGGATCGGTCCAGGCTGGCCAGTTCCTGGTGCAGGCGGGCCAGCGGGATGGCTCGGGCCCCTTCGATCATGCCTTCGGACTGCTCGGCCGGGTTGCGCACGTCGATGAGCTGCAGATCGGGAGCCTGGTCGCGCCAGCTGGCCAGATCCGGCGCAGGGATCCGCACCGCCGGCTCGGCCAGGTCGGGGTGCTCGGCCAGCTCCGCCTCGATGCGGGGGACGTGACCGATGACGGTATCGAACCCGATGCGGGCGAGTCGGACGCGCGCTTCGTGCTCGCGCCCAGGGTCGGTGACGACCACCACCGGTTGGCCGGGGAGGGCGATGTCGCCGGCGTACTCGGCGAATCGACCGTCGAGGCCCACGTTGACCGAGCCCCGCAGGTGCCCCGACGCGAAGGACTCGGGGCTGCGAGCATCGATGAGCACTGCTCCCTTCGCCACCGCCGCCTTGGCCTCCTCCGGCGTCATCGGGTCGAGCGGGCTGGCATCGTCGAGCAGCTCGTGGTGGCGGCGATTCGTGTCGGCGGCGAAGGCGAAGTAGAGCGGCGCCACCGACTGGCCCTCGGTCACCGCCTCCACGAAAGCGTCCTCAGTCATGGGGGCCAGCGCGTAGTTCGTGGCCCGCTGCTCGCCAATCGTCGACTCCGTCGCCGCCGACAAGTGCTTGCCGCAGGCCGAGCCGGCGCCGTGGGC
>DHIQ01000035.1:24897-25069 GCA_002403895.1 Candidatus Neomicrothrix sp. UBA4742
CCGGGGGGGGGAGCCGGCGCCGTGGGCCGGGAAGACCCGAGTGGCATCGGGCAGGGTGAGCAGCTGCTCGTGCAACGACCGGTAGAGCTGGCGGGCGAGGTCGTCCGCCGTCCACCCGGCCGAAGCCAGCAGATCGGGCCGCCCCACATCGCCGATGAACAGCGTGTCGCCG
>DHIQ01000129.1:0-212 GCA_002403895.1 Candidatus Neomicrothrix sp. UBA4742
GTGACCATCAAGCCGCAGGTCGACGAGTTCGTCTTCCCCGACGGCCACAAGGTGATCGTGCTGGCTGAGGGCCGCCTCATGAACCTGGGGTGCGCGACCGGTCATCCCAGCTTCGTGATGTCGTGCAGCTTCTCCAACCAGGCCATCGCCCAGATCGAGCTGTTCGGTCACCCGGACTTCTACGAGAACAAGGTGTACACGCTGCCCAAGCA
>DHIQ01000129.1:415-2732 GCA_002403895.1 Candidatus Neomicrothrix sp. UBA4742
CAAGGTGTACACGCTGCCCAAGCACCTCGATGAGAAGGTGGCTCGCCTCCATCTCGACGCCCTGGGCGTGCGGCTCACCCAGCTCACCGACGAGCAGTCGGCCTACCTCGGCATCCCCGTTGACGGGCCCTACAAGCCGGACCACTACCGCTACTGAATGCCCCAGTGACCTTGATGCCCAGTGATCCCGATGGCTCGACAGCGGCCCTCAACCGGGTGGGCCCGGAGGCTGATCACTGTCACACCCCCTTCGCTACGGTCGGGCCTGTGCTCTTTCCATCGGTGTGCGCGGTGTGCGGGACTCCGGGGCCCACGCCTTGTCGGGCCTGCGCGGGTCGGCTCAGGCCGGCTGGCCTCATCATCTGCCCGGCGGGGCTCGACGGCTGCGCATCCCTGCTTGAATATGGCGGGGCGGGGCGTGATCTTGTGCTGGCACTGAAGTACCGGAATCACCGGGCGGTGGTTCGCCCGCTCGGTCGCGCCATGGCCGGGCTCATCGAGGGCCCGGTGGACGTCGTCACCTGGGTTCCCACCACGGCTGCCCGGCGGCGGGAACGGGGCTATGACCAGGCCCGACTCCTGGCCCGGGAGATCGGCCGCACGCTTGGCCGACCGTGCCGAGGCCTGCTACGCCGGGCACCGGGATCGGCCCAGACCGGCCGCAGCCTGGCCGAGCGCCAGCAGGGTCCGGTGTTGACCGCCCGTCGTCCGGTGCGAGGGACCGTTCTGCTGGTCGACGACGTCCTCACCACCGGCGCCAGTCTGGCGGCGGCGGCCGCCACCCTGCGAGGTGCAGGCGCTCACGGCGTGGAAGGCGTCACGGCCGCGGTCACACCGCTCAAGGTGGGGCGGACAACCGCCGAAAACTGGGTCATCGATTCTTCTCGCACCGAATGGGGCTCGCGGGCATGCAGGTAACGGAAACGCAGGTGCAGCGCTCGCTGGAGGCACTCCGGGCTGATGATGACGCCGAGGTCAGTCCGGTCCAGGCCGAGCCCGTCGACGCGCACCGAAGCGACGTGCCGGCCGGGCTGGTCGAACAGCTAACCGAGAGTCCACCCATCCGCAGCGACCGCTTCGAAGAAGCCCGACGGCGCCTCGAGACCGGCGAGCAGCCCTCTGCTGAGGATCTCGCCCAGCACATGGTCGGGCGCCTGGTGTGTGACCGACTGCGCTGACGGCCTCAGGTGACCCAAGGCACGCTGACTCCCGTCGACCTCCTACGATGCCGGTGTCGGGTCGTCGAGGGTGAGGAGTGACGCCGTGGAGATCACCATCAGCAGCAGGGGGGCCGATCCGTCCGAGGCGCTGATAGCGGCAGCCCGGCTCAAGATCGGTCGTCTGCCACGGTTCGCCGAAGGGATGGAACTCGCCCGGGTGCATTTCGCGGAGGAGAAGAACCCGCGAATCGCCGACAAGGAGCTCTGCGAGGTGGTGATGGAGGGTCACGGCCACCAGGTCCGGTGCAAGGTGTCGGCTCCGGATCGGTTCACCGCACTCGATCAGGCGGTGGAGAAGCTCGAGCACCAGCTCACCAAGTTGAAGAGCAAATTCGGCGCGCGCGGGCGCTGAGCAATTCGAGGGGGATCACCATCAGCGAGTTCGTCGATGTCGAGAAATGGTCGGACGCCATCATCAGCGTTTTTGTGTGCGACGACGTCGCCCACTGGCGTCGGCTGCTCACGGTGGCCCTCGAGGCCTCACCGTCCATCGAGGTGATGGCGGAGTTCGACGACGGCGACGCCGTGCTCGCCCAGATCAGTGAATCGGCACCGGACGTCGTCTGGTTGGGCCTGAGCATGCCCGGCCCCGGAGCACCACGCCTGACGGCGGCTATCCGCGAGCTCGTGCCGTCTGCCCGTGTCGCGGTGGTGGCCAATCCGGAGGCGGGCGATGTACGGCTTCGCGCCCTGCGGGCCGGAGCCACCGGCATCGTCGGTCGAGCGTTTGCCCCCGCGGTGGCCGTGTCGGTCACCCAACGCCTGGCCTGGGGACGGTGCGTCATGGAACCCGAGGACCTGGCCCGCTTGTTGGAGGCCTACGCCCGACTGAACCGTCAGGCCGGCTCCGTCCAGCAACAGCTGGCGCCACCAACGCTCAGTGCGCGCGATCGTGACGTCCTGGCCCGCTTGGCGGTCGGTGCCACTGGGGAGGAGGTGGCCGACATCCTGGGCCTGGCGCCGGCCACCGTCGACCAGACCCTGGCCCAGGTCGTGGGTCGCCTCCACCGCTATACGCGGACCGAGGCCGTGGTCTACGCCGTCGGCGAACGGCTCTTCGAGCCGGGCTGACCCATCACCCAGCCGCCGGTAGGCTG
>DHIQ01000190.1:0-158 GCA_002403895.1 Candidatus Neomicrothrix sp. UBA4742
ACGTTGGCCGGCTTGACGTCCCGGTGGACGAGCCCTTCGGCGTGGACGTGGTCGAGGGCCTCCGCGACCGCGAGGCCGATCTTGGTGATCCGCTTCACCGGCAGGGGCCCGCGCCGGATCGCGTCGGCGAGCGTCTCGCCGTCGACGTACTCCATGAC
>DHIQ01000190.1:400-681 GCA_002403895.1 Candidatus Neomicrothrix sp. UBA4742
TCGTAGACCTGCACGAGCGACGGGTGCGACAGCCGGGCGAGAGTGCGGGCCTCATCCGCGGCCCGCGCCGAGGACTCGTCGTGGGCGACCGTGACGAGCTTGAGGGCGACGACCCGGTCCAGCGAGGTGTCGGTGGCCCGCCAGACCTCGGCGGTGCCGCCACGCCCGACCAGGTTGTCGAGGCGGTAGCGACCGCCGATCACCGCAGCCGAAGGGACTGCTCTCGTAGGTTCGTCGGGCGAGGTCAACGCGCGGCCACCAGCTCGGCGATCTGCACGGCG
>DHIQ01000190.1:866-11510 GCA_002403895.1 Candidatus Neomicrothrix sp. UBA4742
AGGGCGGCGCCCTTGCGCAGGTTGTCGTTGCTCACGAACAGCGCCAGGCCGTTCGGCCCGTCCTGGCGGACCCGGCCGACGTACGCCGGGTCGGCGCCGGCGGCCTGCAGCGGCGTAGGCACCTCGGTGACCTCGACGCCCGGGGCGCCGGCCAACAGCTCGAGGGCACGAGCGACGGACAAGGGCCGAGCGAACTCCAGGTTGAGCGACAGCGAGTGGCCGGTGAAGACCGGGACCCGGACGCAGGTGCCACTGACCCGCAGCTCGGGGATGCCCAGGATCTTGCGGCTCTCGTTGCGGAGCTTCTGCTCCTCGTCGGTCTCCTGCGAACCGTCGTCCACCAGGTTCCCGGCGAAGGGGATCACGTTGTAAGCGATCGTCGTCGGGAACTGGTTGGCGGGCGGGAAATCGACGGCCGTCCCCGACATGGCCAGCGCGGTGGCGCCGTCCCCCACCTTGCGGACCTGGTCGTCCAACTCCGCCGTGCCGGCCAGCCCCACTCCGGACACGGCCTGGTAGGTGCTGACCACCAGCGTGCGCAGGCCGGCCTCCAGATCGAGCGGCTTCAGCACCGGCATGGCCACCATGGTCGTGCAGTTGGGGTTGGCCACGATGTTGCGGGGGATGGTGTCGAGGGCGTGAGCGTTGACCTCCGCCACGACGAGGGGCACGTCCGGGTCCATACGCCACGCCGAGGAGTTGTCGATCACGATGGCCCCCGCCTCGGCCACCTTGGGGGCGAGCTGGCGCGACGTCGAGCCCCCGGCGGAGAACAGGGCAATATCCAGCCCGGTGTAGTCGGCCGTGGACGCATCCTCGACCTCGATCTCCATCTCACCCCATTTCAGGCGGCGGCCGGCGGAGCGGCTGGAGGCGAACAGACGTAGCTCGTCAACGGGGAACTGGCGCTCGGCGAGCACGGCGCGCATGACGCCACCCACCTGGCCGGTCGCACCGACGATTCCGATCTTCATGGCCGTCGAGGGTACCGGGGCTGCCCCCCGGGGAGGAATCGGGTTGTTGGATCAATCGGCCGCGAGCGCGAGTTCAAAGGCGTCGTGGAGGACCTGGACCGCCTCCTCGATCTGGTCCTGGCGCACCACGCAACTCACCCGGATAGCCGAGGTGGAGATCATCTCGATGTTGATCCCGGCGCCAGCCAGTGTCTCGAAGACGGTGGCCGCGACCCCGGGGTTCGATTTCATGCCTGCACCCACCACGCTCACCCGGGCGATCTCGGTGTCGGTCCGGACTTCGGCCGCGCCGATCTCCGCGGCGAGGCCGTCGCACACCGCCTGCGACGTCTCGGCGGCGTCGCGGGGCACGGTGAAGGAGATATCGGTCTTGCCGTGCTCCGAGGTGTTCTGCACGATCAGGTCGACGTTGATGTCCCGGTCGGCCAAGGCTCGGAAGAGGCGCGCCGCCACGCCCGGGTGATCGGGCACTCCCGACACGGTGACCTTGGCCTCGTCGGTGTCGTGCACCACTGCGGAGATGATTGCGTGTTCCATGTGGTCGTCCTCCTTGGTGACGAGTGTGCCCGGTTCCCAGGTGAAGGCCGACCGTACGTGCAGGTCGACCCCGTGGGTGCGGGCGTACTCGACCGATCGCATGGCCGGCTTGGGACAGCCATTCGCGGTCATCTCGAGCAGCTCGTCGAAGCTGATGCGTTCCATCTTCCGGGCGTTCGGCACCACGCGGGGATCGCTGGTGAAGACGCCGGAGACGTCGGTGTAGAGCTCACAGATGTCGGCGCCCAGCGCATGAGCGAGCGCGACCGCAGTGGTGTCGGTGCCGCCCCGACCGAGGAACGTGACGTTGTGGTCGGTCGACACGCCCTGCGAACCGCCGACCACCGGCACGCGACCCCGGTCGAGCGCGTCCCGGATGCGGTCGGCCCGCACCTCGAGGATCTTGGCGTTGGTGTGGGTGGTGTCGGTGATGAACCCGGCCTGGCTCCCGGTGAACGACTCGGCGTCGACACCCATGTCGTGGAGGGCCATGCACAGCAGCGCGGTGGCCTTGCGCTCGCCGGCGGTGATCAGCATGTCCATCTCGCGACCGGGCCGGGTGACGCTGACCTCTGTCGCCAACCGCAGCAGATCGTCGGTGTCCTTGCCCATCGCGCTGACCGCGACCACGACCTGGTTGCCCCGGCGGATCGTGCGAGCGATGGAGTCGGCGACGGTGCGGATGCGGTCGGGGTCAGCGACCGAGGTGCCACCGAACTTCTGGACGACGAGAGCCACGGTCGAGGAGGTTATCGTCGAGCCCACCCCGCCCCGAACCGGGTTCGGCCCGGGGCTAGCGTGAACAAAATGGCGAACCGCACGAGCCAACAACAACGCGAGCACCGCGCCACCCGTGATC
Organism: Candidatus Neomicrothrix sp. UBA4742; assembly: GCA_002403895.1. Lineage (GTDB taxonomy): Bacteria > Actinomycetota > Acidimicrobiia > Acidimicrobiales > Acidimicrobilacustridaceae > UBA4742. The sequence goes on from DHIQ01000190.1 coordinate 3,237, forward strand.
AGGCCGCTCGAAAGGCCGCCGAGCGGGCCGACCACCGGCGCCGGATCATCGCCATCGCCGCGGTGGTCGTGGTCCTGCTGGCCGTCGCCGGAACGCTGTTCGCCGCGGCCAAGGGCGCCGACAAGCAAAAGACCGCCGCCACGACCCTCCCCGGTGACAGTTCCTCCACGGTGCCGACCGGGCCCACCGTCAGCCTTCCCCCCGACACCGCCGGAGCGGTGCTGACCGGCCCGACGCCGTGCCCCGCCGAGGACGGGTCCTCGCCCCGCACCACCCTCTTTGCCGGCCCGCCACCCCAGTGTCTCGACCCGTCGAAGGAGTACAACGCGGTCATCGACACCAGCGTGGGTCCACTCACCCTGTCGCTGTACATGGATTTGGCCCCCAAGGCGGTGAACAATCTGGCCGTCCTGGCCCGCTACCACTACTGGGACGGGCTCCCCCTCAGTACGATCATCCCCCGGGCGACGATGCAGGTCGCCACCAACCTCACCACCGATGGCAAGCCCAGTCCGGGCTACGCCCTCCCCGGGGAATACCAGAAGGGTGGCATCGTCATCACCCCGGGAATGCTGGCCTTCGCTCCCGTCGACAAGGACAACCAGATCGGCGGGACGTTGCTCATGGCTCTCGGCGAGAAGGCGGCGGACCTCCCGCCCACCACCACCATCGTCGGGCTGCTGCTCGATGGGTCCGACACCCTGGCCGCCATCAACAAGGCCGGGTCGCCCTCCGGGGCCCCGACAAAGGTCATCACCATCAACGGGGTGCGGGTGATCCCGGCCCCGATCTCCACCTCCACGACGGGCTGAGGCCAGCCTGACGGCGGGTCGCGTCCGGCGGGTGCGCTGCGATTGCTAGGTTGCCCGCCCATGGGTACCGACAAGCGCCAACGCCAGAAGGAGGGCCGCCAGGCTCGCATCGCCGCCGCCGAGGTGGCCAAGCGGAAGGCCGACCAGCGTCGCCGCTTCATCACGATCGGCGTCTCGGTGCTGGTCATCGTTGCCCTTGCCTTCGCCATCAGCCGCTTCACCGGCAACGACAAGAAGCCCTCGGCGGACGTGGCGGCCAGCGACACCAGCCTTCCCACCACCACCAGCACCACCCTCGAGTCCGCCGCCGGCAAGCCGTGCGTGGCGGTGAGCGACCCGCTCCCGGCCGGTGCGCCCGACGTCGCGATCCAGGTGGGACCAGCCCCCACCACCCTCGTGACCCAGGACCTCAAGGTGGGCACCGGAGCCGACGTCACCGCCGGCGAGATGGTGACGGTCAACTACATCGGTGTGGCCTGCTCCACCGGCAAGATCTTCGACTCGTCGTACAAGACCGGCCAGCCGGCCCCCATCCCGCTCTCGCTCAACGGGGTCATCAAGGGGTGGACCAATGGCATCCCCGGCATGAAGGTGGGCGGCCAGCGCCTGCTCGGCATCCCCGCCGATCAGGCCTACGGCGCCAACCCGCCTCCGGGGATCAGCCCTGGCGAAGCCCTGTGGTTCGTGGTCGAGGTGACCGACGCCCAGCCGGCGGCCACGCCGAGCACCACCGCCCCTGCCGTGGCCAGCACCACAACCACTGCGGCCCCTTAGGAGCATCAGATGAGTGCCCCCGGACACCGCCGCCCCGCCGGCCACGCCCGCATCGAGGCCGCCAAGGCCGCCCGCGAAAAGGCGGCCCGTCGGCGCCAGCAACGCCCCTACGTCCTGGGCGCCATCGCCGTCGTGGCGGTGGCCCTAGTGGCCGTAGTCGTGTTCACCTCAGGTGACGACTCCAGCACCGTGACCGCGGCGGACTCCACGGCGACCACGGTGGCCGAGACCCCGCCGTTCGCGTACGGGACTGCGGCATGTCCCCCGTCCACGAGCCCGAACCCGGCGGTGACCGACTTCCCCAACACCAACGGGTTCGAGCAGTGCATCACCCCGGACAATCTCTACACCGCCACGTTCGACACGTCGGCGGGCACGGTGGTGGTCAACCTGGACTCCACGACCACCCCGGGTACGGCCAACAACTTCGTCGAGTTGGCGGGGTACGGCTACTACAACGGCACCAAGTTGTTCCGTACTGACACCTCCATCGGCATCATCCAGGGTGGAGCACCACACACCAACAGCGCCACGGACGCGGGACCGGGCTACACCATCCCGGACGAGGGTGGCCCCTACACCTACCAACCGGGCCAACTGGTCATGGCCCGCACCAGCGCGGCCAACAGCGCCGGCGCCCAGTTCTTCTTCACGGTCACCGACAAGGTTTCTGCCCTCGACAAGTCGGGAACATACGTGGTGTTCGGGACCGTGACCAAGGGCCTCGACATCCTGCAGTCGATCCTTGCGTCCAACGTCGACCAACCCGGTGGCCTGGGCGGCGCTCCCTCACCGGAGGTGACCATCAAGTCGGTCACCATCGAAAAGGCCCCCGTCGTGGGCGGCACGAGCGGCACCGCTCCCGGCTGATTGCGGCGGCCCTCCCGGCGACGACCTCAGGACGGCAGGTCGGCCAGGGTCGCCTGGCGACCGTCCACGAACACGCTGACGGCCCCCACCCCTTCGACCCGCCAGCCGCCCTCCGGGTCGCGCATCAGCGCCGTCCGGCTGGGCACACCAGCCAACGACAGCCCGGCCGGAGCGAGCTCGACCGTGCGGTGGACCTTGTCGTGGGACCACTCCTCCAGCCGGGGGATCACCGCCAGCCCCCGCACCACCCCGAGCCCGACGGTGAAGGCACCGCCTCGCGAGTCGACCATGGGGTCGCACAACACGTCCGCCCCGGCGTTCGTGCCCACCAGCACCGCGCCGTCCGCCCAGGCCGCCAGCATGGCGTCGAGCACAGGAGTGTCCTTGAGGACCGAGCGCAGATGCATGGCCGACGTGCCGGCCAGATAGATCATGCGCGATGCCCGCAGGACGGCGGCGTGCTCGGCCACCAGGGCGTCACGCCGGTTGAGGACGGGCACCTCGACGACGGCGACCCCCAACTCGGCGAACCACGCCCGGGCGCCCGCCACCAACCGCCTCGGGTTTTCGTAGGCCGACCCGGTGGGTAGGACGGCCACCTCGGTGGCCCCGCTCAGCTCCAGCAGTGAACGATCGAAGGAGCATCCGTCGGTCCATTCGCCGCCGCCGACCAGGACCAGCGTCCCGCTCATGAACCACTCTCCCGATCAGAGGGACCGACACTGACCTCGGCGGGGACGAGGCGGGTGGCCCGCAATTGGACGAAGTGGCGGAGCGGCCAGATGGCGGTGGGCACGGTGAAACGCTCCAGGTCGATCACCGTGAGTCCGGTGGCCCGCACGGCGGCAGGAACATCACGAGCGACATGGAGGCCCGCCATGCCGGGCAGGCAGGTGCCGAGTGATGCGGCCAGCAGGCCCATCGTCCCTGGGCGCCCCACCGGCTCGACCAGATGGAGCTCACCGTCGTCGGCCAGGCGACCGGTCAGCGCCGTCAAGGTCAGGAACAGGTCGGGTGCCGCCACCAGGCGACCGGTCGAGACGATCGTGTCGTAGGGAGCCTCGTCTCCGGGCTCGGCCAGCCCCGTGCCATCGACCAGCCCGGTGAACTCGGGACTATCGAGGTCGAGGACGCGCCCTCGGGCCGAGGCCAGGACCTCGCCCCGCCGGCGACGAACCTCGGCCGCCACCACCGGCGGCAGCTGGCGGAGCCACGGGGAACGCGAGGCGGGTTCAGCGGGCATCCCTCCAACCTAGCGATCCGGCGGCGACAGCCCGGGCCGCGGAACGTCGGTGCTGCTTTACCGGTGTTTTCGCTTGGTTAGAACTTGGTGTGGATTGGGGCTCGCGAGCAGACATCTCCTGGTGGAAGCCCGATAGTGGAGCCATGAACGCACCCAATCTCCGCGACCAGGGACTACGCCGGGTCTCGCGACTCACCGGCTGGTTGGCCGCGGCAGCCATCGTCGGCGTCGGGGCGTTCGCCGGATTGCTGGCCCGTCCCCACACGTCTTCGGCCAAGGTGACGACTGGGGGCCAGACGGCGGGAACGTCCACCAACAGCACGACACGGTCGGGATCAGCGAAGAGCCCGTCGGCCACCGTCACCCGTCCGACTCAGCCACCGGTCCAGTCCCGCCAGCGTGGGCCTGCGGTATCCGGCGGTTCGTGAGCTCCCCTTCGATCTCGCAGTGGCGGGCGCTGGGGACGAACGCCATGCTCTTGGTGGACGGTCCTGCCGACCTGGCGGCCACCCGAGCCGCCGTCGACGCCGAGATCGATGCCATCGACCGGGCCTGCAGCCGCTTCCGGGACGACTCCGAGCTGACCCGGCTCAACGCCAACTCCGGCCGGTCGATCGCGGTCTCGCCTACGCTGGCTGAAGCGCTGACGGTCGCGCTGCGCGCCGCCCGACTCACCAACGGCCGGGTCGACCCCACCCTCGGCAGCGAGCTGCGGGAGCTCGGCTATGACCGTGACTTCACCTCGGTGCCACCCGACGGTCCCGCCATCCCGATCCCGCTCGGTGCCCGGGGTCAATGGAATGCCATCGCCTTCGACCACCAGACCGACACCGTGTGCGTCCCCGCCGGGATCGAGCTCGACTTCGGGGCCACGGCGAAGGCCCTGGCTGTCGACCGGGCGGCCGAGGCCGCGGCAGAGATCAGCGGCCGCGGCGTGCTGATCAGCCTGGGCGGCGACATCGCCGTCGCCGGACCTCCGCCAGCCGACGGCTGGAGTGTGCGGGTGACCGACGATCACGCCGCTGGGCTGGACGCCCCCGGGGTCGATGTCGCCATCTTCTCGGGCGGTCTGGCCACGTCGAGCACGACGGTGCGTCGCTGGCGACGCGGTGGCGAGGACTACCACCACGTGATCGATCCGTCGACCGGTCTTCCCGCCGGTGGTCCGTGGCGCACGGTGAGCGTGGCCGCCGGCAGTTGCGTCGATGCCAACCTGGCCAGCACCGCCGCCATCGTGATGGGGACTGAGGCCCCGGCCTGGCTGAGCCGAGAGGGGCTTCCGTCTCGTCTCGTCAGCGATGACGGCTCCGTGATGGTCGTCGCCGGTTGGCCGGCCGATGAGGACCTCCGATGATCGCCCTGCTCTCCTCTTCCGCGCTGTGGTACCTGACCCGGGGCGCCGGTCTCGTGTCGTTGGTGCTGCTGACCGCGTCGGTGGTGCTGGGGATCCTGCAGGTGCAGCGCTGGGCCGGTGAGGGTTGGCCCCGGATGGTGATCGCCGGGCTGCACAAGAACATCTCGCTGCTGGTCCTGGTGTTCCTCAGCCTGCACATCGTCACGGCGGTGGCCGACGGGTTCGCGCCCATCCACTGGATCTCGGTGGTGATCCCCTTCACCTCCTCCTACCGGCCGCTGTGGCTGGGTCTGGGCGGCATCGCGGTGGACCTGCTCATCGCCCTGGTCGTCACGAGCCTCCTGCGATCCCGGCTCAGCCTGAGCACCTGGCGGCTCGTCCATTGGTCGGCCTACGCGTGCTGGCCGGTGGCCTTCGTCCACGGACTAGGCACCGGCTCCGACGGTCGGGTGGGCTGGGTCATCGCCTTGGATCTGGTCTGTCTCACCACCGTGGTGGCGGCCACCGCCTGGCGATTGGCCTCGGGCTGGCAGCGCGACCCGGCCCGGCGGGTGGCGGGCTCTCTGGCAATGGGGATCATCGTCCTCGCCGTGCTCGGCTGGGCGGCGGCGGGACCGACAAAGGCCGGCTGGGCCCGACGCGCCGGTACGCCGACCAACCTGCTGGCCTCGGGCACCACCACCTCCGGCGGTGACGCAGCGGCCGGGTCCGGCGGGGCCCAAACCCCTGCTGGGCTCACCACCCCCTTCACCGATTCCTTCTCGGGAACCATCACCCAGACCGGACAGCCCGGCGGAAGCGCCAGCGTGACCATCGACGGCACCCTGAGCGGCCCCCCGGCCGGTGTCCTGCACATCGAGATCGGCGGTACGGCCAGCTCGAACGGAGGCCTGCGCATGAGCTCCAGCACCGTCACCATGGGCACGACGGAACAGCCCGACCAGTATCAGGGCACGATCGTGCGCCTAGCGGACACCAACCTGACAATCCAGCTCAAGGATGCGTCCGGAACCACATCGTCGCTGGCCGTCCAACTGCGGATCGATGAAGGCACCGGAACCGCGACGGGGACAGTCACGGCGAGCGCGGGGGCCGTGGCGCCCTCCGGCGGAGGGGACGGCGGCTGACGTGACCGCCCCACTCGAACAGCCCCTCACCACGCGGATCGGTCCCCGTCTCCTGGATCTTCCCGCGGCAGTCGGCCTCGACACTCACCTGGCGCGGTTCGGTCCTCCTCCGACCGACCTGGGCCAGCTCATCGCCTGGGTCGACTCCGCCGGGCTCCGGGGACGCGGCGGGGCGCGTTTCCCCACCGCCATCAAGTTGGCCGCCGTCGCTCGACGGCGCCGTGCCATCGTCGTCGTCAACGCCACCGAAGGTGAGCCGGCCAGCATCAAGGACAAGGCCCTCCTGCACCAGGCCCCCCACCTGGTGCTCGACGGCGCCGCCGCCGCCGGTGCCGCCGTCGGTGCTCGCGAGATCATCGTGGCGGTGGAACGATCTGCGGTCGCCACCATGGAAGCTGCCGTGGCGGCTGCCGACGAGCGCCGGATGGCGGGCCTCGAGCGCCTGGCCGTCCGCGTCGTGGGTACTCCCAGCCGCTATGTCGCCGGCGAGGAGACCGCGCTGGTGCACTGGTTGAACGGAGGGGAGGCGAAACCCACGCTCGTGCCCCCCCGGCCCTTCGAGCGCGGCGTATCGGGCCGACCCACTCTGGTCGACAACGTCGAAACGCTCGCCCATCTCGCCCTCATCGCCCGCTTCGGACCGCAGTGGTACCGCCGGGCCGGCACCGCGGAAGATCCGGGGACCACGCTGGTGACCGTCACCGGAGCGGTCACCCACCCCGGGGTGTACGAAGTCGAAGGGGGATCGTCGTTGGCCGCCGCCATCGAGGGTGCCGGATCGGCGATGGACGATCTCGACGCGGTCCTGGTCGGAGGTCACTTCGGTTCGTGGATCTCCGCCACCGAGGCCCGTCAGCTCACCCTCGGGGCCGGGTCGCTGGGTTCGGCCGGTGCCGCACTCGGGTGCGGAGCATTGGTGGCGCTACCCCGGGGAGCGTGCGGGGTGGCGGAGACCGCCCGAATCACCCGGTGGATGGCCGATCAGAACGCGGGCCAATGCGGTCCCTGCGTACACGGGCTCCCGGCGATGGCCGAACAGCTGACGGTCATGGCCCACGGAGGGCGGGCCGTGGATCACGCCCGCAATGAGCTGCTTGGTCTCTTGCCCGAGATCGAGGGACGTGGCGCGTGCCGCCATCCGGATGGGGTGGTGCGCCTGGTTCGCAGCGCGCTGCGCGTCTTCGCCACCGAGATCGCCGAACATCACCACCGGGGGCCGTGCGCCCCGAGTGGCCCGTGGCTGCCGACCCCGTCCATCGGAGGATGGCGATGAGCCTGCGCATCATCGTGAACCCGATCGCCTGCACCGGCCACGGCCTGTGCGCCGAGTTGTTCCCCGAGCGGATTCGCCTCGACCGGTGGGGATACCCGATCATCGACCCGACTCTGATCCCTCCCCATCTCGAGGCCCACGCCCGGCGAGCCGTCGCCGCCTGCCCAGATTTGGCCCTTCGGATCCAGTCCGAGCCCGACACGTCTGGTTGAGCAGGCTGCCCAGCGTGACTTGGCCGTTCTTGCTGGCGAAAGCTACCGGTCGGTAACGTGCGCGCCATGACGATCAAGAGCGTGGGCATCGTGGGGTCGGGCATCATGGGGTCGGGCATCGCCGAGGTGGCGGCCAAGAGCGGCCACACCGTGATCCTGCGGTCCCGCAGGCAGGAGACGGCCGACGCCATGGTGGCCTCGCTGGAGAAGTCACTGGCCAAGCAGGTCAAGCGGGGCAAGCTGTCCGAAGAGGACCGTGACGCCACCCTCGCCCGGGTCACAGCCACGTCGCGCCTGCACGACCTCTCCGATTGCGACCTCGTTCTGGAATCCATCGTGGAGGACCTGGCTACCAAGCAGGGGCTGTTCCGCGAACTCAGCGACATCTGCAAGGACGGCGCCATCCTCGCCACCAACACCTCGACCCTTCCGGTGATTGAGATGGCCATGGAGACGCAAAAGGCCGACAAGGTCTGCGGCGTGCACTTCTTCAACCCAGCTCCCATGATGAGCCTGGTCGAGATCGTCCGGCCCCTCACCGCCAGCGACGAGACCATCGCCGAGGTCCGCGCCTTCGCCGAGGCCTGCGGCAAGAGCCCGGTCGAAGTC
>DHIQ01000190.1:11801-13787 GCA_002403895.1 Candidatus Neomicrothrix sp. UBA4742
GAGAACGGCACCGCCAGCCGCGACGACATCGACACCGCCATGAAGGGCGGCTGCAACTTCCCCATGGGGCCGCTCGCCCTGCTCGACCTGGTGGGCCTCGACACGTCGTTGGCCATCCTCGACGCGCTCTACACCGAGTTCCGCGACCCGAACTACGCGGCCATGCCCCTGTTGCGGCGCATGGTCACGGCCGGCCAGCTCGGGCGGAAATCCGGCCTGGGGTTCTACGACTACGCCAAGTAGTCGCGGAGAACCACGGGGTGCCCATCGAGCCACCGGTCACCCCTTGGGTGTTCCCTCCGGCGGTCGCCGCCGATGACGTCGGCGTGGTCGGGGTCGGCGCCGACCTCGAACCGGGCACGCTGGTGGCGGCCTACCGCTCCGGACTGTTCCCCATGCCCGTGGACGGGGGGCCCCGCATCGCCTGGTGGTCACCCGACCCGCGCGGGGTCATCCCCCTCGACGGACTGCGGGTCACCCGGTCCCTGCGCCAGACCTGCCACCGCTTCGAGGTGCGGGTGGACACGGCCTTCGACGAGGTGATCGCCCAGTGCGCGGATCCGGCACGTGACGGCCGCTGGATCAACCGCGACGTGATCGATGCCTACCACCGCCTCCATGAGCTCGGCTGGGCCCACAGCATCGAGACCTGGGATGGCGACGAGCTGGTGGGCGGACTCTACGGCGTGTCGGTGGGTGGGCTGTTCGCCGGTGAGTCCATGTTCCATGTCGCCCGGGACGCCTCCAAGGTGGCGCTGGTGGCATTGGTCGAACGGCTGCGCCAGGGCGGGGCCACGCTGCTCGACGTGCAGTGGACGACGCCCCACCTGCGTTCGCTCGGCGCCGTGGATGTTCCGCGGCCGCGCTACCTGGAGTTGCTGGCCGACGCCATTGCTCTCGACATCGACCCGTTCGCCTGACCCGGCTCAGGGTGTGGGGCGCACCGGGTCGCCGACGGTGACCGTTCCGGCGGAGGCGACGCCGCAGTAGATCCCCAGGTGGTAGTTGTGCTCGTCGGTGAGGGCCTTGAACACCGCGATGTCGCGCTCGAGGGCGGGGGCGCCAGCCCACGCCGGTTGGGCCCGCAGCGGCATGGCGCACCGCACCGAGGCCATGTCGACGTGCAACGCCGCGCCGCCATCGCCGAGGGCTACGTCGCCACCCACCCAACCGTCCTCGACGAACCCCTCGACCGAGCCCGTGTCCACCAAGACGTTGGGGCGGAAGCGCCGGACATCCCACGCCGTGTCCGGGGCGACCGCCGCCATCCGGGCCAGGCTCGCCGTGGTCAGGGCATTGACCGGGGCCAGATCGAGAAAGCTGTCGGCCATGGCCGGCCACGACACCATCTCGGCGTCGTCGTTGGGCGGGTCGAACGTGAGCTCGTAGCTCACCGCGCCCGACCCCGTCTCGCGCAGTTCGACCTCCCGCCCCAGCCACCGCGACAGCAGGGCGGATGCGTCGGCATCGTCGGCCAGCACGTCGGTCCCGTCGGGCAGCGTGATCACCACTCGATTCCCCTCGGTCCGAGCCCCGGCGGAGAACAGCTCGGGCACGGACTTGGCACTGAGCAGACGGCCGCCGGCCCCGATCAGGCCGTAGCGGCGATCGCCGGCCAAACCCGATGGGCCCAGCTCGGCGGATTGGAGTCGCTCCCCCTGCATCGACTTGACCGGGTAGCGCCACAGCTCGGCCACCACCCCCACCGCGCCATCCTGGTTCGTGACCCCGGTCATCGACACCCCCTCACCCGTCGGACCTTCATCGTGCCAGGGTGACAGCGGCCCGGCCGGAATGGGACCATTTCCCCATGGCAACCGCAGCGGAGCATTCACCGGCCACCCGTGACAAGCCGTGGCTGATGCGCACCTACTCGGGGCATTCGACGGCGAAGGCGTCCAACGAGCTCTACCGGACCAACCTGGCCAAGGGGCAGACCGGCCTGTCGATCGCCTTCGACCTGCCCACCCAGACCGGCTACGACCC
>DHIQ01000190.1:13989-19268 GCA_002403895.1 Candidatus Neomicrothrix sp. UBA4742
GATGACCCCCATGCCCGGGGCGAGGTCGGCAAGGTGGGCGTGCCGGTGGCCCATCTCGGGCACATGGCGCAACTGCTCGACGGCATCCCCCAGGGCGAGATGAACACGTCGATGACCATCAACGCCCCGGCGGCGTGGATGCTCGGGCTCTACGTGGCCAATGCCGAGAACCACGGCGTCGAGTCCCGTCATCTGCGGGGAACCACCCAGAACGACATCGTCAAGGAGTACCTGAGCCGGGGCACGTACATCTTCCCGCCGCGCCCCAGCCGTCGGCTGATCGTCGACATGATCGCCTTCTGCGCCGAGTGGATCCCCAAGTGGAACCCGATGAACGTGTGCAGCTACCACCTCCAGGAGGCGGGGGCCACCCCGGTGCAGGAGATCGCCTACAGCCTGGCCACGGCAATCGACGTCCTCGACGCGGTGCGCGAGTCGGGCCAGGTCGAACCGGACAAGTTCGCCGCCGTCGTGGCGTCCATCTCGTTCTTCGTGAACGCCGGCATCCGGTTCGTGGAGGAGACCTGCAAGATGCGGGCCTTCACCCAGATGTGGGACCGCCTCACCGAGGAGCGCTACGGCGTCACCGACCCCAAGGCCCGCCGATTCCGCTACGGGGTACAGGTCAACTCCCTCGGACTGACCGAGGCACAACCGGAGAACAACGTCCAGCGCATCGTGCTCGAGGCACTGGGGGTGACGCTGTCCAAAGACGCCCGGGCCCGCTCGTTGCAGCTTCCCGCCTGGAACGAGGCGCTCGGCCTTCCCCGCCCGTGGGACCAGCAGTGGTCGTTGCGCATCCAGCAGGTGCTCGCCTTCGAGACCGACCTGCTCGACTACGACGACATCTTCGCCGGCAGTCACGTCATCGAGGCCAAGACGGCCCAGCTGGTCGACGCCGCCCAGGCCGAGCTGGATGATGTGCTGGCCCTCGGGGGCGCCTTCGAAGCCATTGATGAGCTCAAGGGCCGGTTGGTCTCGTCCAACACCGCGCGAACGCGACGCATCGAGTCCGGCGAGCAGATCGTGGTGGGCGTGAACGCCTATACCGAGACGGCCCCCTCGCCGCTCGGGGGCGAAGAGCACATCATGAAGGTCGATGCCGGCGTGCAGGACGAACTCATCGCCGACGTTCAGGCGTGGCGCTCCGAGCGCGACAACGACGCGGTGAAGCGCTCGCTCGACGAGCTACGTCGAGTGGCCGAGTCCGACGTCAACATCATGCCGGCGTCGATCGACCTGGCCCATGCGGGGGGCACCACCGGCGAATGGGCCGGACTGCTGCGTGAGGTGTTCGGCGAGTATCGGGCCCCCACCGGGGTGGCGGCGGCCGCCGGGCTGGGGGGCCTCTCGGCCGCCCTGCGGGACACCGCCAAGCGGGTGAAGGGGCTGCCCGGGGGACCACCCCGGTTCCTGGTGGCCAAGCCCGGCCTGGACGGCCACTCCAACGGGGCCGAGCAGATCGCGGTCGCCGCCCGGGATGCCGGCATGGAGGTCATCTATCAGGGCATCCGCCTCACGCCCGAGCAGATCGCGTCGGTGGCCCGCGACGAGGACGTCGATGTGATCGGCCTGTCGATCCTGTCCGGTAGCCACCTGGAGCTGGTCCCCGACGTCTTGCGCCTCGTCCGCGAGGCTGGGAGCGACGCCCCGATCGTCGTCGGCGGGATCATCCCCGAATCCGACCGGCCCCGGCTGCAGGCCCTGGGGATCGCCGCCGTCTACACCCCGAAGGACTTCGAACTGGGCCGAATCATGGCTGACATCGTGGAGATCGCGGTGGCCCACCGCGGTTCCTGATCGGTCTGCCGTTCGATCCCGTCGCCCCTCCGGAGGCCACCCGGGGACGGCGAGAGCATGAGATCGCACAGAATCGGGTCGAATCCGGTTAACTCCAGGCTTGAATCGCGCTCAGTGGCGCCGATTGATTCGGGTGGACCGCCGCGCCGTTATCGGCCTTACTGTCGGGCTCCTCGGCCTGGCGCTGGGAGCCGCCGCCGCCATGTGGGACGTCGTCGCGCTGGGGGTGATCGCCGGGGCGATCGCGCTCGCGGCCGGCGTCGTCATCGCCCGCATGGTGGGGCGACTGCGCAATGCCGACCAGCGAGTGGACGAGCTCGAGGGCAAGGTCGACGAGCTCGAGGACCAGGTGGAGAAGGAGTCCGAGGCCCGCACCGACCTGGAGACCAAGCTGGCCAGCAGAATCCAGCTCACGGCCGTCCGCCGCAACTCCAGCGGCGACGCCCTCACCGACGCTGCCACCGGCCTGTTCAGCGAGGGCTACTTCACCGTCGCCCTCGACGCCCGGATCGCCGCGGCCCGTCGCCAGCTCGAACCGGTGGCCGTCGTGTTGTTGGAGGTCATCGAGGGGCTCGAGTCCGGGCTGCCCCGACCGGCGAACCCGAAGACGGTCGCCGAGTGCATCAACGACACCATTCGCGAGGCCGACACCGCCTGTCGGCTGCTCGATGGCGGCTACGCCCTGGTCCTCGAGGACACCGCCGAGAACGGCGCCATCTGGACGGTCGAGCGAATCCGTCGGCGCATCACCCTCCAGGCCTCCGGCCTGACCATGTGGGCCGGCGTTGCCTGTTACCCAGCTCACGGGTTCTCGACCGATGAGATCCTGGACCGGGCCGACAACGCCCTGGACCTGGCCAGAGAGTGGCGCCAGGACCGGATCGAGGTCGCCCACAGTGACTGAGGTCGCCGCGTCCGGGCCGGCGCTACGGCAGCGGTTCGACGCGGCGCTCATCGCCGTTGGGTTGGCCGTGCTGGCCACCGCCTTCGCCCTGGGTACCGGCCTGGGGAGCTTGTCCTTCTCCCGCAACCTGGGCAACGTGGCCGAGGTGCTGGCCCCCGCGCTGGCCGCCGTGTGCTGTGTTCAGGTCGCCCGCCGGGCCAAGGATTCCTGGCGCCTCGGCTGGTACCTCGTCGGCACGTCCTGCGTTTCGTGGTGTGTCGGCCAGCTCATTTGGACCTGGCTCGAGACGGTGCAGGGGGAGATCACCCCGTTCCCCTCGCCCGCCGATTTCTTCTTCCTGCTGGCGGTTCCTCTCTCGGTGGCGGGTCTGCTGTGGTTCCCCTCGTCACCGAACACCCAGTCGGGCCGGACCCGCACCCTGCTCGACGGGATCATCGTCGCCGCCTCGGTGCTGTTCGTGAGCTGGACGTTGGTGCTGGGTCCGACCCTCCACACCGGCAGGGGCGCGACGTGGAGCCGGACCATCGGGCTGGCCTACCCGGCAGCCGACGTCGTGGTGCTCACCATCGTGATCATCGCCTACATCCGTTGCGATCCCGCCGGTCGGGTGGCGGTGGGCCTGGTGGGCCTCGCCTTCGCCTCGTTCGCTCTGGCTGACAGCCTCTTCGCCTACACCGACCTGCATGGAGAGAGCGTGTCGGAGGTGTCCAACACGGCCTGGGTGGCCGGCTATCTGCTCATCGCCCTCGGGGCGTACTACGCCCGCCGCCACCCGCCTGGCGAGGTCGAGCCCGCCGACCTGGACCGCGGCACCCGCGTCCAGGTGATGTTGCCTTACGTCCCGCTCGCGGTGGTGCTGGGCCTGTGTGCCGGGGAAGCGCTGGTCACCGACCCGCTGATGGTCGACAACGTGGTGTTCTGGATCGGCGCCGGCCTGATCGCCCTGCTCCTGGTGCGCCAGGGCATCGTGATCGTGGAGAACACCCGACTGGCACGGTCACTGGCCATGTCCAACGAGCGTCTGCAGTACCAGGTGCTCCACGATCTGCTCACGTCGCTGCCCAACCGTCCCCTGTTCATCGACCGGCTACGCATGGCGTTGGCTCGCATGAGCCGGGTGGACGAGCTGGTGGCGATCATGTTCGTGGACCTCGATCGGTTCAAGCCCGTGAACGACACCTATGGGCACGAAGCCGGCGACCTGGTGCTGGTCACCCTGGGCCGACGGTTGTCGGCCGCAGTGCGGACCGGGGATACGGTGGCCCGCTTCGGTGGCGACGAGTTCCTGGTGCTGTGCGAGGACGTCAGCAGCGCGGAGGAAGCCGTGGCACTGGCCAACCGGATGGTGGAGACCATGGCCGAGCCAATCGTGGTCGGCGACATCGAGCTGGTGGTCAGCGCCAGCCTCGGCCTGGTCGTGACCGACGCCCCCGATGCCGATGCCGAGGAGCTCGTGCGGCAAGCGGACCGGGCCATGTACGAGGCGAAGGCCAAGGGTCGAGCCCGCGTAGAACTCGTCGACGCCCGCCGCAAGTCAGTCGTCGTCTAGTTCGGCCAGGACGGTGTCGGTGTCGGCGCCGAGGGGGCGTCCCGCCCATCGGATGTGGCCCGGGGTTCGCGACAACCGGGCAATGAGGCCCTGCATCGGGGTGCCGTCGACCTCGGCGATGGTCCCCCGCGCCGCCAGATGGGGGTCGACCGCGAGATCGGCCATGGTCATCACCGGGGCCGCCGCCGCGTGGGCCTCCTCGAACGCGGCCAGCACCTCGTCCAGCAGGCGAGCACCGATCCAGGCGGCCATCACTTCGTCCAGCTCGGCTCGATGGTCGACCCGGCCAGCGAAGGAATGGAAACGAGGGTCGTCCCCCACACCGACGAGATCCAGCACGCGGCGAGCCACCGACTCGGCCGACGTGCTGACCGCTACCCAGCGATCGTCGGCCGTGCGGTACGTGCTGCGAGGCACGGTGTAGGGGATGCCCGAGCCGAGCCGGGGCTGTTCGTAGCCGAGCAGGGCATAGGCCGACGGCAGCGGGCCCATGAGCTGGAACAGCGACTCGAGCAGGTTGATGTCCACCACCTGCCCCACCCCGGAGTGCACCGCCGCCAGCGTGGCGAAGGCGGCCGCCAGGGCGGTGACCTCATCGGTGAGGGCAATCGGCGGCAAGAGCGGCCCCCCGTCGGGCTCGCCGTTGATGGCAGCGAAGCCGGACATGGCCTCGGCCAGGGTGGCGAAACCGGGCCTGCCGGCATAGGGCCCGTCCTGACCGAAACCGGTCACCCGGGTGATCACCAGGGTCGGATTCCGGGCGATCAGGTCGTTGGGGACCAATCCCAGGCCCTCCAACTTGCCGGGCCGGAAGTTCTCGACGAGCACGTCGGCTGTGTCGCACAGACGACGCAGGGTGTCCACACCCTCCGGCGTCTTGAGGTCCAACACGATGGTTCGCTTCCCCCGCCCGACCAGCTTCCAGAACAAAGTCACGTCGTCACCAGGGTCGCGCCACCCCATGGACCGCACGGAATCTCCACCCCCGGGGCGTTCCACCTTGATGACGTCGGCGCCGAAGTCGGC
>DHIQ01000190.1:19487-19808 GCA_002403895.1 Candidatus Neomicrothrix sp. UBA4742
GATGACGTCGGCGCCGAAGTCGGCCAGGTAGCGGGCACACCCCGGTCCCGCCAGCACGGTGGAGATGTCGATGACCCGCAGGTCGCCCAACGCCCCCTCCCCGCCGGGTCGGGGGGTGCGAGCGCTCATGGAGCGGTGGAGATGGCGAAGCAGCGGTCGCTCAAGTCTCCGAAGGAGTAGTCGAAGTAGGTGCCGGCGTAGAGGTGACGGGTCTGCTCGGTCCAGGCCAGGGCCTCCGGCGACGAGATTCGCCGGTGGATCTGGAGGATCCCGCCCTCGAACACGCGGTACTCGGCCCACGAGCCGGGGAACTCCTTGACC
>DHIQ01000197.1:0-1782 GCA_002403895.1 Candidatus Neomicrothrix sp. UBA4742
CTTCGACCCGCACGTCACCTACGGCATGTGCGCCGCGTTCGAGCCGATCCACCTGCTCCAGAAGATGCCCTTCGGCGAGGTCATGCGACTGTCGCTCTTGGGCAACCACGAGCGAATGACGGCGGATCGGGCGCTACAGGCGGGCCTGGTGACCGAGGTCGTGCCCGGCGCCGATCTCGCCGAGCGGGCCAAATGGGCGGCCGAGGCCATCGCATCAGCTCCACCGCTGGCGATCGAGGGGACGGTCCGGGCGATCTGGGCGGGGCTTGAGCACTCCCGCAGCCAGGCCCTGGCCATGGCGTGGTCGTTCATCGGGCTGGGCACCAGCGCGGAGTCAATCCACCAGGGGCAGGAGGCCTTCGCCTCGGGGCAGCGCATCGAGTGGCGAGCCCGGTGACCGGCCGACCCGCGAGTGGCGCGGGCTACTGAGTCCGGCGGAAGAAGCCCCGGTGCGCGACGAGGGCCAAGTTGTCGACGATGGATTCGTGGTCGAGGCCCAGATCTCGGCTGGTGACCACGTAGGCGAAACGCTCGAGCATGGCGAGCAGGGCGGCGGCGCGCAGTTCGACCTCACGCGACGGTTCGGCGCTGCCCTCGATCATGCTGGCCTGCAGCGTGCTCGAGATGCGGCCGAACGACGTGGTTCCGAGGCGGGCCAGTTTGCGGTCACCGACTTGGTTCTCGGCCCAGGCCCGGATCACCACGCCGTTGCGACGGTAGAAGTTGAGGAACTCCGACACCCACGCCCGCAGGGCGGCCTGGCCCTCGGGGCCGGGGTCGACGCGTCCCAGCGATGCCGCCAACTCGGTCGCGTCGTCGGCGCACCGCTCGGCCAGTGCCCGGAAGAGGTCCTCCTTGTTGGCGAAGTAGAGGTAGAAGGTGCCATGGGAGACACCGGCCAGCCGCACGACATCGTCGACCCGCGTGGCGTGCCACCCGCTCTCGGCCAGCGCCGGTTCGGCCGCAGCCAGCAGCTTGGCCCGGGTCGCTTCGCCTTGGCGACGAAGGGCACGACCGCCGCGAGCCGACGTGGCGGCTTTGGGTGTCTTGGCGCTCTGGCGTGCGGCCACTCTGCTCTCCGGAGGTCCTGATGCTCGATTCGGTCGTACGCGAGGCCGCCGAACGGTGGGGCGATGCTACCTGCCTGGTCGCGGCGGCTGGATGGTCGCTCTCGTATCGCGACCTCGACCGCCTGTCGGACGAAGTCGCTGCTGGACTGACCGCCGAAGGGGTGGCCGAAGGTGACGTGGTGGCGCTGTGCCTGCCGACGTCGCCCGACCATGTCGTCGCCTACGCCGCTTGCGCCAAGATCGGTGCCGTGTGCGCCGGGGTCAACCCGAGGCTCACCGACCACGAGCGGGCCGTCGTGCTCGATCGGGCCGGACCGGCCCTGGTGATCGGCGCCGACCAGTGCGGCGACTCGCCCGCCACCGTGTTGGCTGGGCTCCGGGTCGGGGGCGACCCGCCGGCGCCTCTTCCCGACGACCCGGACCGGCCCGTGGCGATCGTGTTCACGTCGGGCACGACCGGCCTCCCGAAGGGCGTCGTGTGGCGGGCCGAGGACATCTTCTTCGCCGCGCTCGGCGGCGGCGGCTTCGGCCAGCCCCCGATCCGGGTCGCGGCGGAGCTCGCGGAGCGAGTCGCGACCGACGAGCGCCGGACGGTCGGGGTCGTCAACGCCCCGATGATGCACGGCGGCGGCCAGTGGGTGACGTTCATCACCTTCTACGGCGGCAACACCGCGGTCCTCAACTGCGACCGGCACTACGACGGCGACCGGGT
>DHIQ01000197.1:2061-2585 GCA_002403895.1 Candidatus Neomicrothrix sp. UBA4742
GCGGAGCGGGAGCACGCGAACTCGATCATGGTGGTCGGTGACGCCATGGCCCGTCCCCTCGCCGACGCCCTCGCCGCGCCCGGCGCCGCCTACGACCTGTCGGCCTTGGTGGCGATCGGCTCGGGGGGCGCCATCCTCTCGAAGGCCGTGAAGGAGGAGCTGCGGGCGCTGCTGCCGGGCGTGATCGTCACCGATTCGTTCGGCGCCTCCGAGACCGGGGCCGCGGGGACGGTGCGGGACTTCGACGGGCCGGCCGCGGGCCCGAAGTTCACCGTCAGCGAGTGGGTCGCCGTCCTCGATGACGACGGGCGTCCGGTGGGGGCCGGCACCGGCCAGGTCGGCCGGCTCGCCCGCCGCGGTCACATCCCGCTCGCTTATTATAAGGATCCGGAGAAGACCGCGGCCACGTTCGTCACCGACCCCGACGGTGCCCGCTGGGTCGTTCCCGGCGACTACGCCACCGTCGAGGCCGACGGGACGCTGAACCTGCTCGGACGGGGGTCGGTGTGCATCAACACCGGCGG
>DHIQ01000018.1:0-1832 GCA_002403895.1 Candidatus Neomicrothrix sp. UBA4742
CGAGGTCACCCACGTGAAGATGGGGTCCGACTGGCTGCGTCGGCTCACGGCCACGGATCCTGATCGACGAGCCCGGGCCCTTGAGTTCCAGAGGGTCGTCGACAAGTTGTTCTCCATCGGTGGGGCCCGAGGCGAAGAGGAGGACAGCCCCATCAGGCTGGCCCGTCGCTTTCGCGAGCTGGCTGGGTTCGACACCGAGGAGATCGACGAGATCGCCGAGCTCTCCACCCAGGCCCGCGAGGAGCTCTACGACCGCCAAGACCGGGCGGCGGCGCAGTCCATCGAGCCGGCGCCCGTCTCGCCGGCAGGATCGTGACATGACCGTCACCGTCACGCCCGAGACCTTCGTCATGGTCCTGTTCGATCAACCGACCATCCTCGCCACGGCTGAGCGAGTGGCGGGCGAGGTGGGCTTGCCCGCAGAGCTCGACATCCACGTTGCGGTGGACGAGGCCGTGCCCCTGGGGCGAATCCACGTGCAGTCGATCGATCCAGTGGTGATCGGGGTCGAGGGCGGTGCTTTTGAAGACCCGCGTCACCCGCGTCAACTGAGCGCGGCGCTGGTGGCCGATACGCTCGGGCGGGTCTTTTTCCAGGTGCTCGATCGCCGCTCATCGGGGTTCGGGAATCCGGCCGACGACAATGACCTGGACCTGGCCCACAAGGTGGCCTGGGATGCCTACGCTGTCGGCCGGCTGGAGCGGTTGGGTTACGACGGTCGCCATCAGGTTCGCCTCTACGCCTTTCGCAACCGCCACGGGTTCACCGACGCCGCCGACGAGGCGTTCGAGCGGCTGTGGTCGGGCCGGGATCTCACCTGGGCCGACATCACTCGCATCTCCGACGAGGCCGTCGCCCTTCGGCCGGTCTGAGCGACGACCTGATCGGAAGCTGATCAGGCCAGATCGTGGGCGCTGATGCCCTCCAGCAGGTCGATCTGGGGCGCGGAGGCGAGCAACCCGTTGCATGCCGAGGCCATTTCCACCATGTCGGTCGAGTCGAAATGGACCTGTTGAGCAGTCGGGCTGTCCCACTTCTCGATGATGACGTAGCGACCGGATCGGGTTGCGGACGCGGCCAGGTCGATGTTGCGGCACCCCGGGTGGCCCCGGCTGACGACCACATATTTGGCGAGGACAGCCAAGAGTGCGGCCGGGTCGGCCGCATCGAAGGTGAGGGTCACCAGGGTCAGCACGATGTCGTCAGGCACAACAGGGGCCTCCAGCCGTGGTGGCATCCGGAAACGAGGGCCTCGAAATGGGTCGCTGTACCCTGTTTTGAGGGAACAGAATGCCGATAGAAGGATCCATGGTAGCCACCGAACCACCCCCGAACCCCTCCGTCGGGTGGGTGCCCTTGACCGACTCGGTATCCTAAAAGACGACCTTCGGGCCACTGAGCTGCCCGTTTCCCTGTTTGGGCGCTCGTTGATCCCCTAGATCCGGTCGTCCGGCCGTATCCAAGACCTTTCTGGCCCCGCCAGTCCCTTTCGACATGAAGAGGTGCCCGTTGCCCAAGGAGCGCGTTGAACGTGACGAGGAAGATCTCGTCCGGCTCTACCTCACCGATATCGGGCAGTACCCCCTGCTGACCAAGGACGACGAGGTCCGCCTGGCCCAGGCCATCGAACTCGGCGCCGCGGCGCGCACGGAGCTCGAGTCGGGTGCCACCCTCACGCCTTCTCGCAAGCGCGAGCTGCGCCGTGAGCTCAAGCGGGGTGAGGATGCCGAGCGCACGTTCGTCCAGTCGAACCTGCGCTTGGTGGTGTCCATCGCCAAGAAATACCAGGCGTCGGGTCTCCCGCTGCTGGATCTCATCCAGGAGGGCAACCT
>DHIQ01000018.1:2033-26330 GCA_002403895.1 Candidatus Neomicrothrix sp. UBA4742
GATCCGCCAGGCCATCACCCGCGGCATCGCCAACACCGGTCGTACCATTCGCCTGCCCGTCCACGCCGGTGACACCCTGGCCCGGTTGCAGAAGGCCCGCGCCCGGCTCGAACTGAAGCTCGGTCGACCGGCCACGCTGTCGGAGCTGTCGGCCGAGGTCGAGATGCCCGAGGACAAGGTCACCGAAGCCCTGCGCTTCGCCGCCGAACCCCTCAGCCTGAGCGAGCCTCTGCGCGAAGACGGCGACGCCGAACTGGGTGACGTCGTAGAGGACCGATCCGCCGAGTCCCCCTTCGAGGTGGCGGCCACCGCGCTGCTGCCCGAGGAGATCGCCCGCCTCCTGGGCCCGCTCGACGAGCGTGAGCGCGAGATCCTCAAGCTCCGCTTCGGCCTCGACCGCGGCGAGCCCCGCACGCTCGAGGAAGTGGGCGAGCATTTCAACCTCACTCGCGAGCGCATCCGTCAGATCGAGGCGCGGGCCATGTCCAAGCTCCGCCACCCCTCGAGCGACACGGGCGCACGCGACCTGCTGGCCGTCTAATCCTCGCCTCGTCGATCCCCCGCGGGGTGTCGGCGCCGCACCGCATGAGACGAGTCGCGGTTCCCTGGCCTTTGACGTGGCCGTGACTACGCTTGCCGTCCCAGTTGACGCGTGCAGGGGAGAGCGGCCGTGAGTGATACCTCGCAGGGACCGAGCTGGTGGATTGCCTCCGACGGCAAGTGGTACGCGCCCGAGCAGGCGGCGGGCTACGTGCCGCCGCCCGCGCCACCTCTACCGGAGATGCCTCCGCCACCAACGGCGGAGACGCCGATCTTTCCGCCCCCGATGACGCCGCCTCCGGCTCAGCCCCCGCTTACGCCGCCCCCGATCGGGCCCCCGCTGGGCGCGCCGCCCGGCATCCCCCCGGTTCCGGGTCCGGCGATGCCTGCGCCGGCCAAGAAGGGCGGCAACGGCTGCCTGAAGGCCTTCATCATCGTGGCTATCATCCTCGTGGTGCTGGGCGCCGGCACCTTCGCCGTGTTCGCCGTGTTCGTCAACAAGGCGGTCAATACGGTCACCGACAGCATTGACGCGCAGCAAAAGGTCGAGAACCAGACGGGTATCAAGTCGAACCCGCTCGGGTTCAACTCGAAGAATCCACCGCAGAAGGACATCTCGGCCGAGAACATGACGTGCACCACCGACTCCTCGGGTTCCATGAAGGCCTCGGGCACGGTGACCAACCACAGCTCCAAGAACAGCGTCTATGTCATCACCATCAGCTTCCGTCGCAACGGAACGGAGGTCGGCGCGGGCTCAGATTTCCTGCCCAGTGTCGGCGCCGGCGAGACGGCCAACTGGACCGCCAATTCGGCGGTGGAGGCGG
This sequence comes from Candidatus Neomicrothrix sp. UBA4742, assembly GCA_002403895.1. Taxonomy (GTDB): domain Bacteria; phylum Actinomycetota; class Acidimicrobiia; order Acidimicrobiales; family Acidimicrobilacustridaceae; genus UBA4742. The sequence continues at coordinate 3,401 of DHIQ01000018.1, forward strand.
ATGGCACGTTCACCTGCAGGATCGTGGAGATCGACCGCCTCGACGTGGGCTCGCTGACCCCGCCGACCACCAAGTGATGGGCTCCGGCGACCGTTCCCGCTGAACCGTCGGGGTCCGGCCCGGAGGTTTGACCGGGCGGCAGGTCCGGCTGGGGACGAACCTGCCGCCTTCGGTCACCGAAGGGCCCCCGATCCGGGGGGTCGAGTCAACCGTCCTCCCGGGGGCGGGACGGGGTCCCTTCACCAGCAGCATCGCAAATGGGTGATGAGACGATCATGAGACGGAGCGAGTCGGTTCTCATGAATATCTCATGAGAGCGCCGGTACTGTCCCGTCCGTGCGCGTCCTGGTCGTCGAAGACGAGGTGAAGATGGCGTCTCTGGTCCGTAGGGGGCTGGAGCGCGAGGGCTACGTCGTCGATGTCGCCACCGACGGGTCCGAAGCCCTGTGGGCGGCACGTGAGCAGGAGTTCGACGCCATCGTCCTCGACGCCATGATCCCGGAGCCAGATGGGTTCGCGGTGTGCCGGGCGTTGCGCGAAGAAGGCCGATGGGCACCGGTGCTGATGCTCACGGCCCGAGACGGCGTGGAGGATCGCGTACGAGGGCTCGACGCGGGGGCAGACGACTACCTCACCAAGCCGTTCGCCTTCGAGGAACTGTTCGCCCGGCTCCGGGCCCTCACCCGGCGAGGCGTGACCGAGCGCCCCATCCGATTGCAGGTCGGTGATCTCGTTCTGGATCCGGTGACCCGGAGGGTGGGCCGAGGAGAGGAGCCGATCGATCTGTCGGTCAAGGAGTTCGCGCTGCTCGAGTTCCTCATGCGCAACCCGGACGAGGTCCTGACCCGGACCCGAATCCTCGAGCATGTGTGGGACTTCGCCTACGACGGCGGGTCCAATGTCGTCGATGTCTACATCCGGTACCTGCGAGAGAAGGTGGACCGGCCGTTCGCCCGTCGCGATATCGAGACCGTCCGCGGGGTGGGCTACCGGCTGCGACCTGATGATGGCTGACGCCGACAACGGCGTAGCGCTGCCGGCGTCCTGGGATTCGTAGGCTGCTGCCATGCGATTGGTTCCGAGGTCGCTGCAGAGCCGACTGGCGGTCCTGTTCACCCTCGCCTCCGCCTTTCTCATTGTGGTACTGGGTGCCGGGTTGTACCTGGTCCTTGATCGGGCGCTGCTGGGGGCCATCGACCAGGGCCTCCAGAGCCGCAGCGATGACCTGGCCGTCTTCGCCACGGAGGACCAGGGCGAGCTTCCGGACACGGATCCGTTCGCCCAGGTCATCACCGCTGATGGTCGCGTGGTTGACCAGGCCCCCTCGAACTCGGGCGAGGCGGCCGTGCTCAGCGTCGATCAATTGGGGAACATCGAGGGCGAGACCTGGCTCGAGACCGATGTACGGGTGCTCGGCGGTCCCAGTCGCCTCTTGGCCCGGCCGGTTCGGGTGGGAACGGTACCGATGACGTTGGTGGTGGGATCCTCGCTCGACAGTTATGACCGGGCCCGGGAGCGGTTGGCCCTCGTGCTGGTGGTGACCAGCCCCATCGTTATCGGCGCGCTGGCCGGAGCGGGCTGGTTGCTCTCCGGTGCCGCGTTGCGCCCAGTGCGGCGCCTCACCCAGCAGGCTGATGAGATCACCGTGAACGAACTGGGGCGCCGGTTGCCCACCGAGGGCACCACCGACGAGATCGGGGATCTCGCCCGCACGCTGAATGCCATGCTCGACCGCATCGAGTCCTCGGTGGCCCACGAGCGTCGCTTCGTCGACGACGCCAGCCATGAGTTGCGGACGCCGATCTCTATCCTCCGCGGTGAGCTGGAACTGGCCCTCGCCCGCCCCGGCGACGAGGCCGAAGTGATTGCGGGGTTGCGCAGCGCGCTCGACGAAGCGGTGCGACTCGGTCGCTTGGCCGAGGATCTGTTGACCTTGGCCCGGGCCCGGACGGGGCAGTTGGGTACCCGCCCCGCCCCGGTGGACCTGGGCCTGGCGGCCGAGCGGGTCGCCTCGATGATGGGCCGCGATCAGCTCATCCGAGTCGAGGGATCAGCAATGGTGTGGGCCGATCCCGATCGGGTGGACCAGATCCTCGTGAACCTGTTGGGCAACGCGGCGCGCTATGCCGAGTCCCAGGTGGTGGTGACCGTCACCCGCGGCGACGACGACCAGGCCGGGCCCACCCTGGCGGTGGCCGACGACGGACCGGGCTTCGCGCCGTCGATCCTGCCTATCACGTTCGGGCGTTTTGCCCGGGCGGACTCGGCTCGCGGTCGCGAGACCGGAGGCACCGGTCTGGGCCTGGCCATCACCGCCGCCCTGGCCCGGGCCCAGGGTGCCACCGTGGAGGCCGGCAACGGTCCACCGCTGGGCGGCGCCGTCGTGCGTGTCGGGTTCAGGCCGGCACCGGTGGAGCGGGGCGTAGCGGTGCCGAACTAGCTGTTGAGGCTGGCGGCGTCGAGGTAGTCGGCGAACTTCTCCACCGCGGCCCGGCGTCGGGTGGGGACGTGCTCGCTGGGGACGTCGTGGGGCTCGTAGCGCTTCAGCATCTGGCGGGCGATGGTCACCTTGTGCACCTCGTCGGGCCCGTCATAGATGCGAGCGGCCCGGGCCATGCGGTACATGAACTCCAGCGGGAGGTCGGTCGTGTAGCCGAGCGAGCCGTGCACCTGGATCGCTCGATCGATCACGTTGTAGAGGGCCCGCGCACCCCAGAACTTGATCATGGCGATCTCGACCCGGGCCGTGGAGGCGCCCTCGGTGTCCATCTTCCAGGCGGCCTGCAGGGTCAGCAGGCGGGCGGCCTGCATTTCGGTGGCCGACTCGGCCACCCAGTCCTGGATCATCTGCTTCTCCGCCAGTGTGGAGCCGTGGGTGTAGCGCGACACCGCCCGCTCGCACATCATGTCGAACGCCCGCTGACCCTGACCTAGCCAGCGCATGGCGTGGTGGATCCGGCCCGGGCCCAATCGCTTCTGGGCCAGGTTGAAGCCCTGGCCGATGCCGGCCTCGCCCCCCACCACGTTCTCGAACGGAACGCGGACCTCCTGGTAGAGGATCTCGGCATGGCCTCCGGGCTCGCCGGTGCGATGGGTGGGATGGCTCATGGTGGGGACGTCGCGCACGATGTCGACGCCGGGCGTGTCCACCGGGACGACCAACATCGAGCTGCCCTGGTAGGGGTGCACATCGGGGTTGGTAACGGCCATCACGATCAGGAAGTCGGCCACCGAGGCATTTGAAGTGAACCACTTGTGACCATTGATGACCCACTCGTCGCCGTCGCGGACGGCGGACGTGGTCAACAGCGTCGGGTCGGCGCCGGCGCCGGGCTCGGTCATGGAGAAGGCGCTGCGGAGCTTGCCGTCGAGCAGGGGCTGCATCCACTGTTGCTTCTGTTCCTCCGTCCCGCCCACGGCCAGCAACTCGGCATTGCCGGAGTCGGGAGCGTTGTTGCCGAAGATCGATGGCGCGTAGATGCACCGCCCGAGGATCTCGTGCATGAGCCCCAACTTCACCTGGCCGAACCCGCCGCCCCCCAGTTCGGGCTCGAGGTGGGCGGCCCACAGACCTTGGCGGCGAACTTCGTCCTTCAACGGATCGGTGATCCGACGGAACGTGTCCATGTCCAGATCGAGCGTCTCCAGCGGCTCGATCTCGTCGCGCACGAAGGCGCGCATCCACTCGAGTTTCGCTTCGAACTCGGGTTCGGTGCAGAAGTCCCAGGCCATGTCAGCTCCCCTGTGCGTCGCAGTGGCGGTTTGCCCACCGTAGCGACCGGGCCGAGCCTCGGTTCGGGGCACGGGCCGCAGCAGGTGCGACGCGAGGCCTAGAGCGGATCGACCGGTGTCATGGCCCGGCGCGCCCGGACCAGGGAGAGCCCCAGCAATGCGGTGACCGCCAGCGGCATCACCATCCAGGCGGGGCCGCCGATCTTCACCACACCCCACGTGAAAACGATCCCGATGACGACTCCCACCGCCATGGTCCAGTCGTCGCCGATCACGAAGTCGTACCAGAACCGTCCGAACTGCTTGACCGCTCGTCCAACCCGTCCCATCATGCCGTCACCTCGGCGAGGGGTGGCGTGGTTCGGCTGCGCAACAGTTCGACGTAGGCCAATGACACGCCGGCGACGAGGGCGATGAGGGCGAGGATGGCCAGGTCGCTCCCGGGCCAGGTGACTCCGACGCCCTCCGCGGTCCAGAAGATGCCGAAGGACGTGAGCATGGTGCCGACGCCGAACTTGAGCGTGTTCTCGGGCACGCGACTGAGGGGTCGGTGCACGACCAGTCCCACGCTCAACACGACCACGAGGGCGGCGAATGCTCCCAGGGCGGCGACTCCCAGTTGACCCTGGGCGGCGCCGAAGGTCACGACGATGAACGCCACCTCGAGACCCTCGAGAAAGACGCCCTTGAAGGCGATGGTGAACCCGTACCAGTCGAGCGGCCCGCGCTCGCCCCCGGCCACCCGCAGCGCCGCCACTTCTTCTCGATAGATGGCGTCTTCGTCGTGCAGCGTCTTGAGGCCTGACGCTCTGAGTATCGCTTTGCGCAACCACTGCAGACCGAACACGAGCAGGAGGCCGCCGATGACCAGGCGCAGGGCGTCGATGGGAAGATGGGTCACGGCGGGTCCGAGGGCCGCCACCACGGCCGCCAGGCAGAAGAGCGCGGCGAGAACCCCGGTGACGACGTCTCGCCACCCTCGGGTGACTCCCACCGCCAGGACGATGGTGAGGGCCTCGACCATCTCGACCGCGCAGGCGGCGAAGGTGGCCAGGGCCAGCAGGGCGACATGCATGTCAACTGCCTCCGATGTGGGGTGCCGAGCGCTCGACGAACCGAGCGTAGGGCTGCCCCGCGCCCTCGAACAGGCGGAGCCGATGCCATGCTGGCTTGATGACGAGCGATCGTTCTCCCGGCAGCCCGACGTGAGCGTGATCGAGGTCTTCGCCGACGTGGTCTGCCCGTTCACCCATGCGGGGTTTCGCCGCCTGGTGGCCGAGCGGCAGGTGCGCGGCCGTGACGACGTCGTGTTGAAGGTGAGGTCGTGGCCCCTCGAGATGGTCAACGGTCAACCGCTCGACCCGCAGGTCGTGGCTGAGGAGGTGCGGGCCTTGCAGGCCAGCGTGGCCCCCGACCTGTTCACCGGGTTCGACCCGACCCGGTGGCCGGACTCGTCCGTGCCGGCCCTCTCCTTGGCCGCCGCCGCGCTCGATGTAGGAGTGGAGGAGGGTGAAGCCGTGGCCTTGGCCTTGCGCACCGCGCTGTTCGAGGACGGTCTCGACGTCGCCGATTCCGTTCTACTCGACGAGATCGCTTCAGCCCACGGCGTGGTGCTCGGCGATCCCGAGGTGGGCCGGTCGCGGGTGCTGGCCGACTGGCGCGAGGGCCAGGAGCGTGGGGTCGTCGGGTCTCCCCATTTCTTTGTGGGCGACGCGGACATGTTCTGCCCCACCCTGAAGATCAGCCATGCCCACGGTCGCTTCGACGTCGAACTGGCCACAGCCAGCTTCACTGACTTCATGGACCGCTGTTTCGCCTGAGGCTGAGAGGCCGGGTCGCCCGATCAGCTGGATCCCTGAATGCGCTGCACCATCACACCGACGACATCGACCGCTCGATAGCGAACGCGGTCTAGAACCCAGGGTGGCGGAGGTGGACGGGAATCGAACCCGCCGGACGGGGATCGCCCGTCCCTCCCGCTTTGAAGGCGGGGGAGCCCACCAGGTGCTCAGACACCTCCAGCGGCGACGCTATCGGAGCCAGGGAGCGCGAAACCCCTCTGGACACGAAACCCCCATACGGGCATAAGCTGCGGCCCATGAAGAAGCTCCTCGTCCTCATCGTCGTTGTCGCCCTCGCCGCCTTTGCGGTCAAGAAGCTGCAGGACGCCTGATCGCACTGATCGTCGCCTGAGCCGATTGCGACCATTCCGGCGCGGCGCGCCGGACCTGCTCGAAGGTCGCGGTCACTCCGCCGGTCGGCGACGGTGCCGTTTTTGCGCGCTGTTGGCGCCACAGCCACCAGGCCACCCCTGCCGCTGCGGTTACCACCACCAGGCTTGTCGCCCCCGCCGCCGCGGCGCGGGGTGGTGGCATATTGACGCGCTTCCGGAGCGGGACGCCGTTGCGGAACTGGCGGATCTCCCACCCGCGCTCGCGCGCCACCCGCGCCAGTTCGCGATCGGGGTTCACGGCCACGGGATGGCCCACCACTTCCAGCATCGGGAGGTCGGTGGCCGAGTCGGAGTAGGCGTACGACGCCTCGAGGTCGATGTCGTGCAACGTGGCGGCGTGGCGCATGGCCTCGGCCTTGAACGGGCCGTAGCTATAGAAGTCGACCTCACCGGTGTAGCGACCCTCGTCATCGAGCTTGGCTCGGCTGGCGATGGCCTCGTCGACGCCCAGGTAGCGGGCCAGGGGGGCCACGATCTCTTCCGGTGAGGCCGAGATCAGGTAGACCCGGCGACCGGCGGCTTGATGCTCGCGCATGAGGTGGAGCGCCTCGTCGTACACGATGGGATCCACGATCTCGGTGAGCGTGTCTCGGACGATGGCGCTGATGCGGGCCTGGTCCCAGCCGCGGGTGATGCGCAGCGCCGATTCCCGGAACTTACGCATGCGCTCCTCGTCGGCTCCCATGCGGTGGAACACGAACTGGCTCCACAACGCCCGGGCCACCAGCCAGCGCGAGATCATGCCGGCGCGATAGAGCGGGGGGCCGAAGGCCACCATCGAGGCCTTGGCGATGACCGTCTTGTCGAGGTCGAAGAACGCCGCCTCCATGGTCGTGAGCATACGGGTGGTCTGTCGCCGGATCTGGGCACCGCGCCGCCATGGCGGAGATTTTCGTGTTGGAGCCAGCTCCCGTTCAGTCACGATCAGGTTGGTCGTGGTGATTCCGGTCGAGGCTCGCGATTGCCCCTTGAGAGGGTCAGGAGCGGCGGCTACGGTCCGTGGTGCCCCTTCCCCCGGTGTCCGTTGCGAGCGCCTCGGGAGGGGTTCACGTGTTTATTGCCTGCTGGTCCGTCAAAGGCGGATCCGGCACGACGGTCGTCGCTGCCGCGCTGGCCTTGGTGCTGGCCCGATCGAGTGAGGGCGGCGCCCTCGTCGTCGATCTCGCCGGGGATCTGCCTGCCGTCCTGGGTCTGCCCGAACCTGACAGCCCCGGTCTGACCGGTTGGTTCGCCGCCGGACCCTCGGTGCCCCCCGACGCTCTGGATCGTCTCGAGCTTCCCGTGACCGAGGGACTGGGACTTCTCCCCCGGGGCCACGGTCGACTCGGTCCTGCGGCGCGGGTCGCGTCGCTCGTCGAGTCCTTGAGCGCCCAGGGCCGGTCGGTCGTCATTGATTGCGGCACGCTCGGTCCACCCTCACCGGGGCCGACCCCCGCAGGGGCGGGCGACGAGGTGTGTCGTGCCGTCGTCGAGGCCGTGCCTGAGAGTCTGCTTGTCACCCGGCCCTGCTACCTCTCGCTGCGCCGATTGGTGGCGTCGCCCCTGCGGCCCACCGGGGTGGTCTTGCTGACCGAGCCCGGTCGCTCGTTGGGGCGCCGGGACGTCGAGCAGGTGGTGGGGGTGGACGTCGTGGCTGAAGTGCCGATCGACCCCACGGTGGCCCGTTGCGTCGACGCCGGCCTGTTGGCCGGTCGCTTGCCGTCAGCCCTGGCCCGGGCGTTGGGCCGAGCGGTATGACGACCCTCGACATGACCCCGTCGGATCTGGCCGGGGTGATCCACGGCCGGCTCATCGCGGCGGGGACGCGCCTCGAAGGCGGCCCGGCCGACGCGTGGAAGGTGGTAGCGGATCTGGTCCGGGCCGAGGCGCCGCTGCTCGATGTTCAGACGTTGCGCGAAACGGTGAAGGCGGTGCTCGACCATGCGCAGGGCTTGGGCCCGCTCGAGCCATGGCTAGCCGATTCCGAGGTCACGGACGTGATGGTCAACGGGGGCGGCCAGGTCTGGGTCGACCGGGCCGGCATGCTCATTCGAACCGATCTCGTGCTCACCGAGGATGTCGTCCTCCACCTGATCGAGCGGGTGGTGGCGCCTCTCGGGCTGTCCATCGACCGAGCCCATCCACTCGTCGACGCCCGCCTTGGTGACGGGTCGCGGGTGCACGCCGTGGTGCGGCCACTGGCCGTCGACGGGCCCTGTCTCACCATCCGGCGTTTCGGGGCGAAACCCATCCAGCTCAGCCAGGTGGCCGGTCCGGGCGTCTGCGGGCTCCTCGATTGGGCGGTACGGGCACGGGCCAATGTCGTGGTGTCGGGTGGAGCCGGTGCGGGCAAGACCACCTTGCTGAATGCCCTGGCCGGTGCCATTGAGGACTCCGAGCGGGTCGTCACCATCGAAGACGCCGCCGAACTGCGCCTTCCGGGCGCTCACGTGGTGCGCCTGGAAGCCCGACCGGCTAACGCCGAGGGGATCGGAGAAGTTCGCATCCGTGACCTCGTCCGGGCGGCGCTGCGCATGCGCCCTGATCGCATCATCGTGGGGGAGGTCCGCTCCGGCGAGGCCTTGGACATGCTTCAGGCCATGAACACCGGGCACGAGGGCTCGCTGTCGACTTGTCATGCCAACAGCCCAACCGACGCCCTGCGCCGGCTCGAAACCCTGGTGCTCATGGGCGACGTGGACGTTCCCCACCTGGCGGTCCGCGAGCAGATCGCGTCGGCCATTGACCTGGTGGTGCAGATCGGCCGCGATCCGCGTGGCATCCGGCGGGTTACGGATGTGGCCGAGGTGGGGTCGGTCGACGAGAGCGGTCGATTGATGGCCCGTTCCCTGGTCGACGCCGGGCGGTTGGTGGATCTTCCCTCCCGGCCTGTCCGGCGGCCTGGGGCCGGTGCCCCCGATCCGGTCTGGTTGGGCCGATGACTGGCTCGGTGCTTGGGGGGTCGGCCCTCGAGGTTCAGATCGTCGGCGCGGTGGTGCTCGGTGTGGTCCTGCTCACCGGCCTTCGAACGCTGGGTCCCGTCTGGCTAAGCCGGCGGCGTACGGCCGGTTTGGTGGTGGCGCCCGGAAAGCAGCAGGGCGAGGCGTGGTGGAACGCGCCCTCCCGAGGCGTGGCCGCCGCCGTGTGGCTGCGTTGGCTTCCGCTCTTGGTACGCCGATTCCGGTGGTTGACTCCCGGCTCGGAGGCAGAACATGCCGAGCTGCTTGAGGCGGTGGCCCGGTCGCTGCGGGCGGGGTCGTCATTGTTCACCGCGCTCGAACACGGCGTGGGTGCCTGCCGGGGGAGGGTCGCCGCGGAGCTCGACGGCGCGCTCCTGGCGGCGCGCAACGGTGCCCAACTGGGGCCGACCCTCGATGCCTGGGCCGACAGCAACGATCCGGTTCGAACTGTGGCTGGCTCGGCGCTAGCGCTTGGGGCTGAGTTGGGTGGTGCCCGAGCCCGGGCGCTGGACGATGCGGCGGCTGGTCTGCGTGATCGCGCCGCCCTGGCCGGTGAGATCCGGGCTCTGACCTCGCAGGCCCGAGCCTCCGCTGCGGTCATGGTGTTGGCGCCCCTCGGCTTCGCGGTATTCGGGTGGTTCGCCGATGCCGGGCTGGCATCGGTGTTCGCCACGCCGCTCGGCGCGGGGTGCCTGGTCGCCGGTCTGACACTCGACGCCGCAGGGGCGTGGTGGATGGCGGCGTGGACGAGGCGGGTGTCGTGACGCTCGTCGCATGGTCACCAGGCCTGGCGGCCGTGGCGGCCGTGGTCGCGCTCGGCCCGGGGGCCCGACCCCCATCTCGGTTGGCGATCCTGACCAACTCGGCCACGCGGCGCCGCTGGCGCCGATCGGTCTTCGTGCAGGCTGGAATCAACGGTCGCTGGTCAGGCCTGGTGGAGTGGGTGGGTCGGTCCATTTCAGGCGTGGTGGGCATGGACCCCGACGCCGGGCGTGCCCGTCGGCTCGGCCAGACATTGCTCGTCGGCCTGGCCGCGGGCGCCCTGCACCCCCTGCTGGTCGTGCCGGTAGCCGCCGTGGCGTGGGCCGGTCCGGCCTTGACCGAGCGGACCCGGCGCCGCCGGCGAACCGCTCAGGTGGTCGCCGAGACCCCAGATCTCGTCGAGCTGTTTCGGCTGGCGGTAGGGGCCGGCCTCACCGTGCACCTGGCGGTGGAGGCGGTGGCGCCCCGGGCTCACGGGGTCACCGGCGAGGCACTGGCTCGGGTACCGGCCCGGGTGGCCGTCGGCGAGCGCTTGGCCGACTCGCTGGCCGCCGTAGCGGACTGCGGTGACGGCGTCCGCCCACTGGTCGCGGCTCTCGTGGCCTCGGAGCGCTACGGCGTGGCTCTGGGGCCGTCGTTGGAACGGGTCGCCTTCGAGGCCCGGCTGTCCCGCCGTCGGAGCGCGGAGGAAGCGGCGCGACGACTCCCGGTGCTCCTGTTGTTCCCCCTGGTTTTGTGCATCCTCCCCGCGTTCGTGTTGCTCACCGTCGTCCCGCTCCTGGTCGGCTCGCTCCCCCGGCTCACGGGCTGAGGCGCGTAGGGCTGGCGGGGAGTGATCCCCGCCGCGGTCTCGGTGGCTCTGCCGCCCTTCGATCAATCGTGAAAGGGAAACGCCCATGCTTGAACTTCTCGTCCATCTCGAAGCCTTCGTGGTCTCCTCTGTCCACCGATCCGCCGATAGGCCCCGACGCTTGCGCGGGTCGGCGGGGCAGACCACCGCTGAGTACGCCCTCGTCATGCTGGGCGCGGCCGCCATCGCCGCGCTCGTCGTGACCTGGGCGTCCAAGACCGACATCGTTGGCAAGTTGTTCAACTTCGCCGTGTCCAAGGTGATCGGCGCGGTCAAATGAGGGTCGGGGGAGCGGCCGGCGAGGGCGGCCAGACCACGGTCGAGCTGGCGCTGACCCTCCCCCTGGTCGCGCTGTCCGCACTGCTCGTCGTCCAGATCGGGCTCGTGGTGCGCGCCGACGCGCTGGTCAGCCATGCCGCCCGCGAAGCGGTACGGACTGCTGCGGTGAGTCGGGACCCCGGGGCCGCATCTCGCGCCGCGGTGGCGGCCGGCCCGCTCCGTGCGGACCGTCTCCAGACCACGGTCAACCGCCTCAGCCACCCGGAGGGCTCGGTCGAGGTGCGCGTGCGCTATCGCTGCGCCACCGACGTGCCGCTCGTCGGGTTGTTGTTGCCCGATGTGGATCTCAGCGCGGTCGCCGTCATGCGCGACGAGCAGGGCTCAGCCCGGGTCGGCCCCGCTCAGTAGGGCCTGTAGGGCGGCGATGGCACCGGCTTTGTCGAGGGGCTCGTTGCCATTGCCACACTTGGGCGATTGCACGCACGATGGGCACCCGTCACTGCAACGGCATGCCGTCACCACCTCCAGCGTGGCCGCCAGGTGGCGGTCGGCGCTGGCGTAGCCCAGCTCGGCGATGCCCGCCCCTCCGGGGTAACCGTCGTAGATGACGATGGTGGGCAGGCCCGTCTCGGGCTGTAGCGGTGTCGACAACCCGCCCACGTCCCAGCGGTCGCAGATGGTGAATAGGGGCAGCAGCCCGATGGCAGCGTGCTCGATGGCGTGCAGGGTGCCGGGCACCGCTCCTGGTCCGATGCCGGCCTCGGCCAGGAGGTCCCACTCGAGCACGTACCAGAACGCCCGCGTGGTCAGCTGGCCCGGGGGGAGGAACAGCTCCTCGGTGCCCAGCAGCTCGCCGCTGAAGGTGTCGAAGCGCTGGTAGCCGACCACCCGGGAGACGACCTGGACCGTGCCGAGCGCCAGCTGGCTGTGACCCACTGGCCGGGTGGCCTCGGTCCCCAGGATGGTCACCTGTGTCTCGCTACGGGGCTGGGTCCACTCGCCGCCATCGGCCGGTTCCACGATTGCGGCGCCGTCGTCCAGGTCGAGCTCGCTGACCCGGTAGGACTGGCCCTGGTGCAGGTAGACGGCTCCGGGGTGGACGATCCGGCACGCCCGGCCGCGATCCACGGTGCCGATCAGCGTCCCGTCGGCCCGGGCGATGCGGACCTCGTCACCCGACCCACTGCGCAGCCCCACCCCGTGGGTGGGCCAGCCCCGCCCGGCCCACACCGCCAGTGGCCAGTGGGCCGAGCCCCGTCGCCGATCGCGGACCTTGAGCCGGTCGTCGAGCACGAGGGCCCGCACGCCGTCGTCGAGGAGTCCCGGCCACCAGCGCTCGTCGATGTGGCCCAGGGGTTGCTCGTGGGCGGCGCAGGCCAGGTGGGCGTGGAGCACGTACGGATTGGCTGGATTGATGACCGCCGGCTCGGGGGAGCGGCAGAAGACTTGGTCGGGATGGGCCATGTACCACTGGTCGAGCTGGTCATCGCCGGCCACCAGGATCACCGTGGAGTCCTGCGCTTCGCGCCCCGCCCGACCCGCCTGTTGCCACATCGAGGCGATGGTGCCGGGGAACCCGTTGAGGACGCAGGCATCTAGCCCGCCCACGTCGATGCCCAACTCGAGCGCGGTGGTGGCCACCACGCCCCGTAACTGGCCGCCGAACAGCTCGGTCTCGATCTCGCGCCGCTCGGCCGTGAGGTACCCCCCGCGGTAGGGGCGGACCAGCTCGGCCAGGTGCGGAGGGAGTCGGCGGCGGACCTCGGCGGCGATCAACTCGGTGCCCTTGCGGCTACGACAGAACGTGATGGTGCGCGAGCCGCGGACGATGAGCTCGGCCATCAGCGCCGCGGTCTCGCGGTTGGCCGACGGTGCCTTTCCTGTGCCTCCGATGGGGTCGATGGCCGGCACCGGTTGCAGCGGTGACGAGGTGGCGGTGGGGTTCCACAGCACGAAGCGGCGACATCCCCGTGGCGAGCCATCGTCGGTGACCTCGACCACGTCGAGCCCGCACAGATCGCTGGCCAGGCGGCCCGGCTCACCGATGGTGGCCGACGAGAAGATGAAGGTCGGATCGGACCCGTAGATGGCGCACAGCCGCCGGAGTCGCCGCAGCAGGTGGGCTACGTGCGTGCCGAAGACCCCGCGCAACACGTGCAACTCGTCGATCACGACGTAGTCGAGCCGCATCAAGAACGTCGCCCACCGGGCATGGTGGGGAAGGATCCCGTGGTGGAGCATCTCGGGGTTGGTCAGCACAACGTTGGCGTTGGCGCGCACCCAGGTGCGCTCTTCGGGCCCGCTGTCGCCGTCATAGGTGGCGGCCACCAAGCGAGGCGTCTCCAGGGCAGTGAGGGCTCGGAGCTGGTCTTGGGCCAGGGCCTTGGTGGGGAACACCAACAGCGAGGACGAGGGCCGAACCGGGGCGCCCACCGCTTCGGCGATGGGGACCTGGTAGCACAGCGATTTGCCGGATGCCGTTCCGGTGGCGATGGCCACCGATCGGCCGGCCCGGGCCAGATCGATGGCCTGGGCCTGATGGGTCCAGAAGCGATCGACCGGGAGCCGCTCGGCCAGGTCGGGTGGCAGTGGGGTGGCGAGCTCGGCGAAACGAGCCGACCGGGCAGGCAGCACCTCGAGATGGACCAACCGCGGATCGTCGGCCAGGGAGCCGAGCAGATCGTCGGGATGGGTGGTGGTGAGCGCCATAGGCGGTCCTTGAGTCGACGGACGCAGGGGTGACCGGCCCGACCAGTGTAGGAGTTGCGCCGCCGTAACTACAGGGGTGAAAGTCCGGGCCGCAATCGGGTCCGCTAGCCTCAAGGTGTCGCTATCGCCGTTCTGGGAGGCTCGTCGTGTTATTCGCTCTCGACGTGACCGAGCGGGACGGCTGGGAGATCGTGGAGGTCACCGGCGAGCTCGAATTGGCGACCGCTCCCCGTCTCCGCCAGCAGGTGGTCAGCCTGGTGGGGGCCAACTGTGTGCGGGTGGTGCTCGATCTCACCAGGGTCGACTTCATCGATTCCGTCGGCCTGGGGGTGGTGGTGGGAGCGCTGAAACGCACCCGAGGACGAGGCGGCGATCTTCGTGTGGTTGCGCCCCAGGAGCGGGTGCGGTCGTTATTCGCCGTGACCCGTCTGGACGAGATCATCGAGGTGGTCGACAGCGTGGAGGCCGCGCTGGGGGCCGGTCCCGTGCCCAGTGCACCGACGGAGTCGTCCCGGTCAGCGGAGCAGCGGATCGATGGGTGAGGTACGCCTCGAGATCCCGGCCCGGCCCGAGTACCTGGGACTGGCCCGCCAGGTGGTGGCCGCCGCGGCCGCGGTCGAGCCGACGTTCCGCGACGAGCGCATCGACGCGCTGCGGATCGCGGTGTCCGAGGCCACCACCAACGCCATCGAGGCGCACGCCGATCTCGATCGCGACGAACGCATCGTGATCCGCTGCAACCTGGAGGACGATCAGATCGAGGTCGAGGTGGTGGATCGCGGGACGGGGTTCGACGCCGACCTGCCGGCCATGCCGGATCCCACTGGCGCCGACCGCCTCGAACAGGAGCACGGCTTGGGCTTGCCGCTCATTCGGGTCTTGGCCGACGAGGCGGAGATCCGCTCGGACGAGGGAGGCACCGCGGTGCGCCTCGTCGTCTACCGCTCCCCCCGCTCCTGATCTCCGTGGTCAGCCGAGCGCGAAGCGCACGGTGATGGTGACATCGGTCGACACCTGCCCCGGGTTGATCGGGGTCGCTTGGCTGTCGGCCACGGCCGCCCCGACGGACCGGAATTGCAGCTGGTTGGGGGTCACCGTCTCGTTGATGGCCTGGGCCTCGCCCAACCCCCGCCCGCTGAGCTGGCCGAACTGGTCGGCCTTGGCCTTGGCGTCGCCGTAGGCCTCCTCGCGGGCCTGGGTGAGCAGCGCCTTGTTGTCCTCCAGGGAGAACGACACCCCCTGAACGGCGGCGTCGTTGCCTCCGGCCGCGGTGGCGGCGTCGATGATGGCGCCCGCCCCCTTGATGTCGTGGATCTTCACCGTGACGGTGTTGTTGACCAGGTAGCCGTCGGGCACCTGTTTGTTGTTGGCGGACGTGAACGAAGGCTGGACCGAATAGTTCTGCGTCTGCACGTCCTTGGCGTCGACGCCTTTGGCGGCCAGCGCGGCGGTCACGGCCGTGGTGGTGGCGGCGTTGCACGGGAGGACGAATACCGGCGAGCGACGGGTTCCGCGTCTTCGTACTTTCGCAGCTCGCGGCGGGCGAGCTGCATGCGGTGGACCTCGTCGGGTCCGTCGGCCAGGCGCAGGGTGCGTAGCCCGGCGTACATGGCCGCCAGGGGGAAGTCATCGCTGACCCCGGCGCCGCCGTGGGCCTGGATGGCTCGGTCGACCACCCGAAGGGCGACGTTGGGAGCGACCACCTTGATGGCGGAGATCTCGGTGCGCGCCCCCTTGTTGCCTACCGTGTCCATCAGCCACGCTGCCTTCATGGTCAGGAGGCGGACCTGGTCGATCTCGATGCGGCTGTTGGCAATCCATTCCTGGATCACGCCTTGTTCGGCCAGTGTCTTGCCGAAGGCCACGCGGTGCTGCACCCGCCGGCACATGAGTTCGAGGGCTCGCTCGGCCATACCGATGCAGCGCATGCAGTGATGGATGCGGCCGGGGCCGAGGCGCGCCTGGGCGATGGCGAACCCGCCACCCTCCTCGCCGAGCAGGCTGGTCACGGGGACGCGCACGTCCTCAAACAGCAACTCGCAGTGCCCCTCGCGGTCCTGGTAGCCGAACACCGGCAGGGCCCGGACGTTGGTCAACCCGGGGCTCTCCATGGGGACCAGCACCATCGACTGCTGAAGGTGACGGGGACCCTCTGGGTTGGTCTTGCCCATGAGGATCGCCACCTTGCAGCGGTGGGAGGCGGCGCCGGAGATCCACCACTTGCGCCCGTTGATCACGTAGTCGTCCCCGTCGCGAACGATCGAGCACTCGATGTTGGTGGCATCACTGGAGGCGACGGCCGGCTCGGTCATGGCGAAGCACGAACGGATCTCGCCTTCCAGCAGCGGCTGGAGCCACTCCTCCTGCTGGGCCGGCGTGCCGAACATGGTGAGGATCTCCATGTTGCCGGTGTCGGGAGCGGAGCAGTTGCAGGCTTCTGAGGCCAGCGGGCTGCGACCCAGGGTCTCGGCCAGGGCGGCGTACTCGACGTTGCTGAGCCCCTCGGTCCATTGCGTCTTGTGGGGCAGGAACAGGTTCCAGAGCCCCCGAGCCCGGGCCTCGGTCTTCAGGACCTCGATGACCGGCGGATGGAAATGGGGGTCCCCCGAGGCGGCCATCTGGTCTCGGTAGACCGGTTCGGCCGGGTAGACGTAGCTGTCCATGAACTCGAGCAGCAGTGACTGCAGATCCTGGGCCTTCGGGCTGAGTTCGAAATCCATCGGTTCCCCCGGGCCCGATCAGTCGGGGGCCCTGCCGTAGTCGTCGGAATAGCGGACGATGTCATCTTCCCCGAAGTAGTCACCCAACTGCACTTCGATGAACACCAACTCATCGTCTCCGGGGTTGCTCATGCGGTGGGCTCCACCCAGCGGGATGTCGATGGCTTGGCCCGGCACGAGGTCGTGGTCGACGCCGTCGAGGGTGATCCGGGCGGAGCCGGACACGATGAGCCAGTGCTCGCTGCGGCGGGCGTGGGACTGGTAGCTGAGCCGTTCTCCGGGGTCGACGGTGATGCGCTTCACCTTGTAGTTCGGGCGTTCGTCCAGCACCGTGAAGGTGCCCCAGGGGCGGCGTTCGAAGACCGGAGAGTCTGTCGTCGAAGGGGTCTGATCGGTCGTAGGCATCCGGGAAGTATGGCCGACCTGGTGTGGTCAGCGAAATGTTGACGTTTGACAGGACGGCGCCTGTGCTCTCAACCTGTCGGCAATGAGTGGTCCCCTGGTCATCGTCGAGTCACCCGCCAAGGCGCGCACCATCCAGCGTTTCCTGGCCGACTCCGACGCGCTCGATGGCGACGTGGTGGTGGAGGCGTCGGTGGGACACATCCGGGACCTCCCAGCCCGCGCCGGCGACGTTCCCGACGCTTACAAACGTCAGTGGGAGATCCTCGGCATCGAGGTCGACAACGACTTCAAGCCTCTCTATGTGGTGAGCGCCGACAAGCGCGATCGCATCCGGGATCTGAAGAAGCTGATGAAGGACGCGACCGAGCTCTATCTCGCCACCGATGAGGATCGCGAGGGAGAGGCCATTTCGTGGCACCTGCTCGAGGTGCTCAATCCGCCGCCCTCGCTGCCGGTCAAGCGGATGGTGTTCCACGAGATCACACCGCAGGCCATCCGCGAAGCCATCGAGAACCCGCGCGACATCGACCGCCGCCTGGTGGATGCCCAAGAGGCGCGGCGGCTGCTCGACCGCATTTACGGCTACGGCCCACTGGCCAGCGCGGCGCGCCAGAAGGTGGGACAGGGCACGACGGTCGGGCGGGTGCAGAGCGTGGCCATCCGGCTCATCGTGGAGCGCGAGCGCGAGCGCATGCAGTTCGTGAGCGCGTCGTACTGGGATCTGGAAGGTGAGTTCTCGACCCGGGCCACCGGCACCGGCACTACCAAGGGCCGCCGCTTCTCCGCCACCTTGGTGCAACTCGATGGCCGGCGCTTGGCCACCGGCAAGGACTTCGGCGAGGACGGGGCACTGCGGGGTGAGGTGGCCCTGCTCGATCAAGCGTCGGCCAGCGGCTTGGCCCAGGACCTGGGCGGAGCGGACTTCTCGGTGCGGCGAGTCGAGCGCAAGCCCTATCGGCGCCGTCCCGCAGCCCCTTTCATCACCTCGACGTTCCAGCAGGAGGCGGGGCGCAAGCTGCGCCTGTCGTCGTCGATGGCGATGCGGTCGGCCCAGAGCCTCTACGAGGCGGGCTACATCACCTACATGCGCACCGACTCAACCACGCTCAGCGACACCGCCCTGGCGGCGGCGCGACGGGAGATCGCTGAACGGTACGGCGCGCAATACCTGCCCGACTCGCCCCGCCTCTACGCCAAGAAGGTCAAGAACGCACAGGAGGCCCACGAAGCGATCCGCCCGGCCGGCGACTCGTTCCGTTCGCCCGACGACGTCGCCCGCGAGGTGAACGCCAACGACGCCAAGGTCTACGAACTCATCTGGAAGCGGACGATCGCTTCCCAGATGACCGATGCCACCGGCGAGACGGTGACGGTCCGGCTCGGGGCGATCAGCACCTCGGGGCGCGACGCCGAGTTCTCCACCAGCGGCACCATCATCGCCCATCAAGGATTCCGGCTGGCCTATGTGGCCGACCGCGACGAGGGCGACGACGCCGACGAACAAGAACGCCAACTGCCGGCCATGACCGAAGGGGATGGCCTCGACGTCCACGCCCTCGAACCCAACGGCCATGACACCCAACCGCCAGCCCGCTTTACCGAGGCCTCGCTGGTGAAGCGGCTCGAGGAGCTGGGCATCGGGCGCCCGTCCACCTACGCCTCCACCATCAAGACCATCCAGGATCGCGAGTACGTCTGGAAGAAGGGCACGGCGCTGGTCCCTTCGTTCAAGGCGTTCGCGGTAGTGAACCTGCTCGAGCAGAACTTCCCCGAGATGGTGGATTACGCCTTCACCGCCCGTATGGAAGACGACCTGGACCAGATCGCCGGTGGCGACGAGGAACTGGTGCCGTGGTTGGCCGAATTCTATTTCGGTCCGGCCGACGAACACGGCCAGCGAGCCGGCGGGCTCAAGGAGAAGGTGTCGGCTCGACTCGATGACATCGACGCGGCGGCGGTGAATGCCATACCCATCGGACTCGACCCCGATGGCGTGCTCATCGTGGCCAGGCCCGGTCGGGACAACTCTCCGTATCTGATGCGGGGCGATGACACCGCCGGCATCCCACCTTCGCTGGCCCCCGACGAGTTGACGGTTGAGAAGGCACTCGAGCTACTCGCCGCACCGAAGGGTGGGCGAGAGCTGGGCACCGACCCGGCGACGGGACTGCCCATCTACGCCAAGACCGGGCGCTTCGGGCCCTACGTGCAACTCGGTGACTACGACGAAGACGGCGAGACCAAGCCCAAGATGGCGTCGCTGTTCAAGACCATGACGGTCGAGCGGGTGACGGTGGATGACGCCCTCCAACTGCTGGCCCTCCCCCGGACGGTGGGGATCGATCCGGCTGACGGGCGGGAGATCACGGCCCAGAACGGCAAGTTTGGGCCCTACCTCCAGAAGGTGGATGCCGACGGCAAGAAAGACAGCCGCAGCCTGACCACCGAGGAACAGCTGCTGACCGCCTCGCTGGACGAGGCCTTGGCTCTCTTTGCCCAACCCAAGCTGCGGCGGGGTCAGGTGGCCAAGCCCCCGATGCGCGATCTGAGCGTCGACTCCGTCAGCGGTAAGCCCATGGTGATCAAGGACGGCCGGTTTGGGCCCTACGTCACCGACGGCGAGACCAACGCGTCGCTGCGCAAGTCCGACGACGTCGACTCCATCACCGACGAACGGGCCATGGAACTGCTGGCTGACCGCCGGGAGCGGGGACCGGTCAAGAAGACGGCGGCCAAGAAGACCGCGGAGAAGCCGACGGCGAAGAAGTCAGCCGCCAAGAAGGCGGGGGCGAGGAAGGCTCCGGCCAAGAAGGCCGCGGCCAAGAAGTCGACGGCCAAGAAGCCGGCCCGCGCGGTGACGCCGCAAGCGGTGGCCGACGCCGCGGCGACGGGCAACGCGCCTGCCGCGGACGAACCGTTCTGACCCAGGCATGGCGCGAGCGCCCCCCCGTGGCGCTCTAACGTTCGCATCGTGGCCGTGCTGCGCCCTGAGCCGAACTGGGACGACGACCGGGTCGGGCGCGCCCCGGAGGAGGATCCCGAGTCCGATCCCATCGCGTCATTCCTGGACCTGGCCGCCGCCGGTTCGGCCGCGCTCGTCGCGGTCTCCCCGTCGCTCCCCCCCGGCGTCCAGCCCGGAGAACCACCCCGCGAGCTGGACCCCGACGAGCGCACGGAGACGCTGTACCCCGATGCCGCCAGCGATAAACCTGGTTGGCACGTCCGCCTGTTCGGATCGCATGAGTTCTTCCGTCTGTGGATCGTCCAGGTCGTCTCGGCCACCGGTGACTGGTTGGGCTTCGCCGCCATCATCGTGCTGGCCGCCAGCATCGGCGGGCAGAGCGCTGGAGCGGGCGCCGGGGCCATCAGCCTGGTGATGGCCGCCCGCATCATCCCCGGGTTCTTCTTCGGCCCCCTGGCCGGCGTGCTGGTCGACCGCTGGGATCGCAAGAGGGTGATGATCGGGTGCGATTTGGGTCGGGCGGCGGTGGTCGTCTGCCTGCCGTTCGTCCGCAACCTGGCCGGGCTGGTGGTGGCCTCACTGGTGCTCGAGGTGCTGACCTTGTTGTGGTCGCCCGCCAAGGACGCCAGCGTGCCCAACCTCGTCCCCCAAACACACCTCACCACGGCCAACTCCCTCTCGCTGGCGGCGGCCTACGGGACGTTCCCGTTTGCCTCGCTGCTGTTCGCCCTCCTGGCCGGGGTGTCGGCCTGGTTGGCCTCGGTACACGCGGTCGACTTCCTGTCGATCAATCAGATGGCGCTGGCCTTCTACGTCGATGCCGTCACGTTCATCGTCGCCGCGCTGTTGGTCCGCACCCTGCCGCTGGGCCGCCGCCGCGGTGCCGCCGTCGAGGATCCCGAGACCGAGGCCCGTCGTCGCCTGGCGCGGATGTTCGAGGAGCTGGCCCAGGGGTGGCACGAGATCTTCCGCAACCACACCATTCGGGCGGTGAACATCGGCATGGCGACCGGGCTCATCGGCGGCGGGATGCTGATACCGCTGGGCGCCGTGTTCTCAGCCGAGGTACTCGGTGCCGGCCCAGCCGGGTACGGCCTGTTCACCACTGCCCTCGGGTTCGGGGTGGCTATCGGCGCCGTGGGGGTCTCCGCGCTGCAGCGGCGTCTGCACAAGGCCCGGGTGTTCACCGGGGCCCTGTTCCTGGCGGGGGCGTTCCTTTTCGCCGCCGCCTCCGTCTCCACGCTGGGGCTGGCCGCCCTGTTCGTCGGGCTGTTGGGCATCAGCATCGGGCCGGTCTACGTGATGGGGTATGTCCTGCTGCAAGAGGAGGTCGACGACGACCTGCGGGGCCGGGTGTTCAGCTCACTCAACACGTTGGTGCGGCTGTGCGTGCTGGTGTCCATGGTGGCCGGGCCGCTGCTGGCCGCCCTGCTGGGCGGCATCTCCGAGGACGTCTTCGGTGGATCCCTCACCGTCGGCGCGTTCACCATCGCCATCCCGGGCGTGCGCCTGACCCTCTGGCTGGCGGCGCTCATCATCATGGGCGCCGGGATCCTGGCCCTGCACTCGGTGCGGTCGGGCCTGCGGTCCAAAGCGGCGATTGCCGGCAACCATCCCTCTCGCAGAGCAGGGCCGTGACCGATGGAACCTGATCCGAAACGGGGGCGGTTCCTCGCCTTCGAGGGCGGCGAAGGCTGTGGCAAGTCCACCCAGGCCCGCATGCTGGCGGCCGATTTGGCCGCCGTGGCCACCCGCGAGCCGGGCGGTACTGCCGTCGGCTCACGCTTACGCGACATCCTGCTCGACCCGGGGATCGTCGATCTGGTCGACCGGGCCGAGGCGCTGTTGATGGCGGCCGATCGGGCCCAGCATCTGGCCGAGGTCGTGGCCCCCACGCTGGCGGCCGGTCGTCACGTGGTGAGTGACCGGTCGGTCTACAGCTCCATCGCCTACCAGGGCTACGGCCGGGGCTTGCCCATCGCCGAGGTGCGTTCGCTGTCGGAGTGGGCGGCCGACGGCGTGTGGCCCGATCTGGTCGTGCTGCTGGACGTCCCGCAAGCGGTGGCCACCCGCCGCTTGATCGGGGGCCTGGATCGGATGGAGCGGCTGGGTGAGGCCTTCCATCGGCGGGTGGCCGACGGCTTCCGGGAACTGGCGGCCGGGGAGCCAGCCCGATGGGTGGTGGTGGACGGCACCCAGCGAGTCGACCAGGTGGCGGGGGCTGTGCGCGAGGCCGTGGCCGAGCGACTACAACTCCCGGTGTGAGTCCCCCGCCGACCAGCAGCACCGAAATCGATCCGTGGGCCGGCATCGTCGGCCAGGACGACCCCGCCGCTCAGCTACGAGCGGCCGCCCGCGCGCCGGTGCACGCCTATCTGCTGGTGGGACCTCGGGGGAGCGGCAAGCGGGCGTTGGCGGCCGCGTTCGCGGCCGAGCTGTTGAGCGAGGGGTCGCAGGGCGCCGATGCCGATCGGCACCGCCGCCTCGCCCTGGCCGAGCAGCACCCGGATCTGGTCGTCACCGAGCGGACCGGTCCGTTCATCACCGCGGCCCAGGCTGACGCCATCGTCGAGCGGGCCAGCCGATCACCGATCGAGGGGGAGCGCAAGGTGCTCGTGCTCGACGAGTTCCACTTGGCCCGCGAGGCCGCCCCCAAGCTGCTCAAGACCATCGAGGAGCCTCCGGCGGGGACGTTTTTCGTCGTCTTGGCCGAGCACGTCCCGCCCGAGTTGGTCACCGTTGCCTCGCGGTGCGTACGCATCGATCTGGGTCCTGTTCCCGACCACGCGGTGATCGACTGCCTGATCGGAGAGGGCGTCGAGTCCGCCGTGGCCACCGATGCGGCCGGCGCCGCCGCGGGTGACCTCGGACGGGCCCGGTTATTGGCCACCGATCCGAGGCTGGCGCTACGGCGCGAGGCGTGGTTCGCGGTGCCCGACCAGCTCGACGGCACCGGCTCCATGGCCACGCGGCTGGTGGACGAGCTGTTTGCCATGATCGACGACGCCGCCGGACCACTCCGGGACCGTCACACCCAGGAGCTGGCGGATCTGGAGGAGCTGGTGGCCCAGCTCGGCGAGCGGGGGGCCGGGCGCAAGGCGTTGGAAGAGGTCCACAAGCGCGAGACCCGACGACAGCGGGTCGACGAGCTCCGCTTTGGTCTGGTCGTGCTGTCGCGGCGCTACCGCGACGAGATGGCGGTGAGCAGCCGGCCGGCGCCGCTGGTGGAGGCCCTCGAAGCGATCCAGGCCACATCCGAAGGCCTGGTCCGCAACCCGAACGAGCAGCTGCAGTTCCAAGCGCTGTTCCTCTGCCTCGGCGCCCTGCACTGAGCACGGC
>DHIQ01000018.1:26529-27893 GCA_002403895.1 Candidatus Neomicrothrix sp. UBA4742
ACCGTTTCCTACGCCGATTCGGAAGGCGGGGATCGGATTCCGGGGCGGGTGCGCTCGCTGCTAGCCTTCACGCTCCCGCCCGGGTAGCTCAGTCGGCAGAGCAGCTCACTCGTAATGAGCAGGTCAAGGGTTCGATTCCCTTCTCGGGCTCCAGGTTGAGGCGTGGGTTCGTGCGGCTGACCACCGTCACGGTGGTGAGTGACCCGACCCCACCTGGCTGGCTCAGTGCGTAGATCGGCGGTCCCGTTCGTGGGTTAGCGTGTCGCTCCCGACCGCAGGGGTCGTCGGATCAGGAGGCAGAAGCGATGGACTCGAGGACGCGGCGCGGTCACTTTTCGGCCGAGCACGGTCGGCGTAGGGCGATGGGCAAGCGGGGCGTGACGATCGTCGCGGTCGTGCTGGCCACGCTGGGCGCCCTGGTGGTGCCAACGACGGTGGCCAGCGCCGCCGCTCGTCAACCCGTGGACAACACCACGCTCTCGGGGCGCACCAGCAAGCTCTCGCCTCGTCTCCAGACGCTGCTCCGACCGCAGGTTCAGGCCCTCTCGGCCGCTGACCAGTCGCACGCCGTGGGTCTGGCCGACACCGGCCCGGGAAGCCTCATGCAGCGCTCAGGTGGGAGGGTGGTCGTACTCATCCGCCTCAACGACACCTCGACGGACACCCTCGACGCGGTACGCGCCGCCGGGGTCAGCGACCTCTCACTGTCGACGCCGGATGCGGTTGCCAACGGCGTCATCTCCCCTGACGACTTCGCCACTCTGGTGGCCGTCCCCGGCGTGGCCTCGGTCTCGGAGGAGATCACGCCGATGGTGGCTTCCGGAGCCCTGGCTCGCACCAGCGGCGCCTCGACCAGCCTCCTCGGCGGCTGCCCGACGGGCATCGTGTCTGAAGGCGACACCCAGCTCAAGGCTGATCTCGCCCGAACCAACTTCGGCGTGAACGGCGCTGGCGTGAAGGTCGGTGTGCTGTCGGATTCCTACAACGGCCTGGTCGGCGCCGCCGGCGACGTCACCGGCAACGAGCTGCCGGGCACCGGCAACACCTGCGGTTTCACCACGCCCGTCCAGGTCCAGGCGGACTCCGGCTCCGGTGAGGACGAAGGCCGAGCGATGGCTCAGATCGTGCACGACCTCGCTCCCGGTTCTTCCCTGGCGTTCGCCACCGCCTTCAACGGGGTGGCCGACTTTGCCAACCAGATCCGCAACCTCAAGGCCAGCGGCTCCTCGGTGATCACCGACGACGTCACCTATTTCACCGAGCCGATGTTCCAGGACGGCATCATCGCCAAGGCCGTCGACGACGTGGTGGCCGGAGGCGTCACCTACTACTCGTCGGCGGCGAACCATACCCTCACCATCGGG
>DHIQ01000018.1:28107-29475 GCA_002403895.1 Candidatus Neomicrothrix sp. UBA4742
AACCATACCCTCACCATCGGAGGGCACGACGTGACCTCGTACGAGACCGGTGCCTTCCGCCAAACGCCCTGCCCGACAGCGATCAACACGTTCGAACGCGGGGCGTCGCAGTGCCACAACTTCAGCCAGAGCGGCACCGATGCGGGGGACACCATCTCGGTGAATACCAACCGAACCGCCCTGTTCTCGCTGTCGTACAGCCAACCCCAGGGCCGGGTCACCACCGACCTCGACCTCCTCCTCGTCGACGCCACCACGGGCGCAATCGTGACCAGCGGCGCGCACAGCAACCTCACCACGGAGGATCCCAGCGAGTTCCTGAGCTACACGAACAACACGGGCGCCGCGCGCTCGCTGCGCCTCGTGGTGGCCCGGTACGAAGGGGTCGGGGGTGGTGACTCCGGCTTGCCCCGATTCAAGTTCGTGACCTTCCCCAACGGTGACACCTCGGTGTTCAACTCGTTCCAGTACAACGTGAGCGCGGGCAACGACATCGTGGGGCCCACGGTGATCGGCCACAACGGTGCCTCCCGGGCGGCCACCGTCGCCGCGGTTCCGTACAACGACTCGTCGTCCGTCGAGTCGTACTCGAGCCACGGCCCGGTCAAGAAGTGCTGGGGCCCCACGGTGGGGACCGCGCCTCTGTACCAGCCACCCGCCACGCAGATCAACCCATGCCAGACCAAGACGGTCGACTTCGCCGCCACCGATGGCGGGTTGAACAGCTTCTTCCCACCGGGGACCGGTCCGCCGTTCCGCTTCTACGGCACCTCCGCGGCCGCGCCGCACGCGGCGGCGGTAGGAGCCCTGGCCCGCTCGAAATATCCGTGCCGAACCCCAGATGAGATCCTGGCCGCCCAGCGATCCTCGGCCACGCCCATGGCCTACGGCGCAGACGTGGCCGGCAGCGGCCTGGTCGACGCCAACCGCATGCTGCAGTCCCTGCTCACCTGCGGCGCGGCCACCGTTCCCGGCCCGCCCACCGGGCTCGTCGCCGCGGCAGGCAATGCCATGGCCAACGTGTCGTGGGCGGCGCCGGTCTCCAACGGCGGGTCGACGATCACTTCCTACACGGTGGTCGCGTCCCCCGGGGGCCAGACCTGCGGGACCAGCGGCCCGCTGACCTGCAACGTCAGTGGCCTGACCAACGGCACCCCGTACACGTTCACCGTCGTCGCTCACAACAGCATCGGCGACGGGCCCCCTTCGTTCGCCTCGAACGCCGTGACCCCGTCGCTCCCGAGCCCGGGCACCAACTTCCATGCGTTGCCCGCCCCCGCCCGCATCCTCGATTCCCGTCCCCCGCCGTCGCAGGTGGGCCCGTTCTCCTCGCCGTGGGGCGGAGGCGTCACTCGTGACATCACCGTC
>DHIQ01000018.1:29665-37718 GCA_002403895.1 Candidatus Neomicrothrix sp. UBA4742
CCGGCGTCGTTCCCCCCGGCGCCGCCGCGGTGGTGTTGAACGTGACGGTGACCGGCACCACCGGCTCCTCGTTCTTGACGCTGTTCCCGGCTGGTCAGTCCCGACCGAATGCCTCGAACCTCAACTGGACCGCGGGTCGCACCATTCCCAACGCGGTGACGGTCAAGTTGGGGACCGCGGGCAAGGTCTCGGTCTTCAACCTGTTGGGCAGCGTGGACGTCATCGTCGACGTGGCCGGGTACTACGACTCGACGCCCGGCGACGGCTACACCGCGCTCACCCCGCAGCGGATCATCGACTCGCGCCCTCCGCCCCTGCAGGTGGGACCGTTGGGCTCGCCTTGGGGCGGTGGCGTCACTCGTGACATCACCGTCGGCGACGCCGCCGGCGTCGTTCCCCCCGGCGCCGACGCCGTCGTGTTGAACGTGACGGTGACCAACACCACCGCCGCTTCGTTCCTGACCTTGTGGCCCACGGGGCAGGCCCAGCCGACGGCGTCGAGCCTCAACTGGTCGCCGGGGGTCACCATCCCCAACGCGGTGACGGTGAAGCTGGGGACCGCGGGCAAGGTCTCGGTCTTCAACCACTTCGGCAACGTGGATGTCATCGTCGACGTGGCCGGGTACTACATGGCGGGCACGGGCAAGGCCTTCCATCCGGTCAGTCCCGGGCGCATCCTCGATTCCCGTCCTCCGCCGTCGCAGGTGGGTCTGTACTCGACTCCGTGGGGCTCCGGGGCCCAACGTGACATCGCCGTCTTCGGGTTCGGCGGAGTGCCGGCCGATGCCGAGTCGGTGGTCATGAACACGACGGTGACCGACACCAC
The DNA here is from genome assembly GCA_002403895.1 of Candidatus Neomicrothrix sp. UBA4742. GTDB lineage: Bacteria > Actinomycetota > Acidimicrobiia > Acidimicrobiales > Acidimicrobilacustridaceae > UBA4742. Next base: position 30,492 of record DHIQ01000018.1, read on the forward strand.
CGGATCGTCGTTCCTGACCCTGTGGCCGGCTGGGCAGGCCCAACCGACGGCGTCGAGCCTCAACTGGACGCCGGGGGTCACCATCCCCAATGCGGTGACGGTGAAGTTGGGGGCGGCGGGAAAGGTCTCGATGTTCAACCTGTCCGGCAACGTCGACGTCATCGCCGACGTGGCCGGTTGGTTCGGCTGATCGTCGCACCTGCGGGGTGACCCCCGCCCGGTCGGGGCGGGGGTCACTGCGGGTAGGCTTGGAGCCTTATGGCCGACCAGGCGCAATTCGCCGACCAGGCGATGGAGTACATGAATCCCCTGTACTCGGCTGCGCTGCGCATGAGCCGCAATCCGGCTGACGCCGAGGATCTCGTACAGGAGACCTACCTCAAGGCATACCGGGGCTTCGGCGGCTTCACCGAGGGGACCAACCTCAAGGCCTGGCTCTACCGGATCCTCACGAACACGTACATCAACTCCTACCGGTCCAAGAAGCGCCGCCCCGAGGAGACCGAGTTGGACGAGGTCGAGGACCTCTACCTCTATCGCCGCCTGGGCGGGCTCGAGGCCGTGGCCGCCAGCCGCAGCGCGGAGGACGAGCTCATGGATTTCTTCACCGATGACGAGGTAAAGGACGCCATCGAGGCGCTTCCCGAGCAGTTCCGCATGGCCGTTCTGCTGGCCGATGTCGAGGGTTTTTCCTACAAGGAGATCGCCGAGATCCTCGACATCCCGATTGGTACGGTGATGAGTCGCCTCCATCGGGGAAGAAAATTCCTTCAGAAGCGGTTGTTCGACTTTGCCAGTCAGCGGGGCCTCATTCCTGCTGGCACGACCGACAAGGACCCCGGTCCGGATGCCCAGGTGCAGCCGGCCCTGGCCGAGTGAGACACGATGCCCGACCTCGACCCCCACGAAGCTGACCTGCCCGACAAGGGCGGGGATGGCCACGACCATTCGTCGACCCCGTGCGAGGAAGCACTACAGGAGCTGTACGTGTACCTCGACGGTGAGCTGACCGCGGAGAAGCGCACCGTCATCCGAGGCCACCTCGACGACTGCAACCCCTGCTTCGAGGCTTTTGACTTCGAAGCCGAACTGCGGATCGTGATCTCCACCCGGTGCCGTGACGAGGTGCCCGAGTCACTACGCCACCGCATCGCCGAGCAGCTCCACAGCGCCGACGACTAGGGCGCGGGCTTCCGGCCGTTCTACAATCGGGGCATGGTCGTCTTTGCCGCCGTGGTCTGGTCGTTCTGGATCGCCGTCGCCTTGGTCATCTCTACCATCGGGGCGGTGGCGATGACGGGGGTCATGTACTACAAGAAAGTCGTCGCTCCCCGTTTCCCGAAGGACTGATCGGGTGGCCGGCGCCGTCGATTGGGCCGTGGCCCAACGGGTTGCCACTCGTGTGGCGGGGCGCGAGCCGTTCAGCGAGTCCTATCACTACGACTCGCTCGGACCGGATTTCACCGAGGCCACGACGCGTGCCGAGGAACTGGTGGCCGCCGAGACGGGCCTCGTGTCGCTGGCGGGGCCGGCCCGAGCCCGGGTGACCGATCGCGCCGGGTGGGTGAGTGCCAACGTGGCTTCGTTCCAACGGCTCCTGCGACCCATCATCGACAAGCTCGGGGACCGGATCGAGGGCAACCCCCTGTCGCCCTTGGCCAAAAAGTTCGCCGGGGTGGAGGTGGGCATGATGCTCGGGTGGATGTCCACCCGGGTGCTCGGCCAGTACGACCTGCTCATCATCGAGGAAGAGAACCCCCTCGAGCAGGACATCGTGTACTACGTGGGCCCCAACGTGCTTGCCCTCGAGAAGCAGTTCGCCTTTCCACCCCGTGAGTTCCGCCTGTGGTTGGCGCTACACGAGGTGACCCATCGAGCGCAGTTCACCGGCGTGGAGTGGATGCGCCCCCATTTCCTCGGGCTCGTCGAGCAGACGCTGGACGCGGTTGATCCTGACCCGAAGCGCTTCGCCGAGGCCTTGGCCCGCGCCGCTGCTTCCATGCGCAGCGGCGAGAACCCGCTGGCCGACGGCGGGATCATGGCCTTGGTGGCCAGCGACGAGCAGCGTCAGGTCCTCGATCAGGTGAGTGGTCTGATGAGCCTGCTCGAAGGCCACGGGGACGTGACCATGGACCGGGCCGGCGCCGGGCTGGTCCCCAGTGCCGACCGATTCGCCCGGGTGCTGCGTCAACGCCGCCAGAACGCCAGTGGGCTGGCCAAGCTGTTGCAGCAGCTCATCGGGCTCGAGGCCAAGCTCAACCAGTACGCCCAGGGTGAGGCGTTCATCGAGCAGGTCGAGGCGGCCGGTGGCCCCGCGCTGTTGGCCCGCGCCTGGGAGAGCCCGGCACACCTGCCCACGCTCGTCGAGATCCGCCAGCCCTCTGCGTGGATCCAGCGGATGGCCCCCGCCCTCGCCGTCTGAGCGGCGTGGTTGCCGCCGTGTCGTCGCGCCGGCCGTGATCGATCCCGACCGACTGGCGGTATTGGCCGCTCCCCTGTTGGGGCGCTGCCGGTTCCCCGCGGCTGGCGCACCCGTGACCTGCGGGGTCTCCGGGGGGGCAGATTCGCTCTCGTTGTTGGCCCTAGCGGTGGCCGCGGGGTGTGAGGTCACCGCCGTCCACGTCGATCATGGATTGCGGGTCGGTTCCGACGAAGAGGCCGAGGTGGTGGCCAACGCCGCCGCCGCGTTGGGCGCGTCGTTCCGCTCGATCCGGGTGCACATCGACGCCGGCCCCAATCTCGAGGCCAGAGCCCGCGCCGCCCGCCATGCCGCCTTGGGTGAGGGAGCGCGGTTGGGCCACACGGCCGACGATCAAGCCGAGACCGTTCTGGGCAACCTGGTCCGAGGCGCCGGGCCCGAAGGACTGGCCGGGATCCGGGCCGATGACCGCCATCCGATCTTGGCGCTGCGCCGCCGCGAGACCGTGGAGCTGTGTCGAGCGCTCGGGTTCATCGTGGTCGATGATCCGTCCAACCGGGACCCCGCCTTTCGCCGCAACCGCATCCGGTTCGAGGTGCTCCCGCTCCTCGACGACGTGGCCGCACGCGACGTGGCGGCCGTGATCGCCCGTCAGGCCGAGGTGCTGCGGGAGGTGGTCGATCACCTGGAGGGGGAGGCAGCCGGGTTGGACCCGACTGATGGCGCAATGCTTGCCGCCGCGCCACCGACGCTGGCCCGGATGGCGGTACGCCGGTGGTTGCGCTCGTGTTCAGGTGAGGGCCATCCGCCTGACGCCGCCACCGTCGAGCGGGTTCTGGGGGTGGCCCGGCTGCAGATGCGGGCCACCGAGGTGGGTGGCGGCTGGCGGGTAGCCCGCACTGGGGGCCGTCTCCGTCTCGAGCTCGACGGCGATCCATTCGTGGGTCCGCCCGTGGGTCCGCCGGCCGCCGACGGTTGAGTAGGGTCTGGCCCCCATGGACGATCGGGTTCCCAGCTTCACCGCCGATGATCCCCTGCTCGGGCGGGTGATCGTGGGCCGCTCCGAACTCCAGGCCCGCATCGCCGAGATGGGCCGCCAGATCGCGGCAGACTACGCAGGCACCAGCCCGTTGCTGGTCGGTGTGCTCAAAGGCGCCTTCATGTTCATGAGCGACCTGGCCCGGGCCGTGGACCTGCCGGTGGAGTTCGACTTCATGGCGGTGTCGTCCTACGGGAGCGCGACCAAGACGAGTGGCGTGGTTCGGATCGTGAAGGACCTCGACCTCGATCTGACCGACCGGCATGTGCTGCTGGTGGAGGACATCGTCGACAGCGGGCTGACCCTCGAGTTACTCCGCAAGAACCTGCTCGCCCGGGGCCCCGCCAGTCTCGAGGTATGTGCCCTCCTGCTCAAAGAAGGCCTCCAGAAGTCCGAGCCGGACCTTCGCTACGTCGGGTTCCGGATTCCCGATGCTTTCGTGGTGGGCTATGGGCTCGACGTGGCTGAGCGGTTCCGCAATCTCGACGCCATCCACGCCTATGCCGAGGAGTGAGGGCCAGCTGATCGAGCGCTTCGGCGACCGCCGGGCGCCCGGTCGGCTGCGGACCAGGGTGCTCGACGCCATGACGGTCGTGGGCTTCGACGCGGGCCTTCCCTTGATCCGCGCCGTCGCCTGAGCCGGCCCGGCAGGCGATCGTCCCGCCTCCCCGTAATTCTGGGTTGTCCTTTTCACATAAAACTGATAGGAAATGTGCTGTTACCCCGTCGGTGACCCTCGGCGGCACGACCTGACACCCGGAGGATCCTGTGTCCGCATCTCCCGTTCGCTCCCGTTCCCGTGTCGTCAGGTGGTTCGTGATGCCCCTGATGGTGGCCTTGCTGGCCGCTGCCTGCGGGAGCTCCGGGACCAAGGCGTCCACCAGCGGCACCCAGGCGGCCACCAGCGGCACCCTGGCCATGTCGAGCGCCCCGGTCACCGTCCGGCTCGGGTACTTCCCCAACATCACCCATGCGCCGGCGTTGGTCGGTGTGCAGGAGGGCCTGTTCAAGGCGGCGCTGCCCGCCAACGTCACCCTCGAGACCAAGACGTTCAACGCCGGCCCCGCGGCGGTCGAGGCCTTGTTCGGCGACGCCCTCGACATCACCTATGTCGGGCCCAACCCCACCATCAACGCCTACCAGAAGTCCAACGGCGAAGCCGTGCGGATCGTGGCCGGCAGCACCTCGGGCGGCGCCTACTTCGTCGTCCAGTCCGACATCAGCAGCGCCCAGGACCTCAAGGGCAAATCGATCGCCTCGCCCCAGTTGGGCAACACCCAGGACGTGGCCCTGCGAGCTTGGCTCAAGAGCCAGGGACTCAACACCGACACCTCCGGCGGCGGTGACGTGAACATCAAGCCGCAGGAGAACGCCGACACCCTCACCGCCTTCAAGGCCGGCGACATCGCCGGAGCCTGGGTGCCCGAGCCGTGGGCCACCCGCCTGATCCAAGAAGGTGGCGGAAAGGTGCTGGTGGACGAAAAGACGCTGTGGCCCCAGGGCCAGTTCGTCACGACCCAGATCATCGTGCGCACCAAGTTCCTCGACGACCACCCCGATGTGGTGCAGGCCATCCTTGCGGGTCATCTGGCGGCGTTGGCCGCCATCAAGGCCGACCCCGCCGGCTCCCAGAAGGCCGCCAACGACGCCATCGAGGCCGCCACCCAGAAGCGCCTGCCCGACAAGGTCATCAGCGCAGCCTGGAACAACCTGGAGTTCACCTACGACCCCATCTCGTCCAGCCTGCAACAGGCCGCCCAGTCCGCGGTCGACGTCGGTGTCCTCAAGCCGGTGGAGAACCTCAGCGGCCTCTACTCGCTCGACCTGCTGAACAATCTGCTCGTCGCCCAGGGCCAGCCCACCGTGTCGGGGTTGTGACCATGACGATCGACGTGCCTGACGCCCCGCCGGTAGGACTGACCGCGGTCTCCCTGCGGGAGGTGAGCAAGGTCCACGGCCACGGCAGCGGGGCGGTCCAGGCCCTCGACCGGATCGACCTGACCGTCCGGCCCGGCGGGTTCGTGTGCGTCGTGGGCGCGTCGGGTTGTGGCAAGTCCACCATGCTGAACCTCATCGCCGGCCTCGACACGGCCACCAGCGGTCAGCTGGCCACGACGGGCCGGACCGGCCTCATGTTCCAGGAATCGGCGCTCTTCCCCTGGCTGACGGTGGGCGGCAACGTCGAGTTGGCCATGAGGCTGCGAGGCGTCGCCAAGCTCGATCGCAAGCAGCGAGCCGCCGATCTGCTGGAGCTGGTGCACCTGCCGGGCTTGGGCGCCAAGCGCCCCCACGAGCTGTCGGGCGGTATGCGCCAGCGGGTGGCCCTGGCGCGTGCGTTCGCCCAAGACGCCGACATCTTGTTGATGGACGAGCCGTTCGGGGCGCTCGACGCCATGACCCGCGACCTCCTCCACGACGAGCTCGAGCGCCTCTGGCAGGACCGCAGCTTCACGGTGGTGTTCGTGACCCACAACGTCCGGGAAGCCGCTCGCCTGGCCGACCGGGTGGTGCTGCTGTCCAGCCGGCCCGGTCGGGTGGTCCACGAGTTCGTGGTCGACATCGACCGTCCCCGCCGCATGGAGGACCCCGAGGTCTCCGGCCTCGCCGGGGAGATCACCGCCCGCCTGCGTCAGGAGGTGCGTCGCCATGCCGTCTGAAGATCCCGTGATGGCGGTCCCGTGCTCGAGGACGTGAACACGCCCCCGACCCGGCCGTCACCGACCGGCGATGCGCTGGATTCGGAGCTGTCGGGCCTCGATGCCTTGGAACAGCCCACCGCGCCCCGCCAGCCCTTCCTGCCCCGGCTGTGGAAGGCCACCTGGCCCAAGCTGGCGGCGATCGCGCTCGGGCTGGGCATCTGGCAGCTGGTCGTGTGGAGCGGGCACTGGCCCGAATACGTCCTGCCCGGGCCGGCCACCGTGTTCCGGGAGCTCGTGCGCGAGTTCCAGAGCGGGGTGATGCCCAAGGCCACCCGCATCACGATGACCCGGGCGGTCCAGGGCTACACCCTGGCCATCATCATCGGGGGGTTCGTCGGCCTGGCCGTGAGCCGGAGCCGCACGCTGCGCTCCGCGGTCGGCTCGCTCATCACCGGCCTCCAGACCATGCCGTCCATCGCCTGGTTCCCGCTGGCCATCTTGTTGTTCAAGCTGACCGACGCCGCCATCTTGTTCGTGGTGGTGCTGGGGGCGGCCCCCTCGATCGCCAACGGCATCATCGCCGGGGCCGACAACGTCCCCCCGATCCTGGTGCGGGCGGGCCGGGTGCTCGGCGCCCGGGGCCTCAACCTGAGCCGCTTCGTGATCCTCCCGGCGTCCATGCCCTCGGTGCTGGCGGGCCTGAAGCAGGGGTGGGCCTTCGCCTGGCGCAGCCTGATGGCCGGCGAGATCATCGTCATCATCGCCAACCAGCCCTCCATCGGCTTCCAGCTCCAGTCCGGCCGCGACCTCGCCGATGCCCCGGCACTCATGGCGGCCATGGTGGTGATCCTGGTGATCGGGATCTTGGTGGATTCGCTGGTGTTCGGCACCGCCGAGCAGGTCATGCGGCACCGGCGCGGCTTGATCGATCCCTCCAGCTGAGCGACTCGCGAGGGGGGGCGATACCCTCAGCCCGCAACGCAGGCGCCCGCCAAGGGCGCCGATCACACGGTTGCGGGACGGACAATGAGCGACGACACCATCAGCGAGCACCTGGATCTCCCGCCGTTCGACGGGCCGGACCTGATCCTGCCTGACCGCCAGGTCACCCCCCGTGTGCCTACCGAGGA
>DHIQ01000018.1:37971-51983 GCA_002403895.1 Candidatus Neomicrothrix sp. UBA4742
GCCATCGGTGAAGATCCCCACCGCGACGGGCTCGTGCACACGCCCGAGCGGGTGGCCCGGATGTACGCCGAGGTGTTCGCCGGGCTCCGGGAAACCCCCCACCATCACCTGGCTGTCCAGTTCGAGGCGGGCCATGACGAGATGGTGATGGTGCGCGACATCGCCCTCACCTCCATGTGCGAGCACCACCTGGTGCCCTTCATCGGCAAGGCCCATGTGGCGTACATCCCCAACAACGACGGCCGGGTCACCGGGTTGTCCAAGCTGGCCCGGCTGGTGGACGCCTACGCCAAGCGGCCACAGGTCCAGGAGCGGCTGACCACCCAGGTGGCCGACGAGATCGAGCGCACCCTTCAGCCGCAGGGCGTGTTGGTGGTGATCGAGGCGGAGCATCTCTGCATGTCCATGCGGGGGGTGCGCAAGCCGGGGGCCTCAACGGTGACCTCCGCGGTGCGCGGCCTGTTCCGGGAGAACACCGCCACCCGGTTCGAGGCCATGCGCTTCATCGGCAGCGGCGGCTTCTAGCCAGCGCGGCTCGCCCGGTGAGGATTTGACACCGGGAAGTACCGTTTCGACCCGTGATCCCCCTCGTGATGGGCGTCGTCAACGTGACCCCCGATTCGTTCAGCGACGGAGGCCGCTTCCTCGACGCCGACGCGGCGGTCGCCCATGCCCGACAGCTCATCGCCGAGGGGGCCGACATCGTCGACATCGGTGGCGAATCCAGCCGGCCGGGGGCAGATCCGGTCGATGAAGCCGAAGAGCTGCGACGGGTGGTGCCGGTGATCGAGGCGGTGGCCGGTGAGGTCCGGGTCTCGGTGGACACGGTGAAGCCGGCCGTGGCGCGGGCGGCGGTGGCGGTCGGGGCCAGCCTGATCAACGACGTCTCCGCCGGTCTGGGTAGCGTCGCCGGCGAGCTCGGCGTGGGCTACGTCGTCATGCACCGCCAGGGAACGCCCCACACGATGCAGATCGATCCGCACTACGACGACGTGGTGGTGGAGGTCAAGGCCTTCCTGGCCGACCACGCGGCCCGGGCGGCGGCCGCCGGGGTCACCGAGATCTGGGTCGATCCGGGCATCGGGTTCGGCAAGACGACCGACCACAACCTCAGCCTGCTCCGCCACCTCGACCAGATCGTCGAGCTGGGCTACCCGGTGGTGGTGGGGACCAGCCGCAAGGGGTTCCTCGGTCGATTGCTGGGCCTCTCGGACCGCTCGGATGAGCCCGCCCCCACCGAAGATCGACTCGAGGCCTCGTTGGCCACCGGCACCTGGGCCATGGCCCGAGGAGCGTCCATGATCCGTGTCCACGATGTCCGAGCATCCGTCCAGGCGGCGAAAGTCGTGGCAGCATGAGTCCTGTGGCCGTCAAGGGCAAGTGGGCGCAGGGCATCAAACCCCGCAATTTCCACTGGATCATCAAAGACCAACTGGCCGTGTGCGAGCGGCCCGGCGGATACGGCGCCAATCACCGTCGCGTCCGCCGCCAAGAGGAGATCATCTGGATCCGTGAGCAGGGATTCGGCTGCGTGATCTCGCTCATCACCGCCCCCCACAACCTCCACAACTACGACGAACTGGGGGTGACGTGGCGTCACCGGCCTTTCAGTAGGGACGACGAATCCCCTCTGTACCTGGGCGCGCTGTTCCCCGAGCTCAAGGTGTTGCTGGCCGGCGGCACCCAGGTCCTGCTCCACGGCGAGGAGCTGGGTGATCGGATCTGCGGGGCAGTGGCCGGCTATCTGCTGTGGGACGGTTTCATCGACACCGGCCCCCGGGCTATCTCGGTGGTGGAGCAGATCACCCAACGCCAGCTCGGGCCCATCGGCCGCGAGCTGGTGGCGGTCTCGGCGCAACTCTGACCTCTCCGGCGCTCCCTCGACCCTGGAGGTGATGATGGGCTCCTCGACCCCCGATGTCATCCAGCTTCGCAGCCTGCGGGTCGCGGGCATCTGCGGCGCGCTGCCCGAGGAACAGGAACGGGCCCAGCCTTTCGAGGTCGACTTGGATGTCGAGACCGACCTCTCCACGGCCGGGAGCTCCGATCGCCTTGACGACACCCTCGACTACGGCGCCATCGCCGCTTCAGTCGAGCATCTCGTGGCCACGGGCCGGTTCACCTTGCTGGAGGCCATGGCTACTCGGATCGCGGAAACGGTCCTCGACGACGCCCGGGCCAAGGCGGTGACGGTAACGGTGCGCAAACTCCGCCCGCCCGTGCCTCAACACCTCGACACGTCGGGTGTGTCCATCCGGCGGAGCCGGTAACCGTATGCGGGCCTTCTTGGGCATGGGTTCCAATCTCGGCGATCGCGACGCCTTCCTGCGGGAGGCCGTCGGCTCGCTCGCCGGGGTGGTGGCCGTGTCCGGGCTGTACGAGACCGACCCGGTGGGCGGACCGGGAGGCCAAGGGCCGTACCTCAACCTCGTGGTGGAGCTGGATACCCCGCTCACGGCCCGGGAGCTGCTGGGGGTGTGCCATCGGTTGGAGTCCGGTGCCGGACGAGTGCGCGACGAGCGGTGGGGACCCCGCACGCTGGATGTCGACATTCTCTGGGTGGAGAGTGGGCCGGTGGATGAGCCTGACCTCCAGATCCCCCATCCCCGGATGCACGAGCGGCGGTTCGTCATGGCCCCCCTCGCCGAGCTGGCTCCCGACCTGGTCCCCCCCGACTGGAACGACCGGACCGAGGGCCGGGTCCGACACGTCGGGTCCTTCTGAGCCATGGCCGGCTCGCGGCTTCGGGTCATCGGCGCCGGCCGGGCCGGACGTGCCCTGGCCCTGGCGCTGGCCCAGGCCGGTTGGCGGGTCGGCCCGGTACTGGGTCGCGGCGCCGACGTGACCGGCGCCGCGGCGGGGGTGGACCTGCTGGTCATCGCCACGCCTGACGCCGCCGTCTCCTCGGTGGCTGCTGGTATCGAGCCGGTGGAGACCACGGTCGTGGCCCACCTGGCCGGGTCGCTCGGCCTCACGGTCGTGACCCCTCACCAGCATCGGGCTGCCATCCACCCGTTGGTGGCGCTGCCCAGTCCCGAGCTCGGCGCCGAACGGCTCACCGCGGGGGCGTGGTTCGCGGTGGCTGGCTCCGACCGGGCCGCCATGGAAGTGGCCGAGCAGGTCGTGGCCGACCTCGGTGGCCGGGCCTTCGAGGTTGCCGACGCCGACCGGGCCGCCTATCACGCCGCCGCGGTGATCGCCTCGAACCACGTGGTCGCCCTGTTGGGCCAGGCCGAGCGGGTGGCCGCCTCGGTCGGCGTTCCCTTCGAGGCCTACCTCGACCTGGTGCGGTCCACGTTGGACAACGTGGCCGAACTGGGGCCGGCCGCCGCTCTGACCGGGCCGGCGGCCCGAGGTGATCAGGCCACCATCGAGCGTCATCTGGCCGCGCTCGACCCGGCCGAACGCGAGGCCTACCAGGCCATGGCCGACCTGGCCTACCGCCTCGCTCACCGCGGATCCGGTGACCCGGGATCTTCCGATCCGACCGCGACCGACCTCTAACCGACCCCTGATCGGGGCGAGTGCCACCCGCGATGCCTCCAGGTTCGTCGATTTCGGGCAGGATGCGGCGGTGGAGGTGACGACATCCATCGACGAGGTACGAGCCCTGCTCGCCCGGGCCAGGAGCGACGGCCGCACGGTCGGGTTCGTGCCCACCATGGGCTACCTCCACGACGGCCATGTCTCGCTCATCGAGCAGGCTCGCGGCGACGTCGACGTGGTAGTGGTCTCGATCTTCGTGAATCCGTTGCAGTTCGGTGCGGGGGAGGATCTCGCCGGCTACCCCCGCGACCTGCCGGCCGATACGAGCCAGGCCAGGGCGGCCGGGGTTGACGTGCTCTTCGTTCCCGACATCACCGAGATGTATCCCGACCCCCCGCTCACATCGGTGGTGGTGCCTGACCTGGCGACCACCATGGAAGGCGCATCGCGACCGACGCATTTCGCCGGGGTGGCGACGGTGGTGGCCAAGCTTTTCACCATCGTGGGCCCCTGCCGGGCCTATTTCGGCGAGAAGGACTTCCAGCAGTTGACCATCGTGGAGCGCATGGTGGCGGATCTGTCCTTTCCGGTGGACGTCGTCGGATGCCCCATCGTGCGGGAGCCGGACGGACTCGCCCTGTCGAGCCGCAACGTGTACCTCACGCCCAGCGAGCGAGCTGCCGCCCCGGTGCTCTACCGAGCCCTTGAGACCGCCGCCGCCGCGGTGGCCGATGGTGAGCGGGACCCGGGCGCCGTGCGGGACCTCATGGCCGGGGTGCTTGGCGCCGAGCCCCTGGCCGAGCTGGAGTACGCCGAGGCCGTGGATGCCGGTACCCTCACCCGGCCCGACGTGTTGACCGGGCAGATCCGCCTGCTGATCGCCGGTCGCTTTGGTCGACCGAGACTGTTGGATAACCTCGGCGTGCTCGTCCCCGAGCAGGGCTGACCCGGTCAGCCCCCGTACGGCGACCCGTTCGGGCGCCAAGCAACCCCCAGGAGCGAACCATGCGCCGTCGCATGATGAAGTCGAAGATCCACCGGGCCACGGTCACCGATGCCAACCTGCACTACATCGGCTCGATCAGCCTCGACACCGACCTCATGGCCCGGGCGGACATCCGCGAGCACGAGCAGGTCCACGTCCTCGACATCGACAACGGGGCCCGCTTCGAGACGTATGCCATCCCCGGGGGACCAGGTGAGGTCTGCCTGAACGGGGCAGCCGCCCGGCTCGTGCAACCGGGTGATCGGGTGATCGTCATCACCTACGCCGACTATGCCGACGAGGAACTCGACGGGTTCGCTCCTGCCGTGGTCCACGTCGACGCCGGCAACCGTCCCGTCTCGATCGAGGAGAGCGCGCCGCAGTGGGTGTGACCATCGTGGTGGCCCCCGGCCCGATAGGTGCCCGGTGACGGGGCTCCCCAAGGTTCGAGGGCCTGACCCGGCCCTGGATCTGCTCGTGCTGGGTTCGGGCGTGGCCGGGCTGTCTGCCGCCGTGCGGGCCGCCGGCACCCACGGCATGCGCGCCGGCGTGCTGACCAAGGGTGAGCTCCACCAGTCCACTACCCGATGGGCCCAGGGTGGGGTGGCGGCTGTGCTGGGAGAAGACCCCGACTCGACGGACCTGCACCTGGCCGACACCCTGGCCGCCGGCGCAGGCTTGTGCGACAGCGATGCCGTGCGCGTCCTCGTGGACGAGGGTCCGGGGCGGGTCAACGAGCTCATCGCCCTCGGCGCCATGTTCGATCGGGACGACCACGGCCGCCTGGAGCTGGCCCGCGAAGGCGGCCACAGCCTGCCTCGCATCGTGCACGCCGGCGGGGCGGCAACCGGCGCCGAGATCGAGCGGGCGCTGGTCGACGCGGTGCGCCACACGGCCACGGCGATCTACGAGAACGCCTTCGCGCTGGACCTCGTCGTCGAGGACGAACGGGTGGCGGGGGTGGTCGCCATCGGGGCCGACGGGACATGCCGGACGGTCCGAGCCGACCACGTCCTGCTGGCCACCGGCGGTGCCGGTCAGCTCTTTGCGGTGACCACCAATCCGGTGGAGAGCACCGCCGACGGTGTGGCCATGGCCCTGCGCGCCGGTGCGGCGGTGGCCGATGTCGAGTTCGTCCAGTTCCACCCGACGGCCCTGCACCATCCGTCGATGCCCAGGCCGTTGTTGTCGGAGGCACTCCGGGGCCACGGCGCGTTGCTGCGCGACGCGAACGGCGAGCGGTTCGTGGACGAACTGTTGCCCCGTGACGAGGTGTCGCGGGCCATGACCCGTCGCATGCTCGACCAGTTGGTCGACCATCTCTGGCTGGACGCCACCGGGCTCGAGTCGTTCCCCGAGCGCTTCCCCACGATCAGCGCGGCGTTGACTTCCGCCGGGCTCGACCCGGGCACGGACTGGTTGCCCATTGCTCCCGCGGCCCACTACCTGTGTGGCGGGGTGGTAGCCGACCTGGACGGGGCGACCTCCCTGGACGGGCTGTGGGCCGCCGGTGAGGTGGCCTGCTCGGGGGTGCACGGAGCCAACCGGCTGGCCTCCAACTCCTTGTTGGAAGGAATGGTGTTCGCCGCTCGGGTGGTGGAGGCGATCGAACGGGGACAATCGACGGCCGCCCCCACGGGTGCCATGCGGGCGGTGTTGGGGGCGGACACCCGCACCGACGACGACCGGCACATCGGTGGCCTGACCACATCAGCCTGGCAGGCCGGGACACTGCTCACTGAGTCGCTGGTCGCCGGGTCGGAGTCGGGGCCGGCGGTGGGTGACGCGCCCTGTGCCCGCGACGCGCTGCAACGGGCTATGACGTCGGGTGCCGGCGTGTTGCGCGACGCCGATTCGCTGACCACCACGTCATCGACGGTCGCCGAGATCGGTGCGGCCCTTCCCGACTTGGCGGCGCGGACCGACCAGGGTGCCCAGGCGCAGGTGGCCGAGCTGGCCAACCTGGTGGAGGTGGCGCGCGCCCTGCTCCTGTCGGCCACGTTGCGCACCGAGAGCCGGGGTGCGCACACCCGCGCCGATCACCCCGCCACCGAGGGGCGCTTCCGGGGTCGCATCGTCCTCGGCGGCACCGGCGCCACCGTGGCGGCCGGGTCGGGCAGGCTGATGCCATGAGCGCACTCCGCCCCCCGCGTCACGCCGTCACCGAAGCGGTGGCTCGGGCGATCGCCGAGGATTTGACCCCGCTCGGAGACCTTACGTCGGCCTTGTTGCCACCAGACCTCGCCGCCACCGCGGCGTTCGTCGTACGCACCGCGGGGGTCGTGGCCGGAGTGGATTGTGCCACCGAGACCTTTGCCCAGATCGATCCGGCGGTGGCGGTGGCGTGGTCCGTCGGTGACGGTGCCGCGGTCGACGTCGGTACGACCATCGGCACCGTCGCAGGCACCCTGGCCTCGATCCTCACCGCTGAGCGCACCGCCCTGAACTTCCTCGGTCATCTTTCGGGTATCGCCACCCTCACCCGCCGCTTCGTGGACGTCGCCGCGGCGGCCGGGACGGCCCGAATCTGGGACACCCGCAAGACGACCCCGGGGCTCCGCAGCCTCGAGAAGGCCGCGGTCCGGGCTGGGGGCGGCGCCAATCATCGGGGCAATCTCTCGGATTGGATCCTGCTCAAGGATAACCACCTCGCCCTCATGGGCGTCACCGCCGCCGTCGAGACCAGCCGTGAACGGTGGCCGGCCCGCACCGTCCACGTGGAGTGTGACCGGCTGGACCAGGTCACCGAAGCCCTCGAGGCGGGGGTAGACGCCCTCCTGCTCGACAATATGACTCCCGACGAGGTCTCCCAATGTGTGGCGGTCGCCGATGACCACGCCGCCACGACCGGGCGGCGCCGCCCGTTGTTGGAGGTGTCGGGTGGGATCTCACTTGAGACCGCGGGCCGCTACGCCGGGCTGGGGGTCGACATGATCTCCGTCGGTGGGCTCACCAACTCGGCTCCCGCGCTCGACATCGGTCTCGACATCGCTCCTGGCTGAACCATCCGCTCGCTCGCGTTCAAACTGATCGGCTTACCCTCTCGCCTGAACCGAACAAGGAGCATCTGCTGTGCTACTCGCCATCGACGCCGGGAACACCGACACCGTCGTGGGCCTCTTCGAGCTCGACGGACCCGACCCGAGCGAACGCACCCGGCCCGAGGACGGGCTGATCGATCATTGGCGGATCGCCACCGAGGCCAACCGCACCGGCGACGAGCTGGCGGTGTTGCTCCAAGGGTTCCTGGCGCTGAGGAGCTTCACCCTCGATGACATCGACGGCATGGCCGTGTCCTCGGGCGTCCCCCGGGTGAAGGAGGCGCTACGCCTGCTGGCCGACCGGTATCTGGACTTCGACCCGATCATGATCGAGCCGGGGGTCCGCACCGGCATCGCCATCCTGGCTGAGAACCCCAAAGAGGTCGGTGCCGACCGCATCGCCAACGCGGTGGCGGCATTCGACCTGTATGGCGGCCCCACCATCGTCGCTGACTTCGGGACGGCCACCACCTGTGACGCGGTGTCGGCCAAGGGTGAGTACCTGGGCGGCGCCATCGCTCCAGGCATCGGAATCAGCATGGATGCGTTGGTGGGTCGGGCCGCGGCTCTGGGGGCGGTCGAGCTGGTGGAGCCACGCAGTGTGCTGGGCAAGAGCACGGTCGAGTCCATCCAGTCGGGCGCCGTCTACGGCTTCGCCGCTCAGGTCGACGGGTTGTGTGAGCGGATCCAAAACGAGCTGGGGGAGTGCACCATCATCTCGACCGGGGGCTTGGCCGAGCTCATCACGCCCCTGTCGAAGTTCATCCAGCACTCCGAGCCCTGGCTCACCCTGCACGGCCTGCGCCTGGTCTACGAGAAGAACGTCTGACGGCTCGGGCGGGGTCGCGGGGCGCACTACGGTCTGACCGATGAGAGTCCTGATCACTGGCATGGGGGGAGAGCTGGGCACCCGCCTGGCCAACCAACTCGGCAACGATCCGAAGGTCGAGGCTGTTCTCGGGCTCGACATCGACCCGCCTCGCCGCCGTCACCGGGCGGAGTTCCATCGGGTCGACCCCCGCGACCGCGATCGCACTACCTCGCTGATCCGCGGGTTCCAGCCCACCGCGCTCGTGCACCTCGGGGTCTACGAGCCCTACGCCCGCAGCTCACCCCGCTCGGCGATGGAGCGCACCGCCGCCGGAACCATCACTGCGGTGACGGCCGCGGTGGATGCCGGTCGCCTGGACCGGATCATCGTGCGGTCGGGCATCGAGATCTACGGACGTCGCCGGGGGGCGCCGGTCCGGCCCGACGAAACCGTGCAACCCGACCCCACCTCCTCGTTCGGCCATCAGCTCCAACACGTCGAGCGGGTCTGCACCGAGGGCGGCCTGCACGCCGCCATCCCCGTGACTGCGCTGCGATTCGCCCCGTTGGTGGGGCCGTCGTTTCCGAGCCCGCTGGGTCGGTTGCTGCGAATGCCGGCGGTGCCGTTCAACGTCCTGAGTGACCCTCCGTTCTCGGTGTTGCACCAACACGACGCGGCCGGCGCGCTCTTGGCCGCCCTGCGTCGCCCCGTCGATGGCCCGGTCAACGTCGTCGCCGCCGGTGCGGTGACCGCGTTCCAGGCGGCCCGCCTTGGTCATCGGCTTCCGGTCCCGATCGCGGCCCTGGGCTGGTATTCGGCGCGGCTGGTGGCCGAGCTGGCCGGGGCGCCTGTGCCCGACCATGTCGAGGAGCTGCTGACCCGGGGACGCACGGCCGACGGCAGCCACGTCGGCGAGCTGCTCGGGGTGCGACCCGAGCGCTCGAGCCCCGAAGTGGTCGAGGAGCTCTATGCGTGGGCCGAGGTCGTCCACCGGAGCGCGGCCGGGGCGGAGGCGGCGTGACCGTCGTGGATGCCGACCTCGCGGCACTGGATCCCGATCTGGAGCGCAACGACGTCGGTGCCCTGCTCCAGCGCCGGGTCAGCGGTCGGTTCTCGGTCGACGAGTGGGGCCTCGATCGTGACCTGGTGCGGGCGGTGGCGCCCCTCACCCGACTCCGCTGGGACCTGCGGATCGAGGACGATCATCTGCTGCCGGAGATCGGCCCGGCGTTGCTGGTGCACACCCGCCGCATCGGGGTGTCGGAACCGATCGTGCTCACTTCGGCGGTGGCCCGGACCACGGACCGTCCGCTGCGTTGGATCGGTTCTCCGGATCGAGGGCCGATAGCCCCGCTCGCCCGGCGCCTAGGCGCTGTCCCCGGTCACCCGGCTGACCTTCGCAGCCTGTTGCGGGCCGGTGAGCTCGTCGGACTGCCCCTCGGTCGGGAGATCCTGCATCCCTTCCACGTGGGGGCCATCCCGGTTGAACCGGTGGCCGCCGCCATCGCCGCCGGCGCGCCGATCATTCCGGTGGCGGTGATCGGGTTCGAGGTCGGGCGTTGGTGGACGATCCGCTTCGGTCGGCCCATCCCCACCCGGCGCAGTCGATCGGTGGGCGACGCCGACGAGGTGGCCACCTCCACCCGCCAACGGCTCCAGCACCTGCTGACCGACTCCCGGCGCTCCTCCCACTGACCACAATCTGATGGGTCGTCATGTCGGGATCCGGGGTTGGCTAGCGTGACGCCCCATGGCATTCGCACAGGCTGCTGACGGCACTCGTCTGCATTACGAGGTGTTCGGGCCTCGCCACGGCGAGCCGCTCTTGTTGATCCAGGGCCTGGGTGCCGACAGCCGGGGTTGGCTCCGCCAGCGGCGGGCGCTCGGCTCGCGCTATCGCTGCATCGTGTTCGACAATCGTGGGGCGGGGCGCTCGGACCACCCACCGGCCCCCTACGACCTCGAGGTCATGGCCGTCGACGCCCTCGCCGTGCTCGACGCGGCCGGGGTCGAGCGGGCCCACGTCATGGGCGCATCGATGGGCGGGATCCTGGCCCAAATCGTCGCGGTCCGTCATCCCGAGCGGGTGCGTTCGCTGGTGTTGGCCTGTACGGCGTGTCGCCATCACCCCTGGCGCCGCGAGCTCCTGGCTGAGTGGGCCCAGACGGCGGCGACCGATGGGATGGGCGCGTTCGCCCGCCAGGCCGTGCGCTGGCTGATCGGGCCCCGCTCCCTGCGTCGGTTCTGGCCGGCCGTCGGCCTGGTCGGCCCGCTGGCCATGACTGGGTCACCCGACGCGTTCGTGGCCCAGGTGCAGGCCATCCTCGACATGAACGACGACCTGCGGGCCGAGCTCATCACCATCACGGTGCCCACCCTGGTCCTGGTGGGCAGCCAGGACATCCTCACGCCCATGGGGGACAGCGAAGAGCTGGCCGAGCGGATCCCCGGGGCCGAGCTGGCCATCATCGGCGGCGCGGCCCACGGCTTCATGCTCGAAGCCGGGGCCGCGTTCAACCGCACCGTCCTGGAGTTCCTCGGTAGCGTCGCCAGCGCGCCAGTCAACGCCTGAGCGGAGGTGAGAGCGAAACCGGGTTTACTGGTCGAGCCAGAGTCCACCGAGCCACGTCTTGGGCTCGAAGTTGCCGAAGCTGATCTCCCGGGCCGGGTTGAGGCCCTTCACGCTCGTGTTGGCAATGATCGTGTATGGCGTGCGGTAGAGCCAGATGTTGGTGAACCCGGCGTTCAATTGCTTGACCAGGTCGTCGTAGGAGTCCTTGCGAACATTGGCGAACCCGCTGACCCGACCGGCGGTGACGTCCTTTTCCACCGCCGGGGTCGTGTACTGGGTGAAGTTGATGCTGATGGTGCCGACGCCCTTGGCCGTGCTGGCCGACCAGAAGTAGTAGTCCTGGTCGGGGTCCGGGTAGCCGTAGTTGCGGAAGTAGGCCGCCTGGTAGTCGCCGGTGGCGATCTTGATGATGTAGGCGGTCTGCTCGAGCGTCTCGATGTTGACGTCGATGCCGGCGTCCTTCCACTGGCTCTGCACCTGCTGCAGAGTCTTCTGGGTGTCCACGCCGGGCAGGCCGGACAGGGTGAACTTCAGCGACGGCTGACCAGTGTCGGCCAGGTACTGGGCCACCTCGGCCTTGGCCGCGTTGAGATCGAACGACACGTAGCCGTTCTGGCTGTCGGGCATGCCCCAGACGTTGTTGGGACCCCACGGCGACGAGGGGACCTCGACGCCGTCGCCCACGTTGGCTGCCACCGCGCTGGCATCGGTGGCCAGCGCCAGGGCCTTGCGGGCGTGGATGTTGCTCAGCGGGTTGAACTTGCCACCCACCTGGGGTGCGGTGTTGGGCATGACGAAGACGTTCTCCGTCGACCAGTCCTTGACGACGGTTTGGGTGCCCGCCAGCTTGTCGGCGTCGACGGCGCGGGTCGTGTACATCATGTTGACGTCGCCGGCCTGGACGGCATCGGCCCGCGCGCTGTCATCGGGGATGACCTTGAACTCGATCGAGTCGAGATGGGGCAGGCCCTTCACCCAGTAGTTCGGGTTCTTCTTCACCTTGAAACTGTTGCCCGGCTCCCAGCTGTCGAAGATGAACGGCCCGGTCCCGATCGGGTGGGCCGCCCCCTTGTCGGCCGAGGCCAGCATGGTGGGAGACATCATGTACGCGGAGCCACCCTGCAAGAAGCTGCTGGGGAATGCAGCCCACGGCTGGGTCAGCTCCACCTGGACGGTCAGCGGGTCGATAACCGTGACCTGCTTGAACATGGGCTTGAGGGCGAGGCCGGAGAGCGGGCCCTGGACGTAGGCGTCGATGTTCTGCTTGACCGAGGCGGCGTCGAAATCCTCGCCGCTCTGGTACTTGATGCCCGGGTGGAGCTTGATCTGCCACTGGTCGAACGCCTCGTTGGCGATCCACGAGTCGGCCAGCCAGGGCTTGGCCCCAGAATCTTTGCCCTGCGTGGCGAGGGGCTCGAGCACGGTGGAGCCCACGAGGCTGCCGGTGTCGGCCCACTGGGCGTTGGCCGGGTTCCATCCGTTGGTCTCGGCGCTGATGCCGATGGCCAGCGCGCCGCCGTCCTTGGGCGTGCCCTCATCCGCGGTCCCGGTGGTGTTGCCCTGGGGCGTCGTGGTGGCGGTCTCGCCTTTGCTGGACGTCCCGCAGGCCACCGCGGCCAGGCTGAGCGTGACCCCCATGGCGACCAATGCCAATCGCGCTCGACGGGATCGATGGTGCTCCCCCGTCTCCAGGGGATGTGCCGACTTCGTGTTCGGTGCCATGTTCCGCCTCCGGCTCATCTGGCCTCTTGTCACGAAGATAATCGGCGGGGGCCGAGAAAAGCTGAGGCAACTGGGCCGTTCGGCCTAGGCGGCGCGCCCGGTGGGACTCAACGCTCGGCGGCGACCCTGACCGTTTCCAGCAGGTGGTCGGCGGCGGCCACCAGCGCCCCACCCGCTTCCGACTCGGTGACGTCGGTCAGGGCGGCGGCGGCCTGACCGGCGTAAGCCCGCGCCGTGTCGAGGGCAGTCTCGACCTCCCGGCTGCCTCGCACGATAGCTCGGGCGTCAGCCAGGGCCGGCGGCTCGAGTGGCCCGCCCAGGAGGTCACCGAGGCGATCAGCATCGCTTCCTCCGGCGGCCAGCACTCGGATCACCGGCAGGGTGTAGACGCCTTCGACGAGGTCGTGGCCCGACGGCTTTCCCAACTCCTCGTCGGTGGCCACCACGTCCAAGATGTCGTCGACGATCTGGAAGGCCATGCCGTAGCTGTGGCCGAACTGGGTGAGGCGGTCGATGACCGGTCGGGGCAGGCCGCCGACGATGCCGCCGATACGACAGGCCGTGCCCAATAGCGAGGCGGTCTTGCCGTCGATGGAAGCGAGGTAGCCCTCCTCGTTGCGCTGCGCGTTGAAGGTGTGCTGGAGCTCCAGGATCTGCCCCTCGCACAGCCGGGCGATGGTCGAAGCCAACAGCCCCGCCACCTCGGTTCCCAGTGAGGCGGCGATCTCCGAGGCGCGGGCCAGCAGGTAGTCGCCGGCAAGGATCGCCTTGAGGTTTCCCCAGCGGGCGTTCACGCTCTCCACCGTTCGCCGGGTGAGGGCATCGTCCATGACGTCGTCGTGGTAGAGCGATCCGAGATGGACCAACTCGACCGACACCGCGCCGCTGACCACGTCGGCCGGAGCTGGTGCCATGGCCGCCAGCCGGGTGGCCGCCGACGCGACGCAGAACGCGGGGCGGACCCGCTTGCCCCCGGCCTTGATCAGGTGGCTGGCCACCTCGGTGAGGAAGCGATCCTCGGCCTGCACGGAGAGGCGCAGTTGGTCTTCGACCCGGGCCAGGTCGTCGGCCAGAGTCGGGAGCAGCAGGAGCGGATTGGGCTGAACCACCCTGTCACCCTACGTGGGGGCGCCCCCCGGCGAGAAACCCTCACGTCGGTGTTCGTGTGCCATTCGACCACTGACGGGGTCCTGTCCCCCCGCACCGTGTGTTCGCCAGGGACGTGGCTACACTTGCCCCACGATCCCCAGCCCGTGGGTTCCAGCCCTGGGAGGCAGTCCTTGTTCGAACGATTCACCGATCGGGCCCGTCGTGTTGTCGTCCTGGCGCAGGAAGAAGCACGACTGCTCAATCACAACTACATCGGCACCGAGCACATCCTGCTCGGGCTGATCC
>DHIQ01000221.1:0-2881 GCA_002403895.1 Candidatus Neomicrothrix sp. UBA4742
GATGTGGTCCCAGTGGCCGTGGGTCTCGATCACGGTGCGCACGCCCAGCGTCCGACACAGGTCCAGCAGCTTGTCGTGCTCGTTGGCGGCATCGATGAGCACCGCGTCACCGGTCGCCTTGCAGCGCAGCACAAAGACGTTGTTGTCGAACGGCCCCACTACCAGCTTGTGGATCTCGGCCTGGGTATCGTCGTAGTGAAGCGTGTCCATACCGACAAGGCTAGGGGCAGCCGGCGGCGCCGGTGGCGAGGGCCCGGAGCGGCCCGTTGCCGGCGAAGGGCCGACCCAGCTCGGTGGTGAACAGCAGGCGGGTGCCCGGGTCCGCCCCGACGTCGCCCGCCTCGATTCGCACACAGGCATCCGGGTCGTGCTCGCTGGGTGCGGTAGCCAAGGCGCCGGGGCGCCGGTGGGCATTGCGCCACTCGAACCCGGCGTCGATGCGATCGGCCGGGTAGCCCAGCGCCACCGCCCGCTGCCCGGCCTGCCAGCGGGCGGCGTCGAAGGCGGCCGAGTCACCAGTCCACCACAGACCCAGCACGGCGAAGGCGGCCACCGCCCCCGCGGCCACCACCGTGCGGGTGACGGTGGTGGCCGCCGCCGATCGGTGAGCCAGGACCAGGCCGGCGGCGAACGGCACCGTGCACATCACGTAGCGATCGAAGACCGGCAGGTCACTGGTGCCGACCGCCACCACCCCCACGGCCGAGGCCACCACGAAGGCCAAACACAGGGCCCGGGCATCGAGCCCGGCCAGGCCGGCCCGCCACGAACCCGCCGGGGGTCGGGGGCGGGGCAGCACCGCGGCAGCCGTCGACGCCACGACGACCATCAGGGCGATGGCGGCCGCCACGGTCAGACCGAGCAGCCCCCGCAGGAGCCAGGACGGGAGCAGGAGGGGCCGTGAGCTACCCAGCAAGACGTCGTCGCCCAGGGCGCCCCGCTGATCGAGGTAGGGGCCGAGCAAGGGCGGAGACCAGGTCCACACCCGGACCAGGCCGGCCAGCCCCAGCACCACCGACGCCCCAACCGCCACCGTCGTCCATCGCCGGGCCATCACCGACGTAACCAGGGTTCGCCATCGAACCCAGGCGAAGGCCGGCAGGATCAGGAAGGCCAACGTGACCACGGTGAACAGCGCCGAGCGACCGAAGGCGGAACCGGCCGCGTCCGGGATGGTGGGGGTCAGGGACAGCCTTCCGGACAGGCCCCGCCGCCAGCCGAAAGCGGCGGCATACCCGATGCTCACCACACCGGCCAGGCCCAGGGTCACCAGCACGGCTCGGCGCTGACCGCGGGCCCCCGCCCGCACCGCCACCACGGCGACGACGACCAGGGGGGCCACGATGGCGTACTCGCGGATGGTGGCGCCCACCAGCCCCACGGCCAGGGCCGCCGTCAGGGCCACGGTCGATCGCCGTCCCGAGATGGAGGTCAGCGCCACCGCCCCCAGGGCCAGGCAGCCCGCCTCGGCGGCTGCGGCAGGGACATCGGTCATGAACGACCCGGCCAGCGGGCCCCACAGGGGCCCGGACATCAACAACACGACGGCTGCGGTGGCCCGACCGCGGGTCAGAAACCGTCGCAGGAAGGCGTAGGCGGCCAGGGCCCCGGCGATGCCGACCAGACTGGTGAAGACCTGGAGGGCGAGCAGGCTGTGGGGGAACACCCGCGCAACCGGCCAGGCCAGGGCCAGCTGCCCGACCAGGAACATCGACACCCAGCCGTTCAGCTCCAGGTGGCCGGTGTCGACCCACCGGAACAGGATCTCGCTGTAGGACCAGTCGTCGTTGCGCACCAGGCCGGTGGCGCCATAATGCCAGGCCACCCCCAGGGGGAGCAGGCCGAACCCCACGATCAGTAGCACCGGCGCCCACCGGCGCCATCGGGTCCCGTCGGGCACCTCCAGACCCTAAAGCGGCGGTGTGCCGGCGGGGGGGAGGCTCGCTACCGGCAGGGGAGACGGGTGCCGAGTGGTTTCTTGACCGCTGGGTCTAGTAGACAGGCGGGAACTCATAGCGCCGCACCCCAGGGGGCCTGGAACCGTGAACTTCGCGTTCTCCGAGGAGCAGGAAGAGCTCCGCAACATCGTCCGTCAGTTCCTCGACGCCAAGTCGCCCGAAACGGCGGTGCGGGAGCAGATGGAGACCGAGAAGGGCTACGACGACGCCGTCTGGGCCCAGATGAGCGAGCAGATGGGCCTGCAGAGCCTCATCATCCCCGAGGAGTTCGGGGGCTCGGGCTACAGCTACGTCGAGCTCATCGTGGTGCTCGAGGAGATGGGCCGCGCCCTGTTGTGCGCCCCCTACTTCTCCACCGTCGTGCTCGGCGCCAACACGCTGATCCATTCCGGTGACGATGCGGCCAAGGCCACGTACCTCCCCGGCATCGCCTCGGGCGAGACGATCGCCACCCTCGCCTTCACCGAGCCCAACGGGCGGTGGGACGAATCGGGCATCGAGGCCACCGCCACCAAGGACGGCGACGCCTGGAAGATCTCGGGCACCAAGTCGTTCGTGCTCGACGGTCACACCGCCAGCCTGGTCCTGGTGGCTGCCCGCACCGGCGCCGGCGTGAGCCTGTTCGCCGTCGAGGGTGACGCCGCCGGCCTCACCCGCACGGCGCTGTCGACCATGGACCAGACCCGCAAGCAGGCCAAGCTCGAGTTCGACAGCGTGGCCGGCGAGCTCATCGGCACCGAGGGCGAGGGCTGGGTCGTGCTCAGCACCGTGCTCGACCTGGCCGCCGTGGCGCTGGCCGCCGAGCAGGTCGGCGGGGCTCAGAAGTGCCTCGACATGTCCGTCGAGTACGCCAAGGTGCGGGTGCAGTTCGGTCGGCCCATCGGCTCCTTCCAGGCCATCAAGCACAAGTGCGCCGACATGCT
>DHIQ01000221.1:3083-16250 GCA_002403895.1 Candidatus Neomicrothrix sp. UBA4742
GCCGCGGCCGAGAACATCCAGATCCACGGTGGCATCGGCTTCACCTGGGAGCACCCGGCCCACCTGTATTTCAAGCGGGCCAAGTCCTCCGAGCTGCTGTTCGGTGATCCCACCTACCACCGCGAGCTGCTTGCTCAGCGCATCGGGATATAGCGCTCGGCGCTCGGCCTAGGCTCGGCCCATGGCTTGGGTGCTGATCGTCGTAGCCGTGCTGGTCGTGGTCGCCATCGCGGTGGTGACCATCGGCGCGGTGGTGGGACGGCTGTCGGTCGAAGCGCCGGTCTCGGTGTTCGATGAGGACGAAGCGGTCGAGTGGATCGCGGATCGCCTCCCCTTCGAGGTGGCCGCCCAGCGCAGCCATGACGACGTGCGCGACCTGGTGCTGTGGCACCTCGAGTACCTCGAGGCCAAGGGTGTGGCCACCGAGACCGCCTTCGAGGCGATCCCCGACGCGGTGGTGGTGGCCGAAGACGACGGGTTGGCCTACGTGATTGGCAAGGCCGCCGACGCCGGCCTGGAGGTCGACGACGTCCAGATCCTTGCGGTGCTCGAGACCGAGCGCGACTACCTCGAGGCCATCGGAGCCATCGGTCCTCGGGTGGCCGACCCGACCGGTGGGGAGCCCTCCGCCTGAGCCGGGTGTGAACGGCCGGTGCACCCGCCGGAAAAGGCGCGCCTCGCGGGCCCGGACGTGCCTAATCTGGCAAGACCAAGGAAAGGAGGTGGTCCAACTGAGTAGTCACTGTTCTCATGGGACTTCGGAGGTGGCTGGCCGCTAGTCGGCGAGCTGGACCGGCCGGCGAATTCCCGCCAGCCACCACCGGTTCACGTTCGGGAACTCGTCCCGCCCGGGCAATCCACGTGACCCGGACTTCCGGCACATCGTTGGGAGGGGCGCCGTCTTCGGGCGGCGCCCCTTTCGCGTGCCAGAGTGTCCCCATGGAACGCCCCATCAAGTTCGAGCACAACCGGTGGCTGGGCGACAAGCGGTCGCAGGTCGTCTACGACGTCGACAACCTCCCGGAGCCCGACCTGATCGAGGAGCTCATGGCCGCCGAGACCTTCCTGTGCTTCGGTCCCGACACCCTGGCCGAGGCCCGCAACCGTGGCTACAAGCCCTACAAGGGCGACGGGTCGGGCACTGGCCCCCCCGAGGGCGACTAGGCCCGGCCCGCTGGTGGAGCGACTCTTCACCTCCTCGGGAGACGTGGGGATCTGGGGCCATCTGGCCCATCCCCGCAGCGCGCCCGGTACCTGGACGCCGGGACTGGTCATCGCCCACGGGTTCCCACCCGGGCGCGACGGTGGTCGACTCTCGGCCCGCTCGTTCCCCGAGTTGGCCGACCGGATCGCCACCGAGTTGGGCTGGGTGGTACTCGTCATCACGCTGCGGGGGTGCGGGGATTCCGAGGGTAATTTCTCCATGGGCGGGTGGCGCGACGATCTTGCCTACGCGGCGGCCTATCTCCACGACCTTGACGACACGGACGCAGTGTGGATGGCGGGCTTCGGTACCGGGGGCGCCCTGGCCATCTGCGCGGCGGCCGACGACGAGCGGGTACAGGGCGTGGCCGCCCTCGGGTCACCCGCCGACTTCGACGACTGGTCGAGTCATCCTCGCCGGCTGCTGCTCCACGCCCGCGAGGTCGGCCTCATCGGTTCCCCGTCGTTCCCGGAATCGTTCGACCAGTGGTCGCGTGAGCTGCGGGAGATCCGCGCCGTCGCCGCCGCGCCCCGTCTGCGTCCCCGGCCGTTGCTCATCGTGCACGGATCAGAGGACGAGTCGGTGCCCGTGTTCGACGCCCGCGTCCTAGCCGACGCCCACGGCGACGCCGACCTCCGCATCATCGACGGCGCCGGCCATCAGTTGCGCCACGACCCCCGCGCGGTGGCCGTGCTGCTGGGCTGGCTGGACCGCCAGCGCAACCAGGCGGCCAGCTCCGCGGTCTAGGTCGACCTGACCGGACGACTCAGCCCGCTTTGCTCTTGCCCTTGGCCTTCATGGCCTTCTTGAACTCGCGCACCTTGACCAGGGACTCGGGCGAGTCGATGTCGGCCACCGAGCGGGGAGTGGCGTCGCTGAACGGCGCGGCGGCCTCCTCCCAACCGGCGGGCCGCTTGCCCATCCGCTTGGCCAGGATGGCCATGAAGATCTTCGACTTCTCCTCGCCGTACCCGGGTAGCTCTCGCAGCCGTCGGTACAGCTCGTCGCCGCTGCGAACGTTGCGCCACACCGCGGCGGCGTCCCCGTGGTAGTGGTCGACCAGGAACCCGCACAACTCGTGGGCCCGCCGGGCCATCGCTGCCGGGTAGCGATGCAGGGCCGGCTTCTCGCAAAACACCGCCACCAGATCCTCCGGGTCCATGGCGGCGATGGCGGCGGCGTCGAACCCGTCGCCCAGGCGATTCTTCAGGGCGGCCGGCCCGCGGAAGGCCCATTCCATGGGCACCTGCTGGTCCAGCAACATGCCCAACAGCAGTGCCAGCGGATCGGTCATCAACAACCGGTCGGCCTGCGGGTCCCCGGTGATGGGCATGGTCTTGGTAGCAGCCATGGGTCGCAGCGTACCCACCCTCAGCTGCGCCCCGGCGTGGGGGCGGCGGCCAGTAGGAGCTGGGCGAACTGGGCACTGATGGCGTGGTGGTCGGGGCCCTTGGGGTCGAGCTGGCTCTGCAGGGCGATGCCATTGGCTACCGCGAGGATGAGGGCCGCCATGGCGTCGGGCGCGACCCAATCGGGGATGGCGTCCTCACCCTTCAGCTCCACGATCACCTCGGCCAGCCGTCGGCGCAGCGACCGGTAGAGGGCCAGGGCGGTGCGTCGGTACCGCTGGTCGCGCGCCGCCAACAACAGCGCCTCGAAGTAGACGAGTGTGTCGTCACCGGAGCGATCGAATTCCTCGCTCAAGGCCTGCACCATTGCCAGCATGCGGGCTTCGGGTGACCCAGGCCCGTCGAGCAGGGACAGGGCGGGCTGCACCCGTCGCTCCAGCTCACCGAACAAGGCCTCGGCGATCAGGTCGTCCTTGGAGCCGAAGTAGTAGGTAACGGCCGCCAGGTTGGCGTTGGCCGCCTTGGTGATCTCCCGCGAGCTGGCTCCGACCAGCCCGGTCTGGCGGATGGTCAACCGGGCGGCATCCAACAGATCCTGTCGCGTCGAACTCATACGTCCGTATGGTAGGCCTCAGCGGGTGCGAGGATCGGGGAGGTCGGTGTCGATGTCGTGGCGCTTGATGGTCTCGGCCACCAGCGATCGGTCGATGCCGCCGGCGTCGGCCAGGGCGGCCAGGGTGGCGATCTCGACATGGGCGGCATCGGTCTCGAAGAACCGGCGCAGGGCCTCGCGGGTATCGCTCCGGCCAAACCCATCGGTTCCCAGGGCGGTGAACGTCCGGGCGGGAGGTACGAAGCGGGCGATCTGGTCGGGAACCGCCTTCATGAAGTCGGTGACCGCCACGATCGGTCCGCGACCCGTGGCCAGCTTGGCCGTGACCGGGGCGACGCGGGGTTCTTCTGAGGGATGCAGGCGGTTCCAGCGCTCGACCGACAGGGCGTCCTCCCGCAGCCGCTTGTACGACGTGGCTGACCACAGGTCAGCCCCGATGCCGTGGTGCTCGGCCAGCGCCGCCTGGGCGGCCCGGGCGGCCAGGTTGGCCGAGCCGGAGAAGACGATGGTGGCAGACGCCTCGAGCCCATCAGGTGCGGGGGCCCACGGGTAGAGCCCCTCGATGATGTCGGCGTCGCTCACTGATTCAGCGCGGGCCGGCATCTCGTAGTTCTCGTTGTAGAGGGTGAGGTAGTAGAAGAGCGACTCGCCGGCGCCCGAATTTCCGGCGTCGTCCGTCTGCCCGTACATGCGGTGCAGGCCGTCGCGGATCACCGCCGCCATCTCGTACGCGAACGCGGGGTCGTAGGCCTGGCAGGTGGGGACGGTCGAGGCCAGTACGAGGCTGTGGCCGTCCTGGTGCTGGAGCCCCTCGCCCATGAGGGTGGTGCGCCCGGCCGTTGCCGCCAGCAGGAACCCCTTTGCCTGGGCATCGCTTGCCGCCCAGATGAGATCGCCGACCCGCTGGAACCCGAACATCGAATAGAAGATGAAGAACGGGATCATGGGCTCGCCCCACGTGGCGTACGCGGTGCCCGCGGCGGTGAAGCTCGCCATCGAGCCGGCTTCCGTGATCCCCTCTTCGAGGAGCCGACCGGTGCGCGACTCTTGGTAGGAAAGGAGCAGCGCGGCGTCGACGGGTTCATAAGCTTGACCGAACGGCGCGTAGATCTTGACTTCGCGGAACAGCGCGTCGAGCCCGAAGGTGCGCGCTTCGTCGGGGATGATGGGCACGACGCGTCGGCCGAGTTGCGGGTCGCGCAGGAGGTTGCGGAGCAAGCGGGCGAACGCGGTCGTGGTGGAGGCTTTCGCTTTCTCGCCGCTGCCGGCGAGGAGGTCGGCGTAGGTCGGGTCTCCGGGGAGCTCGACAGCCTTGGCCCGCACGACCCGTTCAGGAAGTGGGCCGTGCAGGACGCGCCGACGAGCGGCGAGGTACTCGTACTCGGCGGACTGGGGTCCGGGGTGGTAGTAGGGCGGGTCGCCGTCTTCGAGCTCGCTGTCGGAGATGGGAAGCTCCAGGCGGTCCCGGAACCGCTTCAGCGCGTCGACGTCGAGCTTCTTGATCTGGTGGGTGGCGTTGCGAGCCTCGAGGCCCTGCCCGAGGGTCCAGCCCTTGACCGTCTTGGCGAGGATGACGGTCGGGCTGCCCCGATGCTCGACCGCGACCTTGTAGGCCGAGTACAGCTTGCGGTAGTCGTGGCCGCCTCGGGGCAGCCGCTGGAGGTCTTCGTCGGAGAGGCGTTCGACGAGGCGGCGGAGTCGGGGGTCGGGGCCGAAGAAGTGCTCACGGATGTAGGCGCCGCTCTCGACGGCGTACTTCTGGAACTCGCCGTCGACCGTGCTGTTCATCTGGTTGACGAGGACACCGTCGACGTCGCGGGCGAGGAGCTCGTCCCAGCCGCGATCCCCAGATGACCTTGATCACGTTCCAGCCGGCGCCGCGGAAGGTGGCCTCCAGCTCCTGGATGATCTTGCCGTTGCCCCGGACCGGTCCATCGAGGCGCTGCAGGTTGCAGTTCACGATCCAGGTCAGGTTGTCGAGGCCCTCGCGAGCGGCCAGGGAGATCGACCCCAGCGTCTCGGGCTCGTCGGTCTCGCCGTCGCCGAGGAAGCACCAGACCCGCGAGCCACTGGTGTCGTCCACGTGACGGTGCTGGAGGTACGTGTTGAACCGGGCGTGGTAGATGGAGTTGATCGGACCCAGGCCCATGGAGACGGTGGGGTACTCCCAGAAGTCCGGCATGAGCCACGGGTGGGGGTAGCTGCTCAATCCGTCGCCGTCGATCTCGCGGCGGAAGTTGTCGAGCTGGGACTCGTCCAGGCGGTACTCCAGGAAGGCTCGGGCGTACATGCCTGGGGCGGCGTGGCCCTGGAAGTAGACGGCGTCGCCGGGCAGGCCGTCAGACTTGCCTCGGAAGAAATGGTTGAAGCCGACCTCGTAGAGGGCGGCCGACGATGCGAAGGTCGACAGGTGGCCACCGATGCCGTCGGCCCGCTTGTTGGCATTGACCACCATGACGGCCGCGTTCCAGCGGATGAACGCCCGGATCCGGCGCTCGACCTCTACATCGCCGGGGAACCACGCCTGTTCGTTGGTGGGGATGGTGTTGACGTACGGCGTGGACACCTCGGCCGGCGTTCCCACCTGGCGTTCCCGGGCCCGTTCCGTCAGCTTGGACATCAAGAAGCGGGCGCGGACCTTCCCTTTGGCGTCGATCACGGCGTCGAGCGAATCCAGCCACTCGCCCGTCTCAGTCGGGTCCGCGTCATGCAGCTGATGGACGTAGCCGTCGATCGTCATCGGCCGTGCTCCCGAGAGGTGGCGAACAAGTCACTCCCATGATGCCCGCTCGGCGCCGGTTACCGGCCGGTAGCGTCAGTGAACCCACCACGACGGCACCGGATCGCAGCCCGGAGCCGGCCGTGCCAGGATGCCGCTATGGCCACGGTCGTCTACACCGATGGGGCGTGCAGCGGGAACCCCGGCCCGGGAGGGTGGGCGTGGGCTGTAGGCGGAGGCCGTTACGCCAGTGGCGTCGAGCCTCACTCCACCAACCAGCGCATGGAGATCTCGGCTGCCTTCGACGCAGTGCGCTCACTCGAGGGCGCGCTCGAGGTGGTGAGCGACTCGACCTACGTCGTGAACTGCTTCCGCGATCGCTGGTGGGAGGGGTGGATCAAGCGAGGCTGGATGAACAGCCAGCGTAAGCCGGTGGCCAACCGCGATCTGTGGGAGCCGTTCATCGAACTCGTCCGGTCCCGGCGCGACGTCAGCTTCCAGTGGGTGAAGGGCCACAGTGGTGACCCCATGAACGATCTGGTCGATCGCCTGGCGGTGGAGGCGGCCACCACCCAGCGCGGCCGCACCGGTGTTGGTGAGCCTGAGGACCTGGGCCCTCCTGATCGGCCCGGTCCGTCGGTCGATGGGGCTGGCCCCGACGCCGCCCGGCGGGCGCTGGCCGAATCGGTCCCGCCGGTGGGCGGTCAGACCGAGCCCGACGTGGCCGGCCACCCGCTCGTGGTCTTCGGGCATCGACCCACCGAGTTGGGCGGGTACGACGACAACCCCGTCGCCCGGGGGCTGACCGCCCGGTTGGCCGAGATCATCTCGGCCAAGGCCACCCTCGTCGACGACCTGGCCGTGCTCAGTGGGTTGCGGCTCGGAGCCGAGATGCTGGGCGCCGAGGCCGCCCTTGCCGTCGGCGTCCCCTTGGTCGTCGTGCTGCCCTACCCCAACCCGGAGTCGGTGTGGCCGACCACGGCCCAGGAGCGCTTCCGGGCCCTGCGCGACCAGGCCCGTCAGGTGATCGAGCTGCAACGGCGGGTCCCGGCGTCCAAGCAGCAGGCCGGCGCCGCCCTGGCCCGCCGTGATGCCTGGCTGATCCGCCATGCTCGCGATGCCATCGTGGTGTGGGACGGGCAGGACCCGGCGCTGGGCAAGCTGGTGCGCTCCATCGAGGAACGGCTGAGCGAGGACGTCTGGCTCGTCGATCCCGCCGAACTCACCACCGGATGAGCTGGCGGTGTCGGTAGTGTCGATGACCGTGCGGGTGGGCAGCGATACCGGGGGCACCTTCACCGACCTGGTGGGGGCCGACGGGCGCATCGCCAAGGTGCTGTCCACCCCCGATCACCCGGGACGGGCGGTGGTCGATGGTCTGGCCGAGTTGCTGGGCGACCAAACGCCCGATGTCCTGTGTCACGGCACGACGGTGGGGACCAACGCGCTGCTGGAGCGCCGCGGGGCGACGGTGGCCCTCGTCACCAACCAGGGCTTCGCTGATCTCATCGAGATCGCCCGCCAGGATCGGCCGTCGCTGTACGACCAGGAACAGGACCGCCCCGAGCCCCTCGTCGCTCGCCATCACCGCTACGAGGTGTCCGGCCGTTTGGCCGCCGATGGTTCGGAGCTGGAGCGGTGCGACCCGGCCACGCTCCCGGTCTTCGCCGATGACGTCGAAGCCGTGGCGGTGACGCTGCTGCACGCCGACGTCGAGCCCGCCCACGAACAACTGGTGGCCGCCGCGGTGGCCGAGCGGGGCCTCGACGTCACCGCCTCGCACACCGTGTCGCCGGAGTTCCGCGAGTACGAGCGCACGGTCACCACCGTGGTGAACGCCTACCTCCGCCCCGCTTGTCGGGCCTACCTGAGCGAGCTCACCGACTATGCCGATCAGGTACTGGTCATGACCTCGGCCGGCGGGTTGGTCCCGGCGGCCGAGGCGGCGGAGCGGCCTGTCGAGCTGTTGTTGAGCGGTCCCGCCGGCGGGGTGCTGGCTGGTACCGCGGCGGCGGTGGCCAACGGATGGCCCGACGCCATCACGTTCGACATGGGGGGCACCAGCACCGACGTGTGCCTGGCCCTCGACGGGCGGCCGGCCCCCGCCGCCGATCGGGTGGTGGCCGGGTTCGCGATACGGGTGCCTTCGCTGGACGTGCACACCATCGGCGCCGGGGGAGGATCTATCGCCCGCCTCGACGCCGGCGGCGCCCTCGTCGTCGGGCCCCGCAGTGCCGGTGCGGTTCCCGGGCCCGTCTGCTATCGCCGCGGCGGGACCGAGCCCACCGTCACCGACGCCGACCTCGTGGCCGGGCGCATCCCCGCCGACGCCGAATTCCCCGGCATCGGTCGCCTGGATGTGGACGCCGCCGCCGCCGCCCTGGCCACCGCCGGACTCAGCGCCGAGGGCGTCCTCGCCGTGGTGGACGCGGCCATGGTCCAGGCGCTGCGAGCGGTCTCGGTCGAGCGGGGGATCGACCCCCGAGGCCTGGCCCTGGTCGCCTTCGGCGGGGCCGGGCCGTTGCACGCCTGCACCCTGGCCGACGCCCTCGACATGCCCGCCGTGATCGTGCCGGCCCGGGCCGGGGTGCTCTCGGCGGTGGGCATCCTGGGCGCGCCGCGCCAGGCGAGCCTGGTGCGGTCGTGGCCCCATTCGCTCGATCACGAGGCGGCCACGGCTGCGCTCCACCAGCTCGGGATGGAGGCGGCCTGGCGCGTGGCCCGCAGCGAGGGATTCGGGGCCGGCTCGTTTCTGTTCGCACCCCACAGCGGCAAGGCCCGGTTCCAGTCCGAGGACGGCGGTCCGGAGCTGGTCGTCCACCTTGAGCTCTCCGTCGACGCTCGATACGAGGGCCAGAGCCATGAGATCCCGGTGCCGGAGCCGGCGGCCTTCCACCGCGAGCATCGACGTCGCAACGGCTACGACCGTCCCGGGCACCCGGTGGAGGTGGTCGCCCTCCGGGCCCGGGCGTGGGTCCCGTCACCGGTGCCCGTCGAGGCGCTCCCACCGGTCGAGCGGTCGCCGGCGCTCGGGCCCACTGTGGTGGCCGAGCCGGACTGCACCATCTGGATCCGCGAGGGTTGGGCGGCTGAGCCCGGCCGGGCCGGCGCCTTCGTCCTGCGCCGCACGGGTGGGGGAGGAGCGCCATGAGTCTCGATCCGGCGTCGCTGCAGATCCTGCTGTCGCGCCTGGCCGGCGTGGCCGAGGAGATGAGCGCCGTCCTGCGCCGGGCGGCCTTCAGCCCCAACATCAAGGAAAGGGCCGACTGCTCGGCCGCTCTGTTCACCGCCGAGGGGGAGCTCCTGGCCCAGGCCGAGAACATCCCGGTGCACCTCGGGTCGATGCCGGCGTCGGTCCTCGCTGCCATCAGCCGGTTCGGTCCCGGGGTCGGCGACGACGCGGTCGGCCCCGGGGACCAGATCATCCTCAATGATCCGTTCGCCGGAGGAACTCACCTCAACGACATCACGATCGTCGCCCCCTGCTTCGTCGGCCCGTCGACCGCGCCGCGACTGCTGGGCTGGGCCGCGACCCGGGCGCATCATGCCGATGTGGGCGGTGCAGCCCCCGGATCGCTTCCCGCCGACGCGATCGAGATCTTCGCTGAGGGCCTGCGTTTGCCCCCGGTGCGCCTCACGCCCGAGGTGCGCGCCGTGCTGTTCGCCAACTCCCGCACTCCCGACGAGCGAGCGGGCGACCTCGACGCCCAGATCGGAGCCAACACCGTCGGCGTGGAGCGTCTGGCTACCTTCGCCGACCAACCGCTTCACGAGGTCCTGGACTACGGCGAACGGCGGATGCGGGCCGTGCTGCGGGATCTACCCGATGGCCGCTGGACGTTCTCCGATGTCGTCGACAGCTTTGGGCCCGCCCCCGACCAACAGGTGGAGACCGTCATCACCGTGGCGGTGACCATCGCCGGCGACGCCATCACCTTCGATTTCACCGGGACCGGCCCCCAGCGCGCCGGCAACGTCAACGCCGTCGAGGCGGTCACGGTCAGTTCGGTGGTTTTCACATTGCGGGCCGGCACCGATCCGACGCTGCCGGCCAACGGCGGCACGATGCGGCCGCTCACCGTCGTCGCTCCGCCGGCCACGATCGTCAATGCGTTGGCGCCGGCGGCGGTGGGAGCAGGCAACGTCGAGGTCAGCCAGCGGGTGGCGGACGTGTGCTTTGGTGCACTGGCCCAGGCCCGGCCGGGCCGGTTGGGCGCGGCCTCGCAAGGGACGATGAACAATCTGCTCATCGGCAACGACCGCTGGGTGTACTACGAGACGCTGGCCGGCGGGCAGGGTGGCCGCTCTACCCGGGCGGGGATGAGCGGGGTTCATACCCACATGACCAACACCCGCAACACGCCGGTGGAGGCGCTGGAGCGGGCCTTCCCCGTGCGGGTGCGCCGCCTGCGCCTGCGCCAGGGGAGCGGTGGCGAGGGCACTCACCCGGGCGGCGAGGGCATCGAACGCGACCTCGAGGTGCTCGAGCGGGTCACGCTGTCGCTGATCACCGAACGACGGCGCTCGGCGCCATGGGGGGCAGACGGGGGTGGTCCGGGGGCGCGGGGCGAGAACTGGCTTCTGCCGGGAGGTCGCGAGGCCGACGCCCGCCGACTGCCGGACAAGATCACTATGGCCCTCGACGCCGGCGACGTGATCCGCATCCTCACCCCCGGCGGCGGCGGGTGGGGCCCGGTCATCTCGTGACCTTGGGAATTTCCCCACGACGCCCCCTGGTGGGCGAGCGGATCAAGTGAAAACTTGACCGTTGGGTCGGAGTTCGACCCGAGAACCGGTTCTTGCCTAGGGTGCCCCCATGGAACTCAATGGGATCTCCGCCATCGTGACCGGTGGCGCCTCCGGGATCGGTGAAGCCTGCGCCCGCGTGCTCGCCGCCCGTGGCGCCAAGGTCGTCATCGCTGACCTGCAGGACGAAAAGGGCAACGCCCTGGCCACCAAGATCGGGGGTGCGTTCGCTCACGTCGACGTGACCAACCCCGACGACGTGATCGCCGCCATCGAGCTGGCCAAGGAGATGGGCCCGCTGCGCGCCCTGGTGAACTCCGCCGGCGTCGGTTGGGCCACCCGCACCATCGGCAAGGACGGCGCCTACGACTCGGCCCATGACCTCGCGGTCTTCAGGAAGGTCATCGAGATCAACCTCATCGGCACGTTCAACTGCATCCGCTTGGCCGCCACCGCCATGAGCACCACCGAGCCACTCGAGAGTGGCGAGCGCGGGGCGATCGTCAACATGGCGTCGGTCGCTGCTTTCGACGGCCAGATCGGCCAAGCGTCGTACTCGGCGTCCAAGGGCGGGGTTGTCGGCATGACCCTGCCCATCGCCCGGGATCTCTCGGCGTCCGGCATCCGGGTCAACACGGTGGCCCCGGGCCTCATCGACACCCCGATCTACGGCGAGGGCGAGGCCTCCGAGCAGTTCAAGGCCAACCTCGAAAAGGGCGTGCTCTTTCCCAAGCGCCTGGGCTCGCCGGAGGAACTGGCTTCCATGGTGGTCGAGTTGGTGGCCAACAGCTACATGAACGCTGAGACGGTCCGTGTCGACGGCGGGATCCGGATGCCTCCCAAGTGAGCCGGGTGACGTCCTGACCCGGGTGCGGTCCCTCGACGTGTACCTCGGCGACCAGCTCGTCGCGGAGGTGACCACGCCTCGGTCGGCGAAGATGACACTGACCTACCGGGACGACGCCGTCGAGCGCTTCGGCGTGGGATCGATGGCGCTGTCAGCGTCGCTGCCGGTGCGGCCCGAGCGCTACTCACCGAGCGAGGTCGCCCCGTACCTGGACGGCCTGTTGCCCGACGGCTGGGCCCGCGCCGGGTTGGAACGACGCTTCGACGTGCACCGGGTCGACAGCTTCTCGCTGCTGGCGGCCGTCGGCCGCGAGTGCGCCGGGGCGGTTTCGTTCGTGCCGACGGGCGAGTCCTTGCCATCGCGGGAAGTGGAACTGCCGGTTCTTCTCGATGCCGCGGGCATCGCTCGACGGCTGGCCGAGCTGGAGCAGGATCCGTTCGGGGTCGACGACGACACGCGGCTCTCGTTGGCGGGAACGCCGTGGAAGCTGCCGCTCGTCCGCGTCGGCGTTACCGATGGAGGATGGGCCGCGCCGCGGATGGGGACGTGGTCGACGCATCTGGTGCGGCCGGAGCCCCCGGACCTGGTCGGACTGGTGGCGACGGAGGCGTTCGCCCTGACCGTCCTGCGGGACTCCGGCGTCCGGGTGGTCGAGGCTGAAGCCACGATGTTCGGGGGACGGCCGGCTCTCGTCGTCGAGCGCTTCGACCGGCAGTTGGATGTCCAGGGGGCGGTCGTTCGGATCCACCAGGAGGATTGCTGCCAGGCGCTGGGGGCCCCACGCGCCGAACGGACCGAGCGCAAGGGCGGCCCGACCCTGGCCGAGGTGGCTGATCTGGTCGGTGACATGACCTCGGACCCCGAGGCCGAATTGGTCCATCTGTTGCAGTGGGTGGCGGCCAGCCTCGTGTTCGGCAAGGTCGACGGCACCGCCCGGGACCTGTCGCTGACCTATCACGACGACGAATGCCGCCTGGCTCCCGTCGCCTCGATGGCGGGGACGGTCGACTACCCCGAGTGTCCGCGCCAACTCGGCCTGTCCGTCGCGGGTGTGGATGACCTGGACGGCGTCGGTCGGGCTCAGTTGATCGACGAGGCGGGACGCTGGGGGATGCCCGCCGACGTGGCCACGGCCGTAGTGGCCGACCTGGTCACCGCGCTCGAGGGCGGGCTGGATCCGGCCCGGTCGGTGATCGATCCCGGCGAGGACGTCATCGTCGCCTGCCGCACGCGCCTCGGGCTCCTGGCCTCGTCCTAGACCGGTCCCGCCTCCGCGGCGATCAGCGACCGCGGAGGCGGTCGAGGTTGCGGCGGTCGCGCTTGGTGGGTCGGCCGGCGCCACGGTCGCGGTCGAAGCTGGGCGTGGCCTCGTCCTTCGGTGGTAGTGGCGGACTGGAATCGATCACGCACTCGGCTGCCAGGGGAGCGCTGACCCGCTTGTCGATGAGCCGGACCACCTCGAGCATGCGGTCCCGCCCGTGGAGCCGGGCTTCGACGTGGTCGCCCACCCGCACCATGGTTGCCGGCTTAGCCGGCGCGCCGTTCACCCGCACATGGCCCCCACGGCAGGCCGCCGTCGCCGCCGATCGGGTCGGATACAAGCGCACCGCCCACAGCCATCGGTCGATTCGGGTCGTCTCGATAGTGCCAATCGTACGCGGGGGCTTGGCGCATTTCGACGGCAGAAAG
>DHIQ01000179.1:0-5463 GCA_002403895.1 Candidatus Neomicrothrix sp. UBA4742
GCGGAGCCGTGCTGGTGCGCGAACTGGTGGCCACCAACCCCGCTTCGCTCGGCACCTACCCCGCTGATCTGCGCTCCGTGACAAGCGAGGTCGCCGGGTTCCGGTCGATGCTCTTGCCCCGGGACCCGAAAGGGTCCGATATCGCCACCTCGCTCGAGGAGGTGGTGCTGTGTTCCGGGGCCGTGGGCTTCGATGAGGCCACTCAGGCCAGCTACCTGGATGGGGCACGGTCCACCCTGCACACGCAGCTCTCGCTCATCACCGCGCCCGATCAAGTGGTGGTGACCCTTACGTCGAGTCAGGCCCGGGTTCCCCTCAGCATCAACAACGCTCTCGACTACCCGGTCAAGGTGGCCCTCCGCCTGTCCAGCGCCAAACTCGAATTTCCCGAGGGAAGCACCAAAACCGTCGAGCTCGCCCCCAGCCAGCCGACGCGCATCGAGATCCCTGTGCAGACCCGGGCCTCGGGCTCGTTCCCCCTCGTCGTCACGGTGTGGTCACCCGATGGCGCAGTATCGATCGCCGCCACCCGCTTCACTGTCCGCTCCACCGCCGTGTCAGGCGTCGGCCTGGCCCTGACCATCACCGCCGGGCTCTTCCTCGTGCTGTGGTGGGCCCGGCACTTCCGCAAGGCCCGTCGCGACAAGCGCCTCGTGGCCTCGGCCCATCCGGTTCTGCGCGAGAGCCCCACCGACACCCCATGAAACAGTCCGGCGGACGATCCGGGCCCTGGAACGTAACGCTCGGACGAGTCGAACGGTCCACCCTGGAACCGTCGCGAAGACGTCCACACCAGCCGCCGACCCTCGACCCATCCGGGCACCGAAGGGCCATCCACTACGCTCCGCCGCGAGCGACCGAACGAGGGGGACCATGTCCGGAGTACGCATCGTCACTGATAGCGCCTGTGATCTGACCAGCGGCGAGGCCAGCGACCTCGGCATCGAGATCGTGCCTCTGAGCATCCGGTTCGGGTCCCAGGAGTTCACCGATCGCGAGGACCTCAGCGTCGAGGAGTTCTACCGCCGCATGGCCGAGTCGTCCGACCTCCCCGCGACGGCGGCGCCATCGCCCGGCGCCTTCGAGGAGGCCTTCCGGCGCGCCGCTGCCACCGGGGCCGATGCCGTGGTGTGCATCACTTTGTCGGGTGGTCTGTCGGCCACCATCGAATCCGCCCACAACGCGGCCCGCTCATTGGAAGGCGAGATCGATGTGCGGGTGGTTGACAGCCGGACGCTGACCGCGGGCCAGGGGACGGTCGTCCGCCAGGCGGCCTTGGCGGCCCAGGACGGGGCATCGGTGGACGACGTCTTGGTCCTCGTCGATGACTTGGTGGCCCGCACGCGGGTGTACGCCGCGCTCGACACCCTCGACAACCTGAAGAAGGGCGGCCGC
This sequence comes from Candidatus Neomicrothrix sp. UBA4742, assembly GCA_002403895.1. GTDB lineage: Bacteria > Actinomycetota > Acidimicrobiia > Acidimicrobiales > Acidimicrobilacustridaceae > UBA4742. The sequence continues at coordinate 1,396 of DHIQ01000179.1, forward strand.
ATCGGCGGTGCAGCCCACCTGGTCGGGTCCATGCTCTCCATCAAGCCACTCATCAACGTCACGGGCGGCACGGTCGAAGAAGCGAGCAAGCAGCGGACCCGCAAGAAGGCTTTTGCGTGGCTGCGCGATCAACTCTACAAGGAGCAGGGCGTCACCCATCTGTCCGTCTACGACGGTGAGGCGCCCGACGTCGGCGAGTTCCTCGAGCTCATCGCTGACCGTTTCCCGGCCGACCAGATCCACACGGGGCGGATCGGCGCGGTCATCGGGGCCCACGGGGGTCCCCGCGTTCTGGGGATCTGCTACGTGGTTGAGGGGCACTGACCCGACCACCTGCCCGGGGGGCGCTGGGTCCGCCCGCTACCGTTGGGACGCCGTGCCCGACACCCCACTCGCCCACCAGCCGCCACCCAGTTCGTTCCAGGCGGGACGACTGATCGTCGGCCGATACCAGCTCGAGCACCGCATCGCCAGCGGCGGGATGGCTGAGGTCTGGCAGGCCGCCGACGAGGTCCTGGGCCGGCAGGTAGCGGTCAAGATCCTGCACCCGTACCTGGCGGCGGATGACACGTTCGTGGTCCGCTTCCGCACCGAGGCGATCGCGGCGGCGCGCCTCCACCACCATGGCATCGTCGCCATCTACGACACTGGGCACGAGCACGGGGCCGAGGCCATCGTCATGGAACTCGTGCGGGGGGAGACCCTGCGCCACGAACTCGATGCCCGGGGGTTCCTCGACCCAGCCGAGGTCGTTCAGATCGGTGCACAGGTCGCCGATGCCCTCGCTGCTGCCCACCGGGCCGGGCTCATTCATCGCGACATCAAACCGGGCAACATCTTGTTGTGCCCCGACGACCGGGTCATGGTCACCGACTTCGGGATCGCCAAGTTCCGCGATGACCCCGACCTGACCCAAGCAGGCACGATGTTGGGAACGGTGAAGTACCTCTCTCCCGAACAGGTCCGAGGGGAGCCGGTCGACGGCCGGACCGACATCTACGCCTTGGGGGTGGTGCTCTTCGAGGCGCTCTGTTCCCGGCCACCCTTCGTCGGTGACACCCCCGCCTCCACCGCTCTCGCTCGGCTCAACCAGGTACCCCCGCGTCCCCGCCAACTGCGACCGACCATCCCCACTGGGCTCGACGCCGTGATCACCCGCTGCCTTCAACTCGACCCCGGGGACCGCTATGAATCGGCCGACGAGCTCCGGGCCGCACTACTCGAGCCCCGGATCCTGCGTGGGGATGACGATCTCACGATCACCGTGGCGTCCGACCCGACGTCGTCATGGGTTCGGGACCCACCGGCGTCGGCCTTGTCCGGCGTCGCGGCGGCGGCGCCTGAGGCTCCGGCCGAGCGGCCATCGCACGCCGTATGGATTCGGCCGGTAATGGTCGGCGCCTGCATCGTCGGCGCCATCGCGCTCGCCCTGGTGCTGCTGAACCGCAGCGAACTCGGCCATCGGCTCCTCGACTGGGGTACCCAGGCGGCCCATGATGTCGCCCCCGATCCACCCCAGACGAGCGGCCCGCTCACGCTGAACATCGCCTCCGTCGCCAGCTTCGATCCGGAAGGACGGGGCCCGCCTGGGGAGAACGACGCCCAACTGAAGCTCGCCATCGACGGCGACGACGCCACCGGTTGGTTCACCGAGAGCTACGACCAGCGCACCTTCGGCATCAAGACCGGGGTGGGAGTCATCCTTTCGTTAGATCGGGCGACCGCACTCCAAGAGCTCGTCGTCCAGTCACCCACCCAGGGCTGGAGCGCCTCGGTGTACGTGGCCGACGAGCCGGGCGCCACCCTCGGTGACTGGGGCGAACCAGTGGACGAGCAGTCCACCATCGCCGGCGGCACGACCTTTCACCTCCACGGTCGAACAGGGCACCGCGTGTTGCTGTGGATCACCGACCTCGGGAGCGGTCCTTCCCGGGTGCGGGCGGAGCTGGACGAGCTGAGCCTCCGTGGCTGAACGCAGGCCGACGGCGGTAAGCGTCGCCGAGCACGACCTCATTGCCAGGGCCCAGGCGGGTGATCGTCGAGCCCTCGACCAACTTCTGCGGTCGCACTACAACCAGGTGTACAGCATCTGCCGACGAATGACCGGCAACGATCAGGATGCCCTCGACGCCACGCAAGACGCCCTCATCGCCCTGACCCGAGGTATCCATCGCTACGACGGCCGGGCCTCGTTCTCCACCTGGTCGTACCGAGTGACCACCAACGCCTGCCTGGACGAACTGCGCCGACGCAAACGCCGGCCCGTACCAGAAGCTGACGTTCCGGTCGGCGCCCGCCCGGGCGGACCGCCCAGCCTCGACCAGACTGTGGTTGATCGACTCACCCTGGACCAGGCGCTGACGGAGCTGGCCCCGGAATTCCGGGCTCCGGTGATCCTGCGGGACGTGATCGGCCTCGACTACGCCGAGATCGCCGAGGTCCTGAAGATCCCACCGGGCACCGTTCGATCACGCATCGCCCGGGGCCGCCGTTCCTTAGCCACCCAGATGGCTCGGAACCAGCCCCCTCCCCCGAGCGTCCAACACCAGGCACCATGAACACTCACGACCTGCGCCCCGAGCCCGACCCCGTTGACCTGCTGGCCTCGGCGCGCCTCGACGGCGACCCCTCCCCGCCTCTCGGCGACCAAGACCCCGTGGAGGTGGCAGCCCGACAGGAGGAATTGCGGTCGGTTGCCGCTCTCCTCGGCGAGGCCGTCACTATCCCGCCCTCGTCCGTGGTCGATGCACAGATCGCGCAGGCCATCGCCAACCTGGACGCCGACGAGTCCGCGGCCGGCGCCGCCGACGGCGTCCCGGAACCCGTCATCCCGTTGGCGCCGCGCGCTTCGCGGAGGAGCGACCATCGTCGTTGGTTGGCGGTGGCCGCGGCGATCGTCGTGGTCGCTCTGGCTGGGGCCGTTGTTGCCAGCAATCGCTCCCATTCCTCCTCTTCCGACACCGCCGCGAGCCCCGTGGGGGGCAGCGCCACGAGTTCACCGTCCTCCCCCGCGAGCCCTGGAGCCAGCCAGCCCACCACCAGGGAGGCCGAATCTAGGTCAGAGCCATCGAGCTCCACCGCGACCGACAACTCATCCACCAGCGGTGGCGGCCTACCCGATCTGGGAGCGGTGGCGTCGGATGCCTCGCTCGGCGCTGAAGTGCTGGCCGAGACCAGCTCGCGAGCAACCCTGGACTCGACAACGGCCCCCACCACCTTGGACCAAGCCACCCCGTCCACTGTCGCCGTACCCGTGTCACCCTTTAGCGCCCCCCCGGTTGTTGTCCCGACTTGCGACCAGTCCGTGCGCGCCGCGGTTCCGGGTCTCGGGTCGCTAGTATTCGCTGCTACAGCAACGTACCAAGGGATACCGGTCCAGGTGCTCGTGTACGCCGACGGACAGCCGACCAGCTACCGCTTGATCGCCGCCCAGGCCGCCGACTGCGCCATCTTGGTGGACCGGCCGCTCTGACCAGCGATGCCGGAACCCCGGCCTCGCTCCCCGGGGACGCACTAGCATGCAGGGATGACGAGTCCCGGTTCGGGGGATCCCGGAGACGTACGCGCCATGCTGCCCCCAACCCACCCCGGTGCCGCTGAGCACCACCGTGGACCGTTGGCGGCGACAGCAAACTGGCCGGCGCAGGCCACCGATGCTGTCGTCAAGACGGTCGACACCGTTCGGGACAAGACCACTGGTCCACTCCAGACCGTCGCCCGTGGAGTCGTCTACGGGGTTCTCGCCCTGGTACTCGGTGCCATGGTGGCGGTGCTGGTGATCGTCACCCTGATCCGTGGAATCGACTCGCTCGTCAGCCTTGTTGTAGACCCGCCCACTATCTGGATCACTTACCTCATCATCGGCGTGATCTTCCTCGTCGCCGGCTGGTTCGTGTTCCGTCGCCGCCGGCTGGCAGAAATCTGACCATGCCGCGGTGATCCCCACCCGGCGGGAATCCCCCTGGCCGCGCGCCGGTTGGGGCGAAGACCAACCGCCTTCGCCGGCGCTCTCTCTGGAGTCTCCATGACCTCGCCCGACATCCACAACGTCATCATCATCGGCTCCGG
>DHIQ01000179.1:5633-6808 GCA_002403895.1 Candidatus Neomicrothrix sp. UBA4742
CGTCATCATCATCGGCTCCGGCCCGGCGGGCCTGACGGCGGCGATCTATGCCGCCCGGGCCAACCTGGCCCCGCTGGTCATCGAGGGTGAGCCGTCATCGACCAGCGATCAGCCCGGTGGCCAGCTCATGCTGACCACCGAGGTGGAGAACTTCCCCGGTTTCCCCGAAGGCATCATGGGCCCTGAGCTCATGATGCGCTTCCGTGAGCAGGCCGCCCGGTTCGGGGCAGACATCCGTACGGAGAAGGTGACGCGAGTCGAGCTCTCGCGCCGCCCGTTCGGGGTGTGGATCGGTGACCCCGACGCGCCTGACCCCACCTACCGGGGCCAGTCCATCATCGTGTCGACCGGGGCACAGTCCCTGATGCTCGGGCTCGAGGCCGAACAGCGACTCATCGGTCACGGCCTGTCGACCTGCGCGACGTGCGACGGCTTCTTCTTCCGCGACCAGGACATCATCGTCGTCGGTGGTGGCGACTCGGCCCTCGAGGAGGCCACGTTCCTCACGAAGTTCGCCCGTTCCGTAACTATCGTCCACCGCCGAGATGAGCTGCGGGCGTCCAAGATCATGCAGGACCGAGCTCGGGCCAACGACAAGATCGGCTTCCGGTGGAACTCCACGGTCGAAGAGATCAACGGTGAAGCGACCGTCGAGGGTGTCGTACTGCGTGACCTGCTGACCGACGAACGCACCGAGCTCGCCGTGTCCGGGGTGTTCGTGGCCATCGGGCACAAGCCGAACACCGATCTGTTCAAAGGCCAACTCGAGCAGGCCGGGAACGGGTATCTGGTTACAAAATCAGGTAGTAGCTATACCAATGTTGATGGTGTGTTTGCGTGCGGTGATGTTCAGGACCACACCTACCGCCAAGCCGTCACCGCGGCGGGGTCCGGCTGCACTGCAGCCATTGACGCCGAGCGGTGGCTGGAGGCACAGGAGGACCACTGACCAACCGAACCGCCTTGGCGCGGAATGCTGGCGGGCCTCGAGCGGTTAGTCATGCTGTCGAGTGAGCGTACGCTCACCACAAATCGTAGGCGCCCAGCCCGGGACGTCAGCGGAGAGGAACTAGTCACCATGGGTGAAAATGTGAGTGCCCTCTCGGATTCCACGTTCGACGAAGAGATCGGTGCGGCCGATGAGCCCGTGCTGGTCGACTTCTGGGCCGAATGGT
>DHIQ01000179.1:6975-20322 GCA_002403895.1 Candidatus Neomicrothrix sp. UBA4742
TGGGCCGAGTGGTGCGGGCCCTGCAAGATGGTCGCCCCGATCCTCGACGAGATCGCCGACGAGCAGGTCGGCAAGATCCGTATCGCCAAGCTCAACGTCGATGACAACCCCGATGTCGCCCGTCGCTTTGGCGTGATGAGCATCCCCACCATGATCGTCTTCAAAGATGGCCAGCCCGACAAGCGCCTCGTGGGGGCTCGCGGCAAGGGTCAGATCCTCGAGGAGCTCAGCGACTACTTGTAGGCCGCATTCCCGTCGCGCCCGGCGCGACCGGTAATCTCCTTCATCCATGGACGCTCTTCCACTTCACCTCGGTGCTGAGGGCGACGCGGTCCGTGATCTCCAGCAACGACTGGCCGCTGTGGGGTTCGACGCATCCGTCGAACCCCGTGGCAGTTTTGGTGAGAGCACCCACACCACGGTCCTCGCCTTCCAAGCCCATCGGGGCCTCCCCGAGACCGGGGTATGCGACCTCGCCACGTGGACGGCCCTGGTCGAGGCCGGCTATCGCCTCGGGGATCGCCTGCTCTACCTCAAGAGCCCGATGGTGCGAGGAGACGACGTCGCCGAACTCCAACGCCTCTTGGGCACCTTGGGATTCGACGCCGGGCGGGTGGACGGGATCCTCGGGCCCCATACCGAACGCGCCCTCTACGATTTCCAGCGCAACGCCGGACTGACTACGGACGGGGTGTGCGGGCGCGAGGTCCTGGTGAGCCTCGACCGGCTTGGTCAGTCGCCCGGACGCTCGACCAACGTCGCGGGGGTTCGCGAGCGGGAGTTCCTCCGCTCGCAACCCCCCGTGCTCTCCGGTCGTCGCATCGTTGTCGGCGAGGCAGGTGGTCTCGACGCGCTCGTCCGGGCGATCGACCGTGCCCTCGAAGACGCGGACGCCATTGTGGCGGGGCTCCACCATCCTCACCCTTCGGTCCAGGCGGTGGAGGCCAACGCCTTCCAGGCCGACCTCTACCTTGGACTCGTACTGTCGGATGATCCTCGATGCGAGGCCTCGTACTACGCCACCTCCGGGTTTGAGTCGGCGGGCGGGCGACGGCTGGCGGAGCTTCTAACCGAGTGCTTCCAGCACATCGATAACGTGGCCGTCGCCCCGGCCCAGGGACGCTGGCTGCCCATCCTGCGCGAGACCCGGATGCCGGCAGTGGTCTGCGGTGTGGGGCCTCCGTCAGTCGTAGTTGAGCGGACCGCCGAGTTTGCCGAGGCCACCCATGAGGCACTCGCGCGCTGGTGTGCCTCCCCCTTCAAACCCTGAGGGTGACCTCCCGACCTGCAGCCCCGTCGACACCCTGTGACGCAGGCCACAACCGTTAACCACAGGTTTGGCCACAGGGTGTGGATGGAGTAAAGAGACCGTCAACCCCGCGGTCAAGGTCCACCTCTCGGCTCCCGGATCACCTCGACGACAGGGCCGAGGGGATGCGCTCATCCGTCGACCTCGCGCCCCTCCGTCATGACTCGATAGATGCGCTCAAGGTCCTCCACCGTGGAGAACTCGACCACGACCCGGCCCCGTTTGGCCCCCATCGTGACCAAGACCCGGGTGTCCAGATAGCCGGAAAGGAGATCCTCGAGCTCGAGGAGCCCAGCGGGGCGCAATGAGGGAACGGACGGGGAGGGGGACGACTCCTCGTCGGTGTCCGTTGCATGCTCGTCGTGGAGGCGAACCTCTTCCTCGACTTGGCGCACCGACAGGTCCTCTGCGGCCACGCGACGAGCCAGGGTCTCTTGGAAGAGCCGATCCGGCGACCCGAGAAGCGCTCGTGCATGGCCGGCGGTCACCTTGCGCTCGGCGACCAACTTCTGCACGGAGGGAGGGAGTTGGAACAACCGCAGCGTGTTGGTCACCGACGAGCGGCTCTTGCCGACTCGCAGGGCGACCTGTTCCTGCGTCAGGCCGAAGTCCTCCATCAGTTGTTGGTACGCCGCAGCTTCTTCGAGAGCATTGAGGTCTTCGCGGTGGAGGTTCTCGACCAGCGCTTGTTCGAGGGCACCCGCATCCTCGACGGCTCGGATGAGAGCGGGAACGGTCTGGAGCCCCACTCGCTTCGCCGCCCGCCAGCGACGCTCGCCAGCGATGATCTCAAACTCGCCGCCCTCAAGGGGACGAACGAGGATGGGCTGCAACAAGCCGAGTTCTCGAATCGAGGCGCTCAGGGAGACGAGAGCCTCCTCGTCGAAATAGGCGCGCGGTTGACGCTGGTTCGGGCGAACCCGGCTAACGGGAATCTCCTGCAGGGCCGTCGAACCGCTGTCGACAACCTCTCCGGTGGGGATCAGTGCCCCGAGGCCTTTACCTAACCCGCTGCGCCGTGCCACCGCTGACCTCCTTCGCCAGCTCTCGATACGCGATGGCGCCTCGGGAACTCGAATCGAATGTGATGATTGGCTGCCCGAAGGACGGAGCCTCCGAAAGTCTGACGGTCCGGGGGACCACGTTGCGGCACACCTTGTCACCGAAATGGCTGCGCACCTCGTTCGCCACCTGGTCCGACAACTTGGTCCGCGCGTCGTACATGACGAGAACTATGGCGCTCACCTCGAGCCGCTGATTCAAATTCTTCTGGACCAACTCAATGTTCCGCAGGAGCTGACCCAGGCCTTCGAGGGCGTAGTACTCGCACTGGATCGGCACGAGAACTTCGGTAGCTGCCGCCATTGCATTCACGGTCAGGAGCCCGAGCGAGGGAGGGCAGTCGATCAGGACGTAGTCGTAGTCATCGAGCACGTCATTGATGGCGCCTCGGAGCTTCAGTTCTCGGCTGAAGGCCGGCACCAACTCGATCTCGGCACCGGCCAAGTCGAGACTGGCGGGAGCCACGAAAAGGTTCCGGATGGAGCTTCCCTCGATGCAATCCTCGAGCGGTACATCGTGCAGGAGGACGTCGTACATCGACGACTCAAGCGCTCGTGGGTTGATCCCGAGTCCGGTACTGGCGTTGCCTTGGGGATCGAGATCAATGACGAGTGTGCGATAGCCCAAATCCGCCAGGCAGGCACCAAGGTTGACGGCTGTGGTCGTTTTCCCGACCCCGCCCTTCTGATTGGCGACTGCGATCACCCGAGGGAGTTCTCGCACATGGGGGGCAGAGGGCCCGACCTCGATGACCCGTTCGGCTTCGTCCAGGTCCGGTGGCAGGTCGATCACCGGCGCCGGTGACGCTGACTCCGCCGGGGGAGATTCCCAGCCGGAACCCACTCCCGCCTCACCTGAAGGACCTGCTTCATCCTCCCTAGGGGGGGCTTCGATCTTCGGGGCATCGAGGTTCCAGGGTTGGTCCCGGCCCGCCGACGGTGCCGAAGCCGTGCTCTCTGGTGGTTCGGCTTCACCGGAAGTTGATGTCACTGCGCCATCCTTCCCGGTGGCTCCCAGTAGGTCAAGGAGATCCAGGGCGGAATGTGATGTTTCACGTGAAACATCTGCCATCTCTGCAACCTAGAACAGTGGTCGCTTTGCGGGGATTCCGACCCGGCGTGGGTAGTGCTCGGGGCAGGCGGCAAGCTGACGAAGGATCTGACAGCCCGAGCGTGCCGGGCCGACCTCCATTCCCAAGATGGCCAAGCCTTGCTCATCCCAGCGCCCGTCCGGTTCCGGGGGCTCGCTCACGATGAGTTGTCCACCAACCCGTAGGAAGCCCGTCGCACATTCGGCGGTGACCGCTGGAGGGCCGAAGCTCCGCGCCGTCACGAGATCCATCTGATGCCGTAGTGAGTCATCCCGAGCGAACTCCTCCGCGCGGCCGCGCCGCACCCAGACCCGGTCGGCCAGTCCGAGTGCCTGGATCGCCCCCTCGAGAAACGCGGTGCGGCGCTCGCTGGCATCAAGCAACCACCACTCGCTGCCTGGCCAGTTGCCAGCCAGAACTAGACCGGGTACGCCCCCACCGCTTCCAAGATCCAGCGCTCGTGCCGGCGCGGCCCCGTCGTAGGCAGCAGCGAACCGCTCGGCGTGAAGGATGTGGCTCTCAACTGCTCCCGGCCCCAGGAAACCCAGTTCCCGGGACCGCTCGAGGACGGTCAGAAGGTCACCCATCGAGGATCAGTTGCCTCGGGGCAGCCTCAGCCTTCCGGGAGGATCACGACACGGCGGCGTTGATCTTCACCCTCGGAGACCGTACGCACACCTTCGATCTCGTTGACCGTGTCATGGACGACCTTCCGGTCCGCGGCGTTCATCGGCTCCAGCGCCTTCTGGACGCCGCTCGCCTTGACTTCGTCGGCGATGGAACTGGCGAATCGCTCGAGTGCCTCCCGCCGTCGCTGGCGATACCCGCTCACGTCCAGGCGCACTCGCCCGTGATGGATCCCGGCGGCCTGACGTTGGACCACAGTCCGACTCAAGTCCTGAATCGCCATGAGGGTTTGTCCCTTGGGGCCGATCAGGAGGCCCAGGTCCTCGCCTACCACCTTGAGCTCGATCGTGTCCTCGTCGATCTGCTCTTGCTCGATCTCACCGCTAAGCCCGTAGGCATCGACGAGTCCTCGTAGGAACTCGGAGATGATTTCAGCCTGGTCTTCCACGGTGGCGTCGTCACTGGTCATGGGGATCCCTTCCGGCATGTCGCCGTTCTCTGAGGCAGCCACGGATAGGGTCTGCTCGCTCCCGCGGCGACCGTCACCGCGTTGATCGGATTTCTCCGATTTGTCCTTCCGTTGGGCTCCGGACTTGGTCCGGGGCTTCCGGGCAGGAGTCTCGGTGTCACTGCTGGCGTCACCCGACCCCGATCCACGGGCCCCACCACGACGGCGGCGATCGCGTCGTTCGACTTTGGGTCGTGGACTCGTCGGTTTGACGCGCGCTCGAACACGAGCTTCGCGACGGGTGAGCCCAAAGAGCCCACCTTTTGCTTCGTCCACGACCTCGAACTCGGCGTCGGCTTCATCGACCCCGAGTTGATCGAGGGCGGCGTCCTTCGCGTCCTCGAGCGTCTTGCCGGTTGTCTCGACCCACTCCACGCGGTACCTACCTCTTCTTCTTGCGGGCACGCGGCTGGAGGGCGGCGCTACCTGGTGTTTGCGGGGATGTCCCGGATTTGCTGTCCGGTTGCTGTTTCGTCGCCTTGGTGGGCGCGGTCGACCGGGACGAACTCTTGGACGGTTGAGCCCTGCCCGAGGCCGATGTTGATCTTGCGGGGGTCGACTTCGCCGGAGCCGATTTTGTCTTGGACGTTCCCGACTTCGAGGTGGCCGACTTGCCGGCCGAACTCGAGGAAGTCCCGCTCACTGCCTGCTTGAGGCTAGCTAGGAAACCGCCACCGACTGATGACCCCTTCGGCGTGGACTCGGCCGCGGACTCTACGGCGACCGACGGAGCCGCGCCACCTTTGATGCCGTAGATGCTGCGGCTGATGAACCATTGCTGTCCAACACGATACAAGTTTGACACAGCGAAGTAGATGACCAGCCCTGCCGGCAAACCGAAGGAGATGACCGGCAGGAAGATGGGCATCACCTTCATGATCATCTGCTGTTGTGGATTCACCTGCTGGTTCGGGTTGCGGCCCTGGATCTGGCGTTGCTGGACGAAGCCGGTGACGCCGACGATGACGATCAAGAGTAGATAGGGGATGGCGTGGACGAAGCCGGACTGCAGCGCCTTGCTGGCGCTCTCGGAGAGGTCCATCCCCCACGCCTGCATGACGTTGGTGTTGCTCAGGTTCTGGTACATCTTCGAGTGGTGATTCAGGAACGCCGGGTCGAAGTTCTGAGCCGGCTTGATGGCCGGCGGATTCGTCGGGGTACGGCCGGTGCCCAGTTGGCCGCTCACCCAGCCGAAATCGAAGCCCGTCGAGTTCACCCTCCGGGTGAGTCCTCGTAGTACCTGATACAAGATAATGAATACCGGCATCTGAACCAACAAGGGAAGACACCCGCCTAATGGGCTGATGTCGTTTTCCTTGTAGAACTTCAGGAGCTCCTCGTTGAGCTTCTGGCGATCGTCCTTATACCGGGTCTGGATCTTCTTCATCTCTGGCTGCAGTTGCTGCATGACCATCATCGACCGCGTGCCTTTGAGGGTCAGCGGCGTCAGGATGAACATGATGATCAGCGTCAGGCCGACAATGGCGAACGCGTAGTTGGGGTGAATCGCGTACACGAACGCCAACGCCTGCGCGATGAGGACGAAGAAGACGTTGAAGACGGACATGGTCTTACCTTCCGAGGGGGGTTGCCGGAGGTCGTGCCGGGACGGGATCCAAGCCGTGGCCCCCCCACGGATGGCAACGGGAGATACGGCGAACGGCGAGCCAAGAGCCGCGCATCGCGCCATGGAACTCGAGCGCTTCGATCGCGTAGGTCGAACAGGTTGGCGTGTAGCGACACGGAGACGGGCGCCAGGCGAACAGCATCTGATAGCCGCGGACGAGGCTGCGTAGGAGTCGGGCTGTGGGGGAGAGGGAGAGGTGATCAGCCATCAGTGGGCCGCGCCGGCTGTCGCGCGACAAGCGCCGCGAGGCGCATCAGTAGTTGTCGCAATTCCATCGTCAATCCCTCAAACGTGCTGGTCAGAGCGTCTGGCCGGACCGAGAGCAGGTAGGCCCCCGACGGTATCTCCACCACCGGATCACTGGTCAGGGCGTGGAAGGCGGACCGGATACGGCGGCGGAGCAGGTTGCGCTCCACCGCATTGCCGACCTTCTTCGGCACCGCCAGCGCCAGACGGGGTGGCATCTCACGGTGATCGGATGTGGCCAAGAAACTCAGGCCGATCGACGATGATCGGACCCTGAGCCCAGATCGCCGCATCTCGATGAAGGTACGCCGGTCCTGCACGCGCCAGATCAGGCCGAGAGGCGGTGACGTCCCTTGATGCGCCGCGAGCGAAGCACCGCTCGGCCGGCCCGGTTGGACATCCGGTGCCGGAACCCGTGGCGCTTGGCGCGCCGACGGTTGTTGGGTTGATAGGTGCGCTTCACGTTGTGCCTCCTGGACCACGAGGCCTCCTGGCCCCCGGCTCGTTCGTCCTCCCCGCGTGGTGCGGGAAGCAAGTCGCCGGCCAACGGGTGTGCCCTGGCGACCAAAGATGGGTGTCCGCGCGGCAACCTTCGCCGCCGGGCGCCCCACTAGGGTAGAGGGTGCTCGACGAGCGGAGCAACCGGGGGCCGATTGGTGCCGGCCGGAGCGTCAATGGCGGCCCTCAACGGGCGAACCCCAGGTCCCCCTCCCACCCCGCCGACTTTGACTTGCCGAGCTCGCTTTTCTGGCCCCGTGCGTGACGCGATGACCGGTGGTACGGTGCTTGACCCGTCCAGCAACGGGCCCCCGCCAAGGGAGTCCGACCCCTGAGTGGGAGGAGCGTACGGGACACCCGTCCCGGCGCCAACGACGTTTTCCACAGGTGTGGACGTCGTTGTGGACTCCGCAGTACGTCGGGAGGCGTTCAAGCAGGTGAATGACGCTGAGATCCTGTGGACAGCCTGTGCCGAAATGCTCAGGGAACAAGTATCTGAAGCGGTGTGGCTCACCTCGTTCAACGGCACGCGTGCCGTTCGCCTCGAGAACCAGACCCTGGTTCTGGGGGTGCCGAGTTCGGTCGTGCGCGAACGCATCGAGGTCCGATACCTCACCCTGGTCCGCAGCGCCCTGGCCGACGCCGGGGGCGCCGACCTCGAACTCGTCCTCGAGGTGCACACCGACGGCGCGGCAAACCAAGACGCTGACAGCGACGAACGACCCCTGAAGGGAGCCGCCTCCGGCGATGACGGGCTGGCGGCCATCGATGGCGTGGGTCGCGCCCAACCGGAGAGCCTGCCGGTCAATCCCCGCTACACCTTCGAAGCCTTCGTCACGGGCACCTCGAACCGGTTCGCGCATGCGGCCGCCTTGTCCGTCGCTGAGACGCCGGCCCGTTCCTACAACCCGCTGTTCATCTATGGCGATGCCGGACTGGGAAAGACCCACCTTCTGCAAGCCATCGCCCATTACGTGAACGAGAACTATCCGGCCTTCACCGTGCGTTATGTGTCAACCGAGACCTTCCTGAACCATTTCGTCGACGCCATCCGGACGAACTCTCCCGCGGACTTCAAAAAGGTGTACCGCGAAGTGGATGTCCTGCTCCTCGACGACATCCAGTTCATCGAAGGGCGTGAGGGTCTCCAGGAAGAGTTGTTCCACACGTTCAATGCCTTGCACCAGGCGAACCGGCAGATCGTGCTCTCGTCAGACCGCCCCCCGGATGCCATCCCCACCCTGGAAGACCGACTCCGGAGCCGCTTCAAGATGGGGCTCATCACCGAGATCAACCCGCCGGATCTTGAAACCCGTCTCGCCATCCTCCACAAGAAAGCTGAAACCGAACCCATTCAGCCGCCCGCCGACGTGCTCGAGTTCATCGCCACTCATATCACCAACAACATCCGGGAGCTCGAGGGTGCTCTCATCCGGGTGTGCGCCTACGCCAGCCTCACCAAGGAAGAGATGTCTGTCGAACTGGCCGAGCGAGTTCTGGCGGACATCCTGACCGATTCGCAGCCCCGACCCATCACCCCAGCCGTGATTCTCCAGGCCACCTCGGACATGTTCGGTTTCAGTATCGAGGAGATCCAGAGCAAGAGCCGGCGCCGCCCTCTCGTGACCGCGCGCCAGATCGGGATGTATGTCTTCCGTAATCTCACGGATCTCAGCTACCCCGCCATCGCTCGCGAGTTTGGGGGGCGCGACCATACCACCGTGATTCACGCGGTCGAAAAGATCGGTGGCCTCATGAAGGAACGTCGTCAGATCTACGATCAGGTGACAGAATTGACGCAAATCATCCGGAGTGGTGGGTAAGTGAGCAAAACTCCCGGTGGACAACCCGGTGGACGAGGTGTGCCACGCCCGCGCCAAGGGGTGGACGACCAGGGGCTTATCCCACGACCTCGCAACACCGCATGACAACCTGTGTATCGGTGGGGACAACCAGCGAACAACGATATCCGGTGTGACCTGGGCAAACCTGGAGTTCTCCACAATCCACAGGCCTTATCACCACTAGTGACCAAAGATCTCCTAGTTCAAGAGACGTAAGCGAAAGCGAGCATGACGTGAAGTTCCGATGCGAACGAGACGAACTGGTCGAGGCGGTCTTGGCGGCTGGCCGGGCCGTGACCAGTCGTGGAAGTTCCCTACCCGTCCTGAGTGGTATTCGCTTCGAGCTCAACGGGGGCCAGTTGCGCCTGACCGGGAGCGACCTGGACACCACGATCCTGGTGGACCAGGCAGTCACCGGTGATGAGGACGGCGTGGCGGTGATCCCTGCCAAGCTGATTGGTGACATCGTCCGGGCCTTACCTCCTGGCAAGGTCGAGATCGCGGTCGATGGTGACGACGCCCGTATCACAGCCGGCCGGGCGCAGTTCACCATGCGCACGATTCCCGCCACGGAATTTCCCCGCCTCCCGGAACCGGGTGACGAGGCCGTGGTGATCCCTGCGGGTGCCTTCGCCGAGGCTCTCCGTCAGGTGACGGTGGCGGCCAGTACCGAGGAGACTCGCCCGATCCTGACGGGAGTGCAAATGAGTGCCGAGAGCGGCGGACTTCGCTTGGTGGCCACTGACTCCTACCGACTGGCGGTGCGTGACCTGCCCGGCGCGTCGGTCCTGAACGAGGGCCAGAGCGTCCTCATCCCTTCCTCGGCGCTCAGGGAATTGGGTCGCCTACTGAGCGGCGCCGAGGAAGTGAAGCTGACGCTTGGTGAGCGCGACGCCACGTTCACGGTGGGCAACGACCGGCTCACGACCCGGCTCATCGAGGGCGAGTTCCCCAACTATCGCGGTCTCATCCCGGCCAGCCAACCAAACCGGCTCACGGTGGCCCGCGACGCCCTCCTGGAGGCGGTTCGGCGCATGCGCCTCCTGGCTACGGACGCCACACCGGTGCGTCTGGTCATGAGCGGTGAAGGTTTGGAGTTGGTCGCCATCGCCCAGGAGGTTGGTCAGGCGCACGAGAGCCTTGATGC
Organism: Candidatus Neomicrothrix sp. UBA4742; assembly: GCA_002403895.1. Lineage (GTDB taxonomy): Bacteria > Actinomycetota > Acidimicrobiia > Acidimicrobiales > Acidimicrobilacustridaceae > UBA4742. The sequence goes on from DHIQ01000179.1 coordinate 16,934, forward strand.
CAAGTACGAGGGCACCGAGCTCACCGTGGCGTTCAACCCCGAGTACCTCATCGCCGGCATCGAAGTCACCCCAGGTGACGAGGTCACGCTGGAGACGACGGACGCCATGAAGCCGGCGCTGCTGCGTTCGATCGACAACAACGACTTCCTTTATCTGCTCATGCCGGTCCGGGTCTCCTAGCCGGGGTGTTGCTGCGACGCCTCTGGCTCACCGACTTCCGGTCGTACCGGGAGGCAGACATCACCCTTTCCGAGGGGCTCACGGTCATCGTCGGCGAGAACGGGGAAGGCAAGACCAACCTGCTGGAGGCGGTCGGCTATCTCGCTACCCTGGCTTCGTTTCGAGGGGCGCCGACAGAGGCGCTCGTGCGGGTGGGGACGGCTATGGCGACGGTTCGGGCCGAGGGCGAGCGCGATGGTCGCGAGCTCCTCATCGAGGCCGAGATCGTGCCCGGAGGCCGAAGCCGGGTCCAGGTCAACCGCCAGCGTTTGTCACGAGCTCGTGACCTGCTCGGGGCCCTGCGGGTGTCGGTCTTCTCACCCGACGACCTCGAGTTGGTGAAGGGGGGACCGGCCGAGCGGCGGGCGTACCTCGACGACACCTTGGTCTCCAGTAGCCCCAAGCTCGACCCGGTGCGGACCGAAGTCGATCGGGTGTTGCGACAACGCAATGCCCTGTTGCGCCAGGCTGGGGGGCGGCTCACGCCGGACGTCGAGTCGACCCTCGAGGTCTGGGACGCCAAGCTGGTCGCCGCCGGCGAGGCCCTCACCACCGAACGGGTCACCCTCCTGGAGCGGCTCGGACCCGCCCTCGGCTCGGCGTACCGCAAGGTTGCCCATCGGGAGGTGGAGGTGAACGCCCGCTATGTGTCCACCTGGATGGCCTCTGGACTCCACCAGGCCCTGGTCGACGCCCGCCGTGACGAGTTGCGCCGGGGCGTGACCCTGGTGGGGCCTCACCGGGACGAACTCGAGTTCTCGGTGGGCGGCCTCCCGGCTCGCACCCATGCCTCTCAAGGCGAGCAGCGTTCGCTCGCATTGGCCTTGCGGTTGGCGTCGCACGAGGTGGTCACCGAGGCTGCCGGCAGCCCACCGGTGCTGCTCCTCGACGACGTGTTCTCGGAGCTGGACGAGGGACGTAGCGCCGCGCTCCTGGCCAGCCTGCCTGCTGGCCAGACGCTCCTGAGCTCGGCCGCCGGGCTTCCTCGCCAAGCCCATCCCGATGCGGTGCTGGTCGTGGAAAATCGGCGCGTCCGGACGGCTTGAGAACCAGGATCGTTTCGCGGGCTCGCGGGGAATGGCACACTCAGGCGATGCCCTGGCAACCACTCCCTTCCTCCGGTGAGGAGCCTCAGGCCATGGCCGAGAGCTTGGAGCGGCTGGTCCGTAGCCTCGGAGCTCCATCGGCAGGGGTAACGACGTCGATCTTCGCTGATTGGGGGGATATCGTGGGGACTCAGGTTGCCGCTCATTGCCGCCCCGCGACTCTTCGCGACCGGGTGCTGGTGGTGACCGTGACCGACCCAGGATGGGCCACGCAACTCCGGTTCCTGGAGTCGGAGGTCCTCGGTCGGATCGCGACCGCGACCGGGTCTGACGAGGTCACCAGAATCGAGGTCCGGGTACGGGGCGCGAACCCCGCTGGAGGCCGCTGAACAGCCCTTGCCGACCCCGCCGGGATGTTCCGGGATGTCTCACCCAGCTGGTAGACTGTCGACATCGTGATTCCGGCTCCTGACCTGCACTTTTTCCCGTTGGTTGACGCCGAGAAACACCTCACCCGATCCCGCCGCAGCACCTCCTGAAAGGCCGCGTCTTGGCCCAGATGACCGACTCTTACGACGCCAGTTCGATCACCGCTCTCGAAGGGCTCGAGCACGTCCGGAAACGCCCCGGCATGTACATCGGTTCGACCGGCCTCGGCGGGCTCCATCACCTCGTCTACGAGGTGGTCGACAACTCGGTCGACGAAGCCATGGCCGGCCATGCCACCCACATCCAGGTGACCCTGTTGGCCGACGGCGGATGTGAGGTCGTCGACGACGGTCGTGGTATCCCTGTCGACCACATGACGGACCCGAAGCTCGAGGGAATGTCTGCGGTTCAGGCCGTGCTGAGCCAACTCAACACCGGCGGAAAGTTCGAGGGGAAGGGCTACAAGGTTTCAGGAGGGCTCCACGGTGTTGGGGTGTCGGTGGTGAACGCACTCTCGTCCCGACTCGAGTGCGAGGTCGACCGCGACGGCAAACGCCACTACATCGAGTTCGAACGGGGCGGCAAGCTCAATACCAAGCTGGCCGTGGTGGGCGACGCCCCCCGCGGGCGCACCGGAACGACCATCCGCTTCTGGCCCGACCCCACCGTCTTCGAAATCACCGAGTTTCGCACCCAGGCGTTGCTCGAGCGCTTCCAGATGATGGCGTTCCTCAACCGGAGCCTCGAGATTCGCTTCCGCGATGACCGTCCTGGCGGCGATCCCACTCCGACCATCTACAAGTACGACGGCGGCATCGTCGACTTCGTGCGCCACCTCAACGCCTCCAAGGAGGCGCTGTTCAAGCTGGTGGGGTACTTCGAGCAGTCCGAGGACAAGCAGGAGGTCGAGGTCGCGTTTCAGTGGAACACCGGCTTCAACACCGATGGCCTGCACTCCTTCGCCAACGGCATCAACACCATCGAGGGCGGGATGCACGAGGAGGGCTTCAAGAAGGCGCTCACGAACGTCGTCAACAAGTACGCCCGGGCCAAGACGCTCCTGAAGGAGAAGGAAGAGAACCTGCAGGGCGAGGACATCCGCGAGGGTCTCACCGCCATCATCAGCGTGAAGATGGCCGACCCTCAGTTCGAAGGCCAGACCAAGGCCAAGCTCGGCAACGTCTCCATCCGATCACTCGTCGAGCGCGCCACCAACGATCGGCTGGCCGACTGGTTGGAGGAGAACCCGAACGAGGCCAAGAAGTTGGTGGCCAAAGCAACCCAGGCCGCCCACGCCCGCATCGCCGCTCGCTCGGCCCGCGACGCCACCCGACGCAAGTCGGCGCTCGAGGGCGCGGGCATGCCCGAGAAGCTGAAGGACTGCGGCAGCAGTGATCCCGATGAATGCGAACTGTTCATCGTCGAGGGCGACTCGGCCGGCGGGTCGGCCACCCAGGCGCGCGACCCCCGGGTGCAGGCGATTCTCCCTATCCGGGGCAAGATCCTCAACGTCGAGCGGGCCCGCATGGATCGGATGCTCAAGAACAACGAGATCCAGACCCTCATCTCGGCCATCGGGGCCGGCGTCGGAGAGGAGTTCGACGTCACCAAGATCCGCTACGACAAGATCATCCTGATGTGCGACGCCGATGTCGACGGCAGCCACATCCGCACCCTGCTGCTGACCTTCTTCT
>DHIQ01000179.1:20495-33652 GCA_002403895.1 Candidatus Neomicrothrix sp. UBA4742
ACCCTGCTGCTGACCTTCTTCTTCCGCCAGATGAAGGATCTCGTCGAGCACGAGCACGTCTACATCGCCCAGCCGCCGCTGTACTCAACGGTAGTCGGCCGCGAGAAGGTCTACCTGAAAGACGACGCGGCCAAGGAGGGGTTCCTGGCCGAGAACCCCAACCACAAACGGGAGTTCCAGCGCCTCAAGGGTCTGGGCGAGATGGACTACGACGAGTTGGGCGAGACCACCATGGACGCCACCAAACGCACCCTCCTGCGAGTGGAGGTCGAGGCCGCGGCTATCGCCGACGACGTGTTCTCCCGGTTGATGGGGGACGACGTCGAGGCCCGCAAGCACTTCATCCAGACCAACGCCAAGGACGTGCGTTTCCTCGACATCTGAGGAACGCAGCGAGGACACCATGAGCGACATCATTCCTCCCGACGACGGTGGGGGCATCAGCAGCGACTTCGGCGGGATCCAGCCGATCGAGATCCAAGAGGAGATGGAACGGTCCTTTCTGGACTATTCGATGTCCGTGATCGTGTCGCGGGCGCTCCCGGATGCGCGGGACGGTCTCAAGCCGGTGCACCGCCGAATCCTGTGGGGCATGTTCGACATGGGAGCGCGCCCCGATCGCCCGACCATGAAGTGCGCGCGCGTGACCGGTGACGTGATGGGCAAGTATCACCCTCACGGTGATGGCGCTATCTACGACGCCCTGGTGCGCATGGGACAGTCCTTCAGCCTCCGCCATCCGCTCGTCCACCCCAAAGGCAACTTCGGTTCCCTGGATGACCCACCCGCCGCCGCTCGCTACACCGAGTGTCGCTTGGCCCCGATCGCCATGCGGATGCTCGACGGTATCGACGAGAACACCGTCGACTTCATCGACAACTACTCCGGTGAGGTGCAGGAGCCGGTCGTGCTGCCGGCCCGATTCCCCAACCTGTTGGTCAACGGCAGCCAGGGGATCGCGGTGGGCATGGCCACCAACATCCCACCCCACAACCTGGGCGAGATCATCGATGCCACCCAGCACCTGCTGGCCAACCCCGAGGCCACCCCCGACGACCTCATGGCGTTCGTCAAGGGCCCGGACTTTCCCAGTGGCTGCTTCATCATGGGCCGAGCCGGCATCCTCGACGCCTACCGCACTGGCAAGGGCTCGATCCGCCTGCGAGGGAAGGCCGAGATCGAGGAGGGGCCTCGCACCGACTACATCGTGGTCACGTCGTTGCCCTATCAGGTGAGCCCCAACCAGTTCATCACCAAGGTCAAGGAACTGGTTGACAACCACGACCTGGACGGCATCGCCGATCTCAACGACGAGTCATCGGGCAAGACCGGTATGCGCATCGTGCTCAAGCTCAAGCGCGATGCCCCGGCGCTGGTGATCCTGAACAACCTGTACAAGCGCACGCCGCTCCAATCAAACTTCGCGGTCAACACCGTTGCTTTGGTCGACGGCGTCCCCCGCACACTCAACCTCCGTGACGCCTTGGTCGCGTACATCGATCACCAGGTCGAGGTCATCACCCGGCGCTCCCAGTTCCGGCTGGACAAAGCGCGGGCCCGGGGACACATCGTCGAAGGGCTCATCAAAGCCCTCGATTTGATCGATGAGATCATCGCCGCCATCCGGGCGTCGGCCGACAAGGCGAGCGCTCGTGAAGCCCTCATCGCGGCCCCCTTCGAGTTCTCCGAGGTCCAGGCCGAACACATCCTCGACATGCAACTGTCGACCCTCACCCGGCTCGGCCGCAGTCGCCTCGATGAGGAGATGGCCGCGTTGCGGGAGACGATCACCGAGCTCGATGCGATCCTCCGCGACGAGAGCCGCTTGCGCACCGTCATACGCGAAGAGCTGGGCGAGGTCCGTGACGAATACGTCCAACCCCGCTCGTCAGAGATCACCTTCGACGTCGGCGACCTTGACATCGAGGACCTCATCGACGACGAGGACCTCGTCGTCACCATGACGGCGAAGGGCTACATCAAGACGGTGGTGGCCGACGCCTTCCGCACCCAGGGCCGCGGTGGTCGTGGGGTGGCCGGCGCCAAGCTCAAGGATGAGGATTACGTCAACCACATCATCCACACCTCGGCCCACGCCTATCTGCTCTTCTTCTCCAATCTCGGCCGGGTGTACCGGCTGAAGGCGCACGAGATCCCCATGAAGGACCGGACCGCTCGGGGCACGGCCATCGTGAATCTCCTCCCCCTTCAGCCAAGCGAGAAGGTGCAGGCCGTCATCGACACCCGGGACTACGAGACGAACCGCTTCCTTTTCTTCGCCACGCGTAAGGGGCAGGTCAAGAAGACCAAGTTCACCGAATACGATTCGTCGTTGCGAGCCGGACTCATCGCCATCAACCTGCGCGACGGTGACGAGTTGGTGAAGGTGATCCCCACCAACGGGGGCGACGACATCTTCATGGTGAGCCGGGGTGGCATGACCATCCGATTCGCCGAGGACGAGGTGCGGGCCATGGGCCGGGCCGCGGCCGGGGTGCGGGGCATGAAGCTCAAACCAGAGGACGAGGTCGTGTCGTGCGACGTCGCCCGGGACGACTCCGCCATCTTGATGGTCACCGACGGCGGCTACGGAAAGCGCACCCAGCTCGACAAGTTCAACCGGCAAGGCCGCGGTGGACAGGGCGTCCGCGGTATCAAGATCACTGCCCGCAAAGGCGTGGTCGTGGCCGCGTTCATGGTCGGCCTCGATGATGAGATCTTCGTGATCGCCTCGGGTGGAGTGGTGATCCGCATGTCGGTACGCGAGATCTCCTCGCAAGGCCGGGATGCCACCGGGGTACGGGTCATGAATGTGGGTGAGGACGGCACCGTTGCGTCCGTGGCCCCCGTGTTGCAGGCTGACGAGGACTGATCGGCGCCGCCCGGGGGTCCCCTCCGGCCCGGTCCCAACCCTTCCCCCTGATGGTTCCCGCAGGTGAGGAGTGCCCATGGGTTCAGAGGGAAGGCGCGCTGGTGTGGGCGTCGCCGACCGAGGACAGGCCGTGCCATTGCTGGTGGTGGTCTTGGCGGTGGCGGTCACCGCCATGCTCATGGTCGCCCAACTGGGAGGCGTGGTGGTCGATCGGGAGCGAGCTCGCACTGCGGCGGACGCGGCCGCGCTGGCGGGAGTGGAAGGCGGCCGCGCCGCCGCCGAAATCGAGGCCCGCGCCAACGGCGGCACGCTCGAAGCGTGGGTGGTCTCCGACGGCTTCTCGCAGGTAACCGTCCGCGTGGGCCGGGCCCGGGCCACGGCGCGGGCCCGGCCCGGTCGTCCTGGTCGAGTCGGGACGTGGGTGTCTCCTAGACTCGTCGAGTAACGATCGAGCGCCCCTCACCGGCGCGCGCCGGGTGACGAGCCAGAGGTGTCGTCCGGCGTATCGAGCCGTGGTCCGTGGCCCGCGTGGCCTTTGCCTTCTCGCCGTGCTCTTGGCGCTGTTGTTCAACCTCATCAGTGAGCTCACCGGGGGCCTTCGTCTTCAAGTGATCGAGGTGGAGACCGCTCGTCGCCGTACCTCCTGAGCGGCCGTTGACCGCTCACGGGCGGCGATCCCCGGCGCGAAGTGGAGTGGCCTCGGTCAGGTCCGGCACGCTACGGTCCATGCTCTCCGCAGCGGGGCTATAGCTCAGTCGGTTAGAGCGCACCCCTGATAAGGGTGAGGTCGTTGGTTCGATTCCAACTAGCCCCACGAGCCGTCGTCCGGCGGTGCGCCGCAGTCGGGAAGGTCGTCATGAGGATGCTCCGTCGAGCGCTCGTCGCTCTGGGAATTGCTGCGGCGATCGCCGCCGTACTGCGGGTTCGCGGTACCGGCGGGGTTCCGCCTCAGGGGGGCGGCTGGCGCGAGCTGACCGACGTCGACCAGCCGTGAGTCATGGCTGACGCCGTGGTGGTGGCAACCTGCTCGGCGGTCTCGTCGACGCGGTCACCTCGATGACTCGAATCGCCGTGCTGGGCGTGGGGGCGGTTGGTGCTCGCGTGGCGCGCCAACTGCTGTCGTCCGAGGGTGTGGACGAAGTCCTCCTACGAGACGATCAGTCCGATCGCCTCGAGACCATCGCCGCGTCCCTGGGAGACGGAGCCCGCATCGATACTGGCGCCTACGGGGATTCGATCGACGCCGAGGTCATCGTGTTGGCCGGCCCCGCATCGACCCACGTTGCCGCGGCCCGGGTCGCGGTGGCTTGTGGGCAGGCGGTGGTTTCGACGTCAGACGCCATCGCCGATGTTCGGGGATTGCTCGACCTCGATCTCGAGGCGCGTGAGCGGGGTGTGCCGGTGGCGGTCGGCGCCGGTTTCGCGCCGGGCCTCTCGTGTGTGCTGGCCGGCCACGCCGCGGCCCGTTTCGATGCGGTGGACGAGATCCATGTGGCCAAAGTGGGCACGGGCGGACCTGAGTGCGCTCGCCAACATCACCGCGCCCTCGCCGGTCAATCGCTCGACTGGCGTGATGGCGGCTGGGTGCAGCGCCCGGCCGGAAGCGGGCGCGAGTTGTGCTGGTTCCCGGATCCGCTCGGTGCCGAGGATTGCTACCGGGCCGCGCTGGCCGACGCCCTTTTGCTGGTGCCTCCGTTCCCGGGGGTCACCCGGGTCACCGCGCGGGTGGCGGCGACCCGTCGAGATCGGTTCACAGCCCGCCTGCCGATGCTGCGTCCGCCCCACCCCGAGGGTGGACCGGGGGCGATCCGCGTCGAGGTTCGGGGTCGCCGGGGTACGAACCGCGACGTGACGGTGATGGGCGCCATGGATCGACCAGCGGTGGCCGCCGGCGCCGTGGCGGCACTCACGGCGTTGTGGCTGGCACAGGGCCGCCATCTCACTGTCGGAGCCTGCGGCTTGGCGGCGTTGGTGGAACCGGTGCCGTTCTTGTCTGAATTGCGTCGCCGAGGGGTCCGCGCCGCGGTCTTCCAGCGCGACGCTGGCGGGGGTCAGACCTGACCAAGTCCACTCGGTGGGTCATACGGCCCACGTTCACGCGGCCCCGCGTCACCGCAGGTCAGGCACGTGATCACGAACCGTGAGATCTCAGCATTTTCCGGGTGGAATTGTCTCGACTCCCTAAAGTTTCGTGAATCCCTGGACGAAAACTTCCTTCGCTGGTCTAAGGGAGGGCGATGCCATGAGCACCACGACGAAGTCCGAGAACCAGGAACTGTCTCAGCTGATCGAGCAGCATTTGCCGCTCGTCAAGCACATAGTGTTCCAGGTGGCCGTGCACTTTCCTCGGCACGTCGATCGTGACGATCTGGCCCGAGCCGGAGCTCTCGGTCTGGTCGAGGCGGCCCGTCGCTACGACGAGTCGCGGGGGGTCCCTTTCGATCGGTTCGCAGCGCAGCGCATTCGGGGGGCGATCCTCGATGCCGTGCGTGCTGCCGACTGGGCGCCACGCTCGGTGCGGACCCTGGCCCGCAAGCTCGAGGGGGTCGAGCAACGACTGGCTACCGAACTGGGTCGTGTCCCCTCCGGAGCCGAGATGGCCGACGCACTGGGCATGACTCACCAGGAGCTGGCTCGCCTGCAGGACCGACTGTTCCGCTCCGTGGTGTTGGCCCTCGAACACGAGGTCACCGTCGCGGGCGAGGAAGACCTCACCCTTCTCGACGTGCTGTGCGATCGGAGTGCGGTCGAGCCCCTGGAGGAGCTGGAGACCCGCGAGCTGCACGCCTACCTACGGGACGCCGTCCACCTCCTGCCCGAGCGTCACCGTCTGGTAATCGTCGGGTACTTCCTCGAGAACCGCACGTCGCAGGAGCTGGCTCGCTTTCTGGGGGTTACCGAATCCCGCGTGTCCCAGTTGCGGTCCGAGGCGCTGGCCATGCTCAAGGAAGGCATTGAGGCTCAGTACGCCGGTCCCGTCGCCGCTCCCGACCAGACCATCGGCCGGGTTGCCCGCCGCAAGGCCACCTACGCCAGTGCGATTTCCGATGCCAGCCCCTGGCACAGCCGGCTGGACCAGCGGGACCGCGTCGAGGTCTGACCGGCTCACAGCCTGCACCGCCCGGGAACGGCGCCGACCTTCGGGTCGGCGCCGTTTGTCGTTGTCGGTCGGGTCGGGCCGAGCAGAGCGGTACGGGCGGTCGGGACAAGAGCCTTGCCTTCAGCATGTAAGTCTGTAATGGTGTAATTCATGAGGCAGAAGACCGTGTGGTCGTTGACCGAAGTCCAGAGCTGGTTCGTGGGGCGCCTGCCCGACTCGTGGTTCGCTGGAGTCCCCGTGGTGTCGGCGGACCGGGACGAGATCCTCGTGGTGGGGCGCCTGCCCGAACCGGAGAACCTCGAAGACGAGACCCAGAAGGCCGTGGCCTGCCACGCCCGGATCGCCGGGTTCAGGGAGGACACCCGGGAGCAACGGATGCGCATCGCCGATGAGGCCGAGATCCTGTGGGGCCGCAAGGTGTCCTGGGGTGCCGGCTGCGGGGAGGCAGAGGAGCGCTTCACCACCCAGAGCGTCCCGGCCATGACCCGGTTGCGCATGGACGAGCGGGCCGTGCTCGACACGCTCATCGACGCCGGCGTCGCCCGGAGCCGGAGTGAGGCGTTGGCCTGGTGCGTTCGCCTGGTGAGCCGTCATCAGGGCGAGTGGATCGAGCAGCTGCGCGAGGCCATGGCCCACGTGGAGCATGTCCGCTCCGATGGTCCCGATCGGGCCTGACTTCAGGCGACGGACAGGACCGACGAGCGCCTCAGGGTGACGTCGGGGGCGGCGTTGCGCCACTCGGGTCATCAGTACCCGGGGCCCCGGGGCCTGGGGTGCCGGCAGTCGGGGTCTTCGGCCGCCGGTTGCGGAGGTACAACACCAGGGCCCCGATGGCAATGACGGCGACAGCGATGCCACCCACGAGCACACCGACGTTGTTCTTGGTGTCATCGGTGGCCGGACCGCTGCTGGAGGGGGCGCCGGTCGTGGCGGTTGCTCCCTTGGTCGTCGTGGTCGTGGTGGTGTCAGGGGCCACCGTCTCGGTCAGGACGATCCGCGGCGCGGCGTTGTCGGCCTCGGGGTCGGTGGTCTTTTCCAGCCAGTCGTTCTCCCCGACCACGCAGATCTGCTTGGTCGGAAGGAACACGGTCGTGCCCTTCGTGCCCACGATCCGCATGGAGACCACGAACTCGCCCTTGTCGGTGTCCGGGATCGAGCCGCCCTTCCAGTCGAGGACCTTGGCCGAGACGGTCGAGGTCCACCCTGCGGGGTTTTGCGGGGTCACCTCGGTGGTGCCGTCCGGCAACTGGATGCTCATCGCGGCGGTGGGTGAACCGGCACACCCGTGCGTGAACGAGAAGGTGACCGTGGTGATGCCGCTGGTGTCCGTGGCTCCCTCCGCATCGACATGCGCCCAGGCCGGGGCGGCCACGGCCACGAGCAGAGCCACGGCGCCCGCCAGCGCGATCAAGGGCGCGCGCAACCCCGTGCGCCACCGTGAATGCCGTCCTGATCGGACGGAGCGGGTCTCGGTGGTCATGGCCGTTCTCCCAAGGTGGTGGTGTGACCGTCCGACCGGTGTCGGGCGGGTGAGAACCCGCCGTGCAGGCCGGGCGGGGCGAAAGGTGGCGGATCGACTCCCGCAGAGATCAGGTGATGGGCATGGTGAACGTGTTCCGCTGCTGGTCGAAGTCACCGAGCCTGGTGACCACATCGATCTGCCAGGTGCCGGTCGGGCTGATCTGGATGCTGTCGATCAAGAAATGGCCGGGACCGCCGCTGGGTGCGTCGCGCTTGATGGGGCCGATCTGGTCAGCGGGCAGGCTCAGTTCGACGGAGACCGGGCCGCTCGCGTCGAACGGTCGGCGGTCGGCGTCGTAGTAGCTGATGTGGATGGCTCGTTCGCCGTTCTTGGCTGGTGCCACCACCAGGTTCACCGTCGTTCCCGGAGTACCGGTGGCGATCGGTTGGGTCTGGTCGAAGACGGCTGGTCCCGCCGTGGTGGCGCGCCCCGGCGGGGTGTTGACCAGCGCGGCGGTGACACCGAGGACGACCACGATGGCCACGGCCTCGAAGGCGACGGAGGTGCGCAGATGGCGCAATGCCTTGCGGGCCACCCTCAGCGCCTGGCGGGCGGTGGCGGCATCGTCGAGCTCGGTGGCCTCAGCCTCGTCGACCCCGTCGAGGACGGTGGGTACCAGCTGGAACCGGTTGTAGGCGGCGGCCACGGCGACGATCAACACGATGCCGATCTTGATCAGGATCAGGCGCCCGTAGGTCGTGCCGGTCAAGGCTTCGCGGCTCCCGAGTTCGATCCAGGCCAGAGTCCCCCCCGCGATCCACAGCGCCAGTACCGAGACGAAGGCGGTGGTGGAAAAGCGCAACACAATGGTCGCGGTGCCTCGCGCTGCATCCAGGGCGGCGACCGGCGGGGCCAGTTCCCTGGTGGCGACCGTGGAGCCGCCGCCCCTCTCGCCGCTGGGTACGGCCGGCGGTCCCGGGGGATCGCTCGCCGCCGCCGCATCCTCCTCGCCTCCGTCCGGACGGTCGCCGGGGGCATCGGCCAGGGTGGAGACCCGGCGACCGCGACGGACCAGTACCACCAGCAACCCGATCAGACCACCGAGCCACACCGCCGCGGCACTGACATGGACGGCATCGGCCAGGATGGCCAGCCGCCGGTTGGAGGCCTCGTCCGGGTGACCGTTGAGCACGAACGACAGCACCGCGGCCAAGCCGCCGTAGAACGCCAGCCCTCGTTGGGCCGTCGTCCCGACGAGCTCGAGGGAGAGCAACACGAGGGCCAGCCCACCAATCAGCACCGCGGTGGCCCAGTCCAGGTTCTTGGTGAGCACCGTGTGCAACACGCTGAGGTCGAAGACTCCCGACCAGCCTCGCCCGGTGGCCAGCGCTGCTTGGGCTGCCGCCGTGCCCAGGGCGCCCCCCATGCCGACGAAGGCCGCGACCCGCGTGAAGCGGGCCAGCTGGGCGGCTTCAGGACCCCCGTCGTGGATGAAGAACAGGAAGAAGACGAGCCCCGCGGCGGCCAGCCCGCCGGCGTAGGCCAGGAAGCGTGATAGCCAGCCCAGGACCTCGAAGCTCTTGTCGCCTCCTGCGCTGCCCGAGACCAGGGAGCGCACGTCAGCCGTGGCCCCATTGCCCACGGTGAACACGATCGACCCCTTGACCGGATGGCTGTCGGCCGACACCACCCGGTAGGAGATCACGTAGGTGTCGTCGCCCAGGCCGCTGCTCAGACCCACACTCAGGGTGGACGTGCCCGATCCGTTGGTTTGACCGGCGTCGACGCCCTCGCCGCTGGCGTTGACCACCCGCACCCCGCCCAGATCAGTCGTGACCGGCTCACTGAACAAGATGCTGACCTGGGTGGGTGCCGTCGTCAGTCGCTGGCCGTCAGTCGGTGATGACGACTCGACCTCGGCGTGGGCACTGGCCGTGCCGGCCGACGCCACCACCAGCCCGAGGCCCAACCCCACGGCGATGAGTCCTCGCGCCATCCGGCGCCGGAGCGAGCCGTTCATGCCGGACGCAGCCCCGAGCCGACCTGGTCGGCGGGGGAGTCGTCACGGCTCTGGTGGCAGTTCATGAGGAGATAGTCGTCGCGCGCATGGCATTGGTTCCCGGGGGGCGGTTCGCCTGGTGGAGTGCCAAAGAGGGAGAGTACCGCCATGGACGCCGGGCAGCGCATCGTGGCGGCTCGAGGGACCGCAGGAGCGTCGCGGTCGACCAGTCCTGGGCTCAGTGGCGGGGCAGGCCGGCGAAGCGGACCAACCACTCGTCGTGCAAGAGGCCGTTCGTGGCCAGCCCAGTGCCGCCCGCGGCGGTCTCCGCCCCTTCGAGGTCGGTGAACCGGCCACCGGCTTCGCGCAAGATGACGGGCATGGGGGCGACGTCCCACAGCGCGACCTGCGGGTCGCACATGGCGTCCACCCGGCCGGTGGCAACCAGCGCGTACCCGTAGCCGTCGCCCCACGTCCGCAGGGCCGCGCCGGTCTCGTGGGCCGCCCGCAGCATGGCGTCGGTCCAGTAGTCGAAGCCGCAGCTCGACAAGTACGAGCCGGCCACCTCGCCGCGGCTACTCACCCGCGTCACCTCGCCGTTGGCGAAGCATCCGAGGCCCCGACCGGCCCAGACCGTCTCACCCAACGCTGGCATGTTGATGACCCCGACCGCGGGTCCCTCGCCGTCGTCGATGGCCAGCAGATTCGTGTAGAGGGGTACGCCATGGGTGAAGGCCTTGGTGCCGTCGATGGGGTCGATGATCCAGGTGCGGCCGCTCGACCCCTCGACGTCCGCCTCCTCCTCACCGATGATGGCGTCGTCGGGGAACTGGGCCTGGATCCGTTCCCGCAGGAAGCGCTCGGCCGCCTTGTCGGCCTGGGTCACCGGTGTTCCGTCGTGCTTGCGCTCGATCTCCAGGGAGGCCGAGCGGAACCAGGTCAGGGTGAGCTCGCCGGCCTCGCGAACGAGGTCGACGGCGGTCTCGAGGAGGGAGGGTTCGATGGACGTCACCGTCGCATCATTCCACGCCGGGGGACCAGCCGATCCCCCACTCGGTGCCCCGGTCCATGGGCTCGGGAGGTCAGGCTAGGTTGCCCGAACACGAGACCCGGGGGGAACCATGCGAGCAGTCATCTTCGAGTCCTCAGCCGAACCGTTGCGGGTGGTTGACGACATCGACGTGGAACCGCCGGGGCCGGGCGAGGTGGCGGTGCGGGTCACCCACTGCGGGGTCTGCCACAGCGACCTGAGCTTGGTGGATGGGGCGATGCCCACCATGACCCCGATCGTCCTCGGCCACGAGGCGGCCGGGGTGGTCGACGCGGTCGGGCCGGGAGTGACCCGGTTGCAGACGGGTGATCATGTCGTGCTCACCCCGTGCCCGCCGTGCGGTCAGTGCTATTGGTGCCTGCGGGGCGAGTTCAGCATCTGCACCAACAGCCTCGCCCTGGCCACCTCGACGCACCCCGACGGTGGGACCCGACTCAGTCGCCAGGGCGCCACCGTGTACCGCGGCCTGGGGGTGGCGGCGTTCGCCGAGGTCGTCATCACCCAGGAGACGGGGGCGGTGAAGATCCCCGACGACGTCCCCCTCGAGGTGGCTTGCGTGGTCGGATGCGCGGTGCAGACCGGGGTGGGGGCGGTGCTCAACACCGCCGACGTCCAACCGGGCGACACCGTGCTGGTGCTCGGCCTGGGCGGCGTTGGCCTCTCGGTGGTGCAGGGGGCGCGGCTGGCCGCGGCGACCACCATCATCGTTTCGGACCCAGTCGCCGAGCGCCGAGAGGTGGCCCTTCGTCTGGGGGCCACCCACGCCATCGATCCGACAACGGAGAACCTCGTGGCCGCGGTGCAGGCCATCACCGAGGTCGGCGTGGACGTGGCCTTCGACGCCGTGGGCCGCGCGTCGTTGGTCGTGGACGCGCTGGCCGCCACCCGCTCCGGCGGCCTCACCGTGATGGTGGGCGTGCCTCCGTTGGAGGAATCGTTGGTCATCGACTCGCCGGCGCTGTTCGCGTTCACCGAGAAGAAGCTGGTGGGATGCCTACTGGGGGGCGTGAACTCGCTCCGGGACATCCCGCGCCTGATCGATTTGTGGAAGAGCGGTCGACTGGATCTCGAGGCGCTCATCACCACCCGCCGACCCCTGGACGAGATCAACGAGGCGCTCGACGACCTCCGCTCGAGTCGGGGCGTCCGCACGGTGTTGACGATCTGATCGCGGCGCCGAAGCGGATCATGCGCCGCCCGGTCAGGGGGGTCCTGGCTACGCTTGTCCGACGGCGTGCATTGGCGCGCACAAACCCTCAGGTGGTGCCCAATGACTGCTGATCTCCCGGACTCCTCGGAGACCGCCAAGGCCTCGAAACGGACCGAGCGGGCTGTTCCCGGTGTGGGTCCCCGATGGCGTCGAGTGGGGGTGTACGTCCTGGCGGTGCTCACTTGCCTGTCGATCCTGACCAGCTCGGTGGGGGTGTGGGCCCACCGCACGTTGCTCAACACCGACTCGTGGGTCAACGCCGTTGCTCCGCTGGCCAGCAACCCGGACGTGACCGACGCGTTGGCCAAGGAAGTGACGACCCAGCTGTTGACGGTGATCAACGCCCAGCAGTTGGCCGAGAACGCGCTGCCCGACAAGGCCAAGGTTCTGGCGGCTCCGCTTACCGCGGCGGTGGGCCAATTCGTGGAGCGCACCGTGGCCGAGTTGTTGCAGACCGACACGTTCAAGACGTTCTGGGTCGAGGCGAACCGACGGCTCCATTCGCGGGCGGTCAAAGTCCTCCGGGGCGACACCAAGGCGGTCCTCACCGACGGCGGGACCGTGCAGCTGAACCTCCTTCCGCTCATCGCCGATGCCCTTCGCTTCATCCAGGGCAAGGCGCCCGGCCTCTTGGGCGACGCCTCGACCGTCCCCGACATCACGGTCGACACGCCGGTCGACGAGGCGCGACAGCAGCTCTCCACGGCGCTTGGTCGCACCGCTCCACCGACCTTCGGGGTCATCACCGTCTTCCAGAGCGATAAGCTCAAGGCCGCCCAGGATGCCGTGTCGCTGTTCGACAAGATCACCATCGGCCTCGTGGTGGCGACGGTGCTGTTGCTCATCGCCACCATCGCCCTCGCCCTCGATCGACGGCGGATCCTGATCGTGCTCGGTCTGGGAACGGTGGTGGCGATCGCCCTGGCCGCGGCGGTGATCAACGCCATCAAGGGGCAGGTGCTGGACCTGATCACCGACCC
This sequence comes from Candidatus Neomicrothrix sp. UBA4742, assembly GCA_002403895.1. Taxonomy (GTDB): domain Bacteria; phylum Actinomycetota; class Acidimicrobiia; order Acidimicrobiales; family Acidimicrobilacustridaceae; genus UBA4742. The sequence continues at coordinate 33,170 of DHIQ01000179.1, forward strand.
GCAGGCCCGCTTGGCGGCGCGTACGACGGTCACCACCATGGTGAATCGCCTGCACCTGATCACCGACGCGTTGGTGGCCATCGGTCTGGCCGTGGCCCTCATCGCCTTCCTGACCGGTGGCAGCCGATTGGCGGTCGCCATTCGCCGGGGGACCGTCCATGGGTTCCGGGCCATCACCGGACGGGTCGACCCCGCCAACCAGCCCAAGGCGCTGACCTGGCTGCAAGGGCACGTGGTCGAGGCTCGCTGGGCCGGTGCCGTGCTCGGCGTGCTGATCCTGTTTTTCCTCATCAACGGCTGGTGGGGCCTGTTCTTCACGGTGTTGCTCGTCGGGCTCTATCAAGCGGCGCTGGCCTACCTCGCCAACCGGCGTCCCACCGTGGCCTAACCGGTCAGCTCCGCCACCGCTGCGGCAAACACCTCGGTGTGGCGGTCGACGTCGGCGGTGGTCGTCGCGGGCGACATCAGGGCCATGTTGTGGAA
>DHIQ01000279.1:0-1953 GCA_002403895.1 Candidatus Neomicrothrix sp. UBA4742
GCAGGCGATGTCTCGAGCGCGTTGACCGTCCTCGAGGCACAGCATCTGGCTCGTGACCATGACGTTGTTGTTGACGTACTCACCGACCGGCTCGGCCTTGTCGATGGTGTTCTTGTACACCTCGATGAGGGGCTTGAGGGTCTCGGGCGATCCGGTGGTGAAGCACAGCACCCCGAGGCCGAGGCGCGCCGCCTTCTCGAACGTGCTCGGGTTCCCCGCCGCGACCCACATCGGCGGGTGCGGATCGCTGAACGGCTTCGGGAGCACGTTGCGGGGCGGCAGCGAGAAGTACTTGCCGTTGAAGCTGTACTCGTTCTCGCGCCACATCTTCTTGAACTCGGGGAGCACCTCGTCGACCATGGCCTTGGTCTCTTCGGGATCGGTGATTCCGAAGCCGCGCTGCTCGGTCGATGAGGAGCCGCGGCCCACCCCGAACTCGAACCGGCCCCCGGAGAGGTGGTCGAGCATCGCGACCTTCTCGGCCGCCCGGGCCGGGTGACAGACCGGGGGAGTGATGTTGAAGATCCCGCTCCCCATGTGGATCCGCTCGGTCACCCCGGCGAGGTAGCCGAGGAACGCCTCGTTGGACGACAGATGGGAGTACTCGGTCAGGAAGTGGTGCTCGGTGGCCCAGCTGTACTTGAACCCGGCGCGGTCCGCGGCCTTCGTCCAGGTCACCTCGTTGCGGAGTCGTTGCGCCTCGACGGCCCACTGGTCGGCCTCGGCCTCATACGCCTGGTGCGGTGTGTAGAGGCTGTTGAAGATGCCGAACTCCATCGTTCCCCCTGGGCTGTGAGTGGCGGGCCGGTCGGATCGTACCGACGCCGTCCTAAAAATGTAACACGTTCTAGTTCTTGGGGGCCTCGGCCAGGCGCTGCTTGGCTTCGTGCCAGCCGCTGACCATCCGCCCGAACTCGACGGGGTTGTACATGTCCTCCTCGTAGGAGAACAGCCCCCCACCGGCGTAGTGGAGGATGGTCCAGTTGTACTCACGGTGCAGGGAGCCGTCGCCGGGGTCGTCCATCTCGTTCCACACCGAGCACAGGACCCAGCCTCGGCCCTCGTCGATCACGTACCAGTCGATGGGGAAGTTGCGCATGTCGGAGACCGACGGGTCGCTCATGGTCGACTGGATCCACTCGTAGATGGCCTGGCGGCCGTGCATCTTCCCGTAGTGATGCTCGTAGTAGTCGGCGTCCTCGGTGAAGCATTCCGACCATTCGTGCCAGTCGCCGCTCTTGGCCGACCGGTCCGCCGCCTCCTGGAAGTGCTGGAATGCGTCCTCGATCTCGGCCCGCGTGAACCCCACCTGTGCCCTCCTCGGTCGAACCTCTGAGCCCACCGTTGCGGTCCGGCTCTACGATCCGGCGATCGTAAACGGGAATCGAGGTCTCGGGACAGGCGCCGGCCGCCAGTGGGGACCGGACGCCCGGGGCTCGGTCGCGCGGACGGGCTCGGCGTGAGGGTGGCCTACGTGGGCCTCGGGAACATGGGCGCCCCGATGGCTCAGAACGCCCAACGGGCGGGCCACCACGTGGCGGTCTTCGATGTGCGCGCCGACGCGCTGACGCCGCTGACCGAAGGCGGGGCCCGGCCCGCAGGCTCGGCGGCGGACGCCGCCACCGACGTGGACGTCGTTTGCGTGACCGTGCTCGACGGGTCCCAAGTCGACGCGGCCATGAGCGGGCCCGACGGTGTCTTCGCCGGCGCGGCCCCCGACACGGTGGTGGCGGTCCACAGCACCGTGCATCCCGACACGATCCACGCCATCGCGGACCAGGCACCAGCCGGGGTCGAGGTGCTCGACGCCCCGATCAGCGGTGGTGTCAAGGGCGCTCGCGACGCGACGCTGTGCGTGATGGTCGGCGGCCCCACCGTCGCGTTCGAGCGGGCCCGGCCCGTGTTCGATGCCGTCGGTGACCTGGTCCTCCACCTCGGCGACCGCGGCGCCGG
>DHIQ01000279.1:2117-2760 GCA_002403895.1 Candidatus Neomicrothrix sp. UBA4742
GAAGGACGACAGCTCGCCGCGGCCGCCGGGACCGACCTCGAGCAGCTGAACCAGATCCTCGACCACACCGGCGCGCTCAGCCCCATGATGCGCGACCTCCTGTCGGTCCCCGGCGGCGACGCCGTGTACTCCGACAATGTCGCGCCGCTCGTCGCGCTCGCCACGAAGGACCTGCAGGTCACGGTGGCGTTCGCCGACCAGCTCGGTGTCGACCTCCCGGCCGCCGCTCTCACCCTGGACCGGGTGGCGTTCTCGTTCGGCGTGCCCGACCCGGAGGGCGACGCGTGAAGGTGTCGCTCGGACTGCCGACCCACCACGTCGGTCGAGACGTCGCCACCGCCGACGGCATCGCCCAGGTCTCCGTGGCGGCGGAGACGGCCGGCTTCGACGCCGTGTTCGTCACCGACCATCCCTTCCCGTCGGACCGCTGGCTCGCGACCGGCGGCCACCACGCCCTCGACCCGTTCGTCGCGCTCAGCTTCGCCGCCGCGGCAACGACCCGGCTGCGCCTCCACACCAACCTGCTGGTCCTCGCCTACCGCAACCCCTTCCACTCGGCGAAGGCCGTCGCCTCCCTCGACGCGCTCTCCAACGGGCGTGTGATTGTGGGCGTCGGCGCCGGCTACCTCGAGCCCGAGTTCGA
>DHIQ01000279.1:3071-3269 GCA_002403895.1 Candidatus Neomicrothrix sp. UBA4742
AGCGTCACCGCCGCCGGACGGGGATGGCGCGCGCCGGGGAACACGATGCTGCCTGCCCCCACTCAACAGCCCGGGCCACCCATCTGGATCGGTGGCAACAGCCGCCGCGCCATCCGCCGGGCGGTCGAGCTCGGCGACGGATGGATGCCGATGCCCAGCCCCGCGGGATCCGAGCGGCGACTGCACACCCCGGCCATC
>DHIQ01000200.1 GCA_002403895.1 Candidatus Neomicrothrix sp. UBA4742
TCGCGCACGCGCCGCAGCAGGCGGTTGGCGATGCGGGGGGTGCCGCGGGCTCGGCGGGCGATCTCCCCAGCGCCGGTGGAGTCGATGGTGACCCCCAGGATGCCAGCGGCGCGCTCGACGATGGCCTTGAGATCGGCCGGCTCGTAGTAGTCGAGTCGGGCTACGAGCCCGAAGCGATCGCGCAGGGGCCCGGTGATGAGCCCGGTGCGGGTGGTGGCGCCGACCAGCGTGAAGCGGGGCAGGTCGAGGCGGATGGAGCGGGCGGCGGGGCCCTTGCCCAGCACGATGTCCAGCTTGAAGTCCTCCATGCCCGGGTACAGGACCTCTTCGACGGCGCGCGACAGGCGGTGGATCTCGTCGATGAACAACACATCACCCTCGCTGAGTCGGGTGAGGATGGCGGCCAGGTCGCCCGCCCTTTCGAGAGCGGGACCGGACGTGATCTGCAGGCCCACTCCCATCTCGGCGGCCACGATGCCGGCCAGGGTCGTCTTGCCCAGCCCCGGGGGCCCGGCGAACAGGAGATGATCCACCGCCTGGCCTCGCCGACGAGCGGCCTCGAGGATGATCTCGAGGTGCTCCTTGAGCTCGGCCTGGCCGACGAACTCGTCCAACCGGCGGGGCCGCAGGCCACCCTCGTCGTTGAGTGTGTCGTCGTGGATGAACTGCTCGAGCGACTCGGCCAGGACATCGTCGGGGATGGGTTCGGGATTCAGTAGCTCGTCGCGCATAGCTCAGCTCCGCTCAGCTCACCGCCAGGCGCTGCAGCGCCTGCTTCAACAATACGGACACGTCCTCGTCGTCGGGCAGCTCCCGCACAACGGCGGCAACCTCATCTGGGCCGTAACCCAGATTGGCCAGGGCGTCGCGCACGTCGGAGCGGGCCGACAGGCGCCCGCGGCTGCCGGTGGGACCGGTGGGCGCGCTCGACCCGGCATCGAGGGTGGGCACCCGGAGGCGGGACTTCAACTCGATGAGCAGGCGGGCGGCGGTCTTCTTGCCCACGCCGGGGACCAGGCAGAGGGCATCGACATCGTCCTCGGCGATGACGAGGGCCAGCGCGTCGGGCCCGTGGACCGACAAGATGGCCAGCGCCAGAGCGGGGCCCACGCCATGGGCGCCCAGCAGCGCTTCGAACCCGTCCCGCTCGTCCCGGGTGAGGAAGCCGTAGAGCGTTTGGGCATCCTCACGGATGTGGTGATGGATGTGGACGAAGACGTCAGTGCCGGGCTCGCCCAACTCCACGACCGTGGTGGGGGTCACCGTGACCCGGTAGCCCACGCCGCCGACCTCGATCAGCACCTCGCCGGTGCCGGAGCGGTCCGCCAACGTGCCTCGCAGCGAGCCGATCACCGCACCCGCCCCGTGGTGGTGGCCTCGGCCTCGGCCGCGGCCCGGGCCATGGGGGCCATCGCTACGTGGCAGAGAGCGATGGCGGCGGCATCGGCCGCATCGGGAGGGTTCGGGATCTCGGCCAGGCCGAGCAGCGTCTGGACCATGCGTTGCACCTGTTCCTTGTCGGCGGCGCCGTGACCGGCCACCGCCTGTTTGACCTGATTGGGCGAGTACTGCACCACCTCGCAGCCCCGGTTGGCCGCCTCGGCCATGGCCAGCCCGCTGGCCTGGCCCACCGACATGGCGGTGCGCACATTGACCTGGAACAAGACCCGCTCGACGGCGAGGGCGATGGGGGCGAATTCGTCGAACAGGGCCCGCAGCTCACGTTGCAGCTCCGCCAGGCGGACGGGCACCGGGTCCGACGGTGGGGTGGTCAGCACCCCCAGCGCCGCGGCCCGGGAGCGGCCTCCGGGGCCGGTCTCGAGCACGCAGTAGCCGCAGCGCGACAACCCCGGATCGATCCCCACGACGAACACGCGTACGACCCTATCCATCGGGCCCGGCGGGTCGGTGGACCCCCTCGTCACCACCAGCCGCTTGAGCCGGCCCCCGGACTGCCGATGAGGTACCTGTGACCCCTTCCGATACGGCCACCACCGCACCCAACTCGCCCCTTACCCCCCCAACGCCCGCCCCGGGCTCCGACCCCCGGCCCGCTCACGGGCAGACGCCGGCACGGCTCGTCGTCGAGATCCGTGACGTGAGCAAGTCGTTCGGTCGCGTGCCGGCGCTGTCCAACGTCACGATCCTCGTGCCCGAGAGTCGCATCACCGTCCTGCTCGGCCCCAACGGCGCCGGCAAGACGACCGCGATCCGGATCATCACCGGCGCCCTCACGCCCGACCGGGGCACCGTGCGGACGTTCGGCTTCGACCCCGACCGTTTCGGTGAGGATGTGCGGCGGCGCTGCGGCGTGGTGTCGGCCAAGCCGGCGCTCTATGACCGCCTGTCGGGCTGGGACAACCTGTCGTACTCGGCCGAGCTCTACGGCCTCGGCCGCAATGCCACCAAACAGATCCGAGAGGCGGCCGGTCGCTTCGGCATCGTCGACGCCCTCGACCAACAGGTGGGTGGGTACTCGACGGGCATGAAAACGCGCCTGGCGCTGTCCCGGGCGGTGCTGCACAACCCCGACCTCTTGTTGTTCGACGAGCCGACCTCGGGCCTCGATCCGGAGTCGTCGCACGCCGTGCTCGACCTCATCCGGGACATGACCGGCGAGGCTCGGACCGTCGTCATGTGCACCCACCTGCTGGTGGAGGCGGAGGGCCTGGCCGATCAGATCGTGGTGCTGGAGAACGGCACCGACCTCATCCACGGCACCCAGGCTGAGCTCACCCGCCGCTACTGGCCGGGCGACGTCGTCCGGCTCGATGCCGAGGATCCCGACCAACTCGACCTGCTGTGGGGCATGGAGGGGGTGCTCGGCCTCGACCGGCGCGAAGGCGTCTCGGAGCTCCAGGTCGACGACGTCCGTCGGGTGCCGGAGCTGGTAGCGGCGCTGGTGGCCGCCGGGGTCCGGCTGACCCGGGTGGATCCGTTCAACCCGTCGCTCGAGGACCTGTACTTCGCCATCCGTCGGGAACGGCGGGCGCCCGACGCCGGCCAAGGGCTCGGCGTCTTCCCCGAGGTGACCCGATGAACTACTCCCGCATGATGACGGTGATGCGCACTGACCTGAAGCACCTGGCACAGTCCAAGGACTTCTGGGTGCCGATGATGCTGCTGGGCGGGATCTTCTTCGTGGTGATCCCCACCATCTTGTTGTCGATCATCAACAGCATCGGCAACGTCGGCGCCGTACAGCAGGTGTCCCAGGCGCTGCAGCTGCTCCCCGAGGCCGCACAGGCGGCTGTGCCCCAGGGCGCCGACGCCGGGACCAAGGTCTCCTACGTGCTGGCGGTGTACCTGTTGGCGCCGATCGCGGTGATCGTCCCGCTGACCATCTCGACCGCCGTCGGGTCGAGCTCGATCGTGGGCGAGCGCGAGCGGGGCACGGGTGAGTTCCTGGCCCACTCGCCCGCCACGGTGAAGGAGATCTACCTGGGCAAGCTCATCGCCAGCCTCATCCCGGGCTACCTCACGACGGTGGTCGGCTTCGGGCTCTACTCCTTGATGGTCAACCTCATCGTCGGCCCCGACGCCGGGGGTTGGTTCTTCCCTACCCCGTCGTGGTGGCTGCTCATCTTGTGGGTGCTGCCACCGTTCCTGCTCATCGCCCTGTCGCTGGTGCTGCGGCTATCGGCCCGGGTCAAGAGCACAGCAGCCGCCCAACAGGCCGCCGGACTCATCACGTTCCCCCTGATCCTCATCGCCTACGGCCAGTCCACCGGGGCGCTGTTCGGCGGTGCGGCAGTGGGCGTGTCCATCGTGATGGGCGCCGTCGCCTGGGCCATCGGCTTCGCTTTGCTGTTCTCGGGCATGCGCTCGCTGACCCGGGCCCGGCTCCTGGGCGTGGCCAACGAAGCCTGAGTCAGGTCGTTTGCAGGGCCTGGACGGCGTCGACGATCTCGTCGACGGGGCGGAACGTCAGGCCCGCCGTGGCCCGGTGGGCGTAGCGCACGATGCCCTCGGCATCGACCACGAAGATCGAGCGTCGATAGAACCCGAGCGGCCCGAGGATCCCGTAGGCCTCCCCCACGTGCTTGCCCTCGTCGGCCAGCAGCGGGAAGGCGAGATTGTGCTCGGCGGCGAAGCCTTCGTGCTCGTCGACCGATTGGGGACTGATGGCCAGCACCTGAGCCCCGACCCCGGCGAACTCACCGATGTCGTGGCTGTACGTCTGCAGCTGCACGGTGCACACCGGCGAGTGGTCAGCGGGATAGAAGACCAGCACCGCGGGCTGGCCGGCGAGCTCGGCCAAGGTGAACTCGCGGCGCGACGACGTGGATCCGTCAGGCGACAGCTCGACCCCCGGCAGGGTGAACGAGGGCGCCGGGGCGCCGACGGCAACCGTCATCCGCGTCTTCCCCATTGCCGATTCCACCGTTGTGATCGCATCGCTCCGACCCTACCGGGGTCGGAGCGCTGGTCGGAATCGGAATCGAACATTGCCAGCGGGACGGGTTCCGCCCAGCTCGACCGGGGACGTCCACCTCCTGGCGCGGTCGCTGAAGTAGAACCGGCGTCCATGGAACGACAAACCCTCAGTCAGACCGGAACAGTGGTGAGCGGGCTGCTCGTGGCCGCATTGGTCTGCCTCGGGCTGAGCGCCTGCAGTAGCGACAAAACCGCCACGACCAGCTCCAGCGAGCCGGCGTCGCCCTCGCCCACCTCACCGTCGACGTCCACCGGGGGCTCCGCCCCGGCCTCATCAACGCCGGTCACGTCGTCACCGGCATCGACTCGTTGCCACACCAGCGAGCTGAGCGCCGCCCTGCAACCCGCGCAGGGAGGGGCGGGCAGCATCTTCACCCCGTTGAGCCTCACCAATACCGGCACCCGGACCTGCGTCGTGACCGGCTACCCGGGTGTGTCGCTGCTCGATGCGTCGGGCGCCATCCTGGGCGTACCGGCCACCCGCGACCCGGGCACGGTGGTGTCGATCACGCTGGCACCGAAGGCGGCGGCCCATACCATCGTGGACACCCAGAACGCCATCGACCCCACCCAGTGCGGCCCGATGTCGACGTCGGTGCTGATCTACCCACCGGACGAGACCGACTCGATCACGATCGCCGGCGCGCTGCAGATCTGCGGCGGGGTCCTCGGCGTCCTGCCCATGGCGGCGGGCGCCACGGGGTAGTAGGCCGCACCGCAAGCGTCGAGCGTTCACGGCCCGTTGGGTGGAGACGTCAGGGTAGGGATGTCAGCGCTGGCTCATATGGAACTCGCCGTCGTCGGGTGGCTTCTTCCAGAACTTCCACCCGCGTTTGGGCCGTGAGGCTCCCTCGAACTCCCCGACAATCTCGGGCTCGCCCGCGTTGACGATCTCCTCCGCGTCGCGCAGCACGGCGGCGATGTCGTCGGGATCGTCGTCGGGTTCGTCCTCGACCGGCGTGGTCTCGAGCGACCCCATCTCGAAGCTGCCGTCGTTGGCGCTCACCTCGAACTTGGGACAGTCGTCGGGGCACCGCCATGGGGCTTCGGGGGCGAGATCGAGCACGCAGAAGCGAGCCGTCTCGCCGTTGTCATAGGTGCGCGACTCGTAGTGTCGGCAGTTCTCGCGCATCGTCATCGGCTCACTCCTCATCCTGGACGGAGACCACAGCGTAGTGACCGCTTCGTGTGTCACAGCGCCCGCGTAAGGTACGGGTTCACTGCCACATCATGCCCGGCCGCTTCGCCGATCGCCTGCCTGCGCCCCACCGGTCGGTGCGCCCGACGGCTCGTGGAATGAGCAACAGCAAGTCGTCGTCCACGAGGCGGGTTGGCTTCGCACCTGCTGCTCGACTGGGGCAACTTCCCGGTCCTTGCTGCTGTCGAGGAAGACATCGCCGGCCTGACCGGAGCTCGGGTGCAGCCCGGCCGCCGGGATCAGGTTGAGGGAGGCTGCACCGCCGGACCGAAACGAGACCCAGGGCCACGGCTCTGATCTTGGACGGTTTGGGGTAGCCGGACGCTCCGGGACCTGTTCTCGCTCAGCCAGCTTCCTCCGTACGACGACGGGACCCCGACCCGCGGTCAGCCGGCGACGGCCTCCATGACGGCATCCGGGATGTCGAAGTTGGCGTATACGTCCTGCACGTCGTCGTCCTCTTCGAGGGCGTCGATCACCCGCAGTACGGACTTGGCCGCCTCGGGGCTGTCCAACAACACGGTGGACGTGGGCAGCATGGTCGAATCGGCCGACTCCACCGTGATGCCGGCGTCGACCAGGGCCGCCTCCACGGCATGCACGTCGGTCGGGGCGCACGTCACCCGCCAGGTGTCGCCCTCGTCGGCGATGTCTTCCACGCCGGCGTCGAGGGCCGCCATCATGATGTCGTCCTCGTCCACCGAGCGGGGCACCGTCACGATGCCCTTTCGCTCGAACTGCCACGACACCGCACCCGGCTCGGCGATGGACCCGCCGTTCTTCTTGAGCGCGGTGCGGATGTCGGAACTCGCCCGATTGCGGTTGTCGGTGAGCACGTCGATGAGGATGGCCACACCGTGAGGGGCGTAGCCCTCATAGGTGATGGGCTCGTAGACGACGCCCTCGAGGTCACCGGTCCCCCGCTTGATGGCCTTCTCGATGGTGTCGAGCGGCACCGACGCGCTGCGAGCCTTCTGGTACATGGTGCGCAGCGTGGGGTTCATGTCCATATCGCCCCCGCCGGTGCGCGCCGCAACCTCCACCTGGCGGATCAGCTTGGCGAAGAGCTTGCCCCGAGCGGCGTCGGCGGCGCCCTTCTTGTGCTTGATGGTGGCCCACTTGGAATGACCGGACATCAGTTCCCCTCTCTCATTTCGGATCGATAGGTTCGGGTAGCGGCGACGGCACCAACCGAGGCCAGGAACAATTCGTGCAGGCGGGTGTCGGTCGACAGCTCCGGATGGAACGACGACACCATGACCGGGCCCTGGCGGCAACAGACCGCTCGGTCGTCAACGGTGGCCAGCACCTCGACGCCGTCGCCCACCCGCTCGACCAATGGCGCCCGGATGAACACGGCGTGCAGCGGGCCGTCGAGACCCCGCACCGCCAGGTCGGCCTCGAACGAGTCGATCTGGCGGCCGAAGGCGTTGCGGCGCACATCGATGTCGATGGCGCCGAAGCTGCGCTGGTCGTCACGACCGTCGAGGATCGCCTCGGCTAACAGGATCATCCCGGCGCAGGTACCCAGCGCGGGTAGGCCGTCGGCCAGGCGTTGACGCAACGGCTCGAACAGGCCGTTGAGCTCGAGCAGCTTGGAGATGGTGGTCGACTCCCCGCCGGGGATGACCAGGGCGTCGACGCCGTCGAGATCAGCGGGTGTGCGCACCTCGGCCGCCATGGCTCCGAGCCCCTCGAGTACCTCGAAGTGCAGGCCGCTGGCCCCCTGGAGAGCCAGGATGCCGATCACGGGCGCGCCCGATGAGCGTTCCACCACCGGCACCCGGGGGCTCGCTCGACTTTGCCGCCATGAGGCTCGCCGTCGCCCCGACTACCAGCCGCGCTCGGCGAGCTTGGTCTCGAGCGAGTTGATCTCGAGGCCCGGCATGGCCGAGCCCAAGCCCCGGCTCACCTTGGCCAGGATCTCAGGGTCGCGGAAGTTGGTGGTGGCCTCGACGATGGCCTTGGCCATGAGCGTCGGGTCCTCGCTCTTGAAGATGCCCGAGCCCACGAACACCGCTTCGGCCCCGAGCTGCATGACCAGGGAGGCATCCGCCGGTGTGGCGATCCCCCCGGCGCAGAACATGGGGACCGGCAGCGTGCCCGTCTCGGCCACTTCCTGCACGAGTGGCAGTGGCGCCTGGAGACGCTTGGCCCAATCGAACAGCTCGGCCGAGTCGGCCGTCCCGATCTTGCGGATGTCTCCCAGGATCGAGCGCAGGTGGCGCACCGCCTCGACCACGTTGCCGGTGCCGGCCTCGCCTTTGGAGCGGATCATGCACGCCCCCTCGGAGATGCGCCGAAGCGCCTCGCCCAGGTTGGTGGCACCGCACACGAAGGGCACGGTGAAGGCCCACTTGTCGATGTGGTGAGCGTCGTCAGCCGGGGTCAGGACCTCGCTCTCGTCGATGTAGTCGACGCCGAGGGCCTGAAGGATCTGCGCTTCAACGAAATGACCGATCCGCGCCTTCGCCATCACGGGGATCG
>DHIQ01000252.1:0-2580 GCA_002403895.1 Candidatus Neomicrothrix sp. UBA4742
GTATCACCGGTGAGACACTGTGTGCGGGTGGTCCGTGGACCATAGTGGGGCGGAGTAGATCGATCTATCTAGTCGTCGAGTCGGGGAGTCGAAACCCTTGTACAAAGCCGCTGTCCGCTTCCTCGTCCGGCGGAGCATCGCCCAACTCAACGCCGGCAACTACGGGTCGGCGTTGGCCATCTTCACCAACGACGCGGAGTTGTGTTTCCCGGGCGTGAGCTCGTGGGCTGGTCAGTTCCGCACCCCACAGCTGAGCCGGCACCCGTTCGCCACCCACCGCGGTCGAGATGAGATCGAGGCCTTTCTGCAGGCCTACGTCGGCGCCGGTATCCAGATGGAGGTGGAGGACATCCTGGTCAACGGCCCTCCGTGGCGGACCCGGATCGCGGCGCGGGTCAACCACGGGATCGTCGATGCTGACGGGAACGAGGTCTACACCAACCGCGCCATGCTCGTCGCGAACGCTCGGTGGGGGAAGGTCCGCACCCAAGAGGACTACGAAGACACCCAACGGGTTGCCGCCTACGACCAGATCAACCCGGTGAACCCGATCAGATCGTGACCAGAGGATCGAGGCGGGCGGCGGCCCGCCGGTCCTCGTCGCGCTGGAGCTCGCCCAACTCGCCGGTGAAGCCCCGTGCTGCCGCGGCCCGACCCTTGATGATCAAATACGCCATGAACGTGGTCCACGCCACCACACCGATGGCGACCCGCGCCGCGGGCGCCAGGCCGCTGCCGGTGACGAACCCTTCGATGGACCCGGCGGCCAGGAACATCGTCATCAGGCCGAGCACCACCACCACCGAACGGCGGCCCTGCTCACCGAGGGCCTGGCCCCGGGTGCGGTCGCCGGGGGCGATGAGGGTCCACCCCAGGCGCAGACCGGTCCCCCCGGCGATGCAGACTGCTGACAGCTCGAGCAGGCCATGGGGCAGGATCAGCCCGAAGAAGCGCAGGGCATCGCCCTCGGTGATCATCCACGCCGAGACCCGGCCCAGCACGAGACCGTTCTGGATCAACAGGTAGGCGCCGAACACGCAGAACGCGGCCCCGCCGGCGAAGGCGAGGAACGACACCATGATGTTGTTGGTGGTCACCTCGGTGAAGAACAAGGCGTGGGGCTGGTCCGAGTAGTACTGCTCGAAGCGCTCGTCGACGTAGGTGTGGCGCTGGGCCGGGGTGGCCGAGGCATCCAGCGCCCGCTGGTCATGGGTCAGCCACAAGCCCATGGCCAGGGCGGGCACGAAGAAGAGGGCCACACCGATGCCGATGAAGCGGCGCGAGTCCCACACCGCGGCGGGGAACGACACGGCGAAGAACAGGCGGATGGCCCGCCACGACCGGGTGCGCTTGCCGTAGATGACGCCCGACGCGGCAGCCACCAGCCGGGTCAGGCGGTTGGTGAGGGACGGGTCGTGGAAGTAGGTGCGGGCGTAGGAGAGCTGGGCCGACGTGCGCTGGTAGAGCTGCACCAACTCATCCAGCTCGGTGGGCTGGAGGTCGGCCACCCGGTGGCGGGCGCGACGGGTGAGCTCACCGAGGCGGTCCCACGAGGGCTGGTTGCGGGCGATGTAGGAGTCGATGTCCACGACGGCGTTACGGTACTGCCTCGTGAACCGAGGCCCCCGACCAGCCATCGAGCCAGACGCCGGTTCAGGCATCGTCACCCCCGAGGCCGTCCTGCTCGAGTTCGAGACCGCGGGCGTGGGCTCGCGCACGGCGGGTGAGCTCATCGACCTGGCCATCCAGGTCACTGCCCTGGTCGCCATGGCCTTCGCCGCTGGCGCCCTGTCGGGCGCGGTGGGCGGCACTGCGGCCGTCATCGCGGTGCTGATCCTGACGTTCCTCATCATCATCGGCTACCCGGTCGCCTTCGAGTCGCTGTGGAACGGCCGGACCCCGGGCAAGGCCGCCCTGGGCCTGCGGGTGGTGACGGTCGAAGGGGGCCCCGAGCGCTTCCGCCACGCCGCCATCCGGGCCATCATCGGCCTGTTCGAACTGTGGATCTTCCTCGGCACCATCGCCGTGTTGAGCGTGATCCTCACCCGCCGTGACCAGCGCCTTGGCGATCTCACCGCCGGCACCATCGTGTTGCGGGAGCGCACGGCGTCATCCACCGCCGCCGTTCCCGTCAGCTTCCCCCCGCCGTATGGCTACGAGGCCTACGTGGCCTCCCTGGACGTGTCGGCCCTCACCGCCGAGCAGTACGGGCTCATCCGCACGTTCCTCTTGCGGGTGCTGGACCTGACCTGGCCGGCCCGCGCGTCGCTGGCCACGACGCTGGGCAACAAGACCTCGGCGCAGGTCCGCCATACCCCGCCGCCGGGCATCAACCCCGAGGTGTTCCTGGTGTGTGTGGCCTCCGCCTACCAGCGTCGCCACGGCCGGACCTAGCCTGGGGTCCATGCCCTCCGCCTACCTCGATCATTCGGCGTCGACGCCGATGCGGCCCGAGGCGTTCGAGGCGATGGTGCCGTGGCTGCGCGATCGACCGGCCAACCCGTCCGGCGCCCACCGTCTGGCCCGTGACGCCCGCCGGGCCATCGACGACGCCCGGGAGGTGATGGCCGCCGCCCTCGG
>DHIQ01000252.1:2820-6269 GCA_002403895.1 Candidatus Neomicrothrix sp. UBA4742
GTGCACGACCGGCGCGGCGGCGTGGTGGTGTGCGCCGCCACCGAGCACCACGCAGTGCTGGAGCCGACCGAGGCCCGCAGTGGGCGCATCGTCGGTGTCGACGGTCGCGGCGTCATCGATCTCGACGCCCTCTCCGACATACTCTCCCGGGCCCTCGACGACGAGGTCACCCTGGTGTCGGTCATGGTGGCCAACAACGAGGTGGGCACCATCGCGCCCATCGCCGAGGTGGTCGAGGTGACCCGCCGCCTCGCCCCTGGCGCCACGGTGCACACCGACGCGGTACAGGCCCTCACCTGGCTCGACGTGGCTGCCGTCACCGCCGGGGCCGACCTGGTGTCGGTCAGCGCTCACAAGTTTGGAGGCCCCAAGGGCGTCGGCGCCCTGGTGGTGCGCGACGCCACGCCGCTGGCCGCCCGCCAGATCGGCGGGGGCCAGGAGCGCGAGCGCCGCAGCGGCACCCAGAACGTGGCCGGCATCGTGGCCATGGCCTGCGCGGCGGAGGCCGCGGTCGCGACCCGGGCCGCCACGGTGGCACGGGTGGGCCGCCAGCGCGACCGCCTGGCCGACGGGTTGCTGGCTGCCATCCCCGGTGCGGTGGAGACCGGTGTGGTGGGCGGTGACCGCTCGGGCCGCATCGCCGGCACCTGCCACCTGTGCCTGCCCGACATCGAGAGCGAGGCGCTGCTGTTCCTGCTGGAAGAAGCCGGCATCTCGGCCTCCGCCGCGGCCTCGTGCGCCAGCGGGGCCATGGAGCCGTCCCACGTGCTGGCCGCCATGGGCGTGCCCCGCGATCTCGCCTTCGGGTCGCTGCGGCTCACCCTCGGCTGGTCGAGCACCGACGCGGACGTGGACCTGGCCCTCGAGGTCATCCCCGCCGCCGTGGCGCGGTTGCGCTCGTTCGCGTCCCCCGCCGTCGAGGTGTCGTCATGAGGGTGATGATGGCCATGTCCGGTGGGGTCGACTCGTCGGTGGCGGCCGCCTTGTTGGTGGAAGCGGGCCACGACGTCACCGGCGTCACCATGAAGCTGTGGGGCGGCGCCAGCGACCAGGGCTGTTGCTCGGTGGCCGACGTGGACGACGCCCGCCGGGTGGCGCAGCAACTCGACATCCAGCATCTGGTGTTCAACTTCGGCGACGACTTCATGACCCATGTCGTCGATCCCTACGTGGAGGCTCACGCCGCCGGGGCCACCCCCAACCCGTGCATCGAGTGCAACCGTCACCTCAAGTTCGATCGCCTGGTGCGCCGGGCCGACGCGCTTGGCTTCGACGCCATCGCCACCGGTCATCACGCCCGTGTGGTCGAGGGCGCCGACGGGGCGCGCCGCATCGCTCGAGGGGCCGACACGGCCAAGGACCAGAGCTACGTGCTGCACATGCTCGGGCCCGACGTGTTGGACCGGGTGCTGCTGCCGGTGGGGATCATGACCAAGGAAGCGGTTCGGGCCCACGCCGGCCGACTGGGTCTGCGCACCGCCACCAAGCCTGACAGCCAGGACGTGTGCTTCATCACCGCTACCGGCGGGCGTCGTACGTTCCTGGGCGAGCGCATCGAGCTGCATCCCGGTCGCCTCGTCGACACCACCGGCGCGGAGGTCGGGCGGGTCGATGCGGTGGAGCTGGTCACCATCGGCCAGCGCAAGGGGCTGGGCCTGGCCGGCGACGCCGAGCCCCGCTACGCGGTGGCCGTCGACGCTCAGGCGAGCGTGGTGACGGTGGGAACGGCCGCTGACCTGCTCGACGACGCGGTGGTGGTGGGTGACCTGGCCTGGTCGGGCGCCGCGCCCGAACCGGGCCGGCACGTGCTGGCCCAGACCAGTGCCCACGGCCTCGCCCGTTGCGTCGTTCTGGAGGCGTCGAGCGAGCCGCGGACGATCCTGGCGCGCTGGGCCGATGGTCCCCAGCGTCGCGTCGCCCCCGGCCAGAGCGTCGCCTTCTACGACAGCGACGTCGTCCTCGGCGGGGGCATCGTCAGGTAATCAGGCGGCGTTCGGCGGCCTCGAGCAAGACGATGCCGGGGCGACTGGGGGCGACGAGCACGGCGTCCACGTCCTCGGACTGGATCGCCGGGGCCGCCTGGCCGGGCCGTCGGGCCGGGCGCGGCGTGATGGGGGTGGGCTCGGTGAGGTCGATCTCGAGGGCGACGCCGGGGGCGCCCATGGTGAGGTCGCGGGCGGTGGTGTCGACCGGGGCCGGGCGCAACGAGGCCAGGTGGCGGCGCAGCACGAGTATGGCCTCGACGACGACCAGCGGGTCGTGGACCACCACCCCGGCGGGGGTGAACACGAGCCATCGCCGTGACAGGGCGTGCAGCACCCGCACGGCCAGGAACGTGGCCGGCCAGCCCACCAGCGTGAGCAACGTCCCGGCCACCCACTGCTGGGAGGCCAGCAGCAGTGGCCCGGTCACTGCGCCGGCCACGGCCACCATCCAGGCCAGCTCGATGGGACCCAGCAACAGCGCCCCCGGAGCCCGTAGTGGGAAGCGGCGCTCGTGACCGTATGACGAGCCGTTGGCGAAGGCATCGCCGGTGCCGGGGCTGAGCGACATCGCGGTCACCAGCGAGGCGAACGCGAGGGCCACCCCATCGGCGACGCCTGGGTCGGGGTTGGCCGCCGCGGCCCACATGGTGGCCACCAGCGTGGCCGGGGCGACGATGCGCACCGCCGTGAGGGTGACGGTGCGGGGGACGAGGGCGGCGGCCAGGGTCGCCCCCCAGATGAGCCACAATCCGACCGAGGCCACGGCGCGAAAGCCCGGGCTCCGGGGGTCGAGGCTGGCGGCCAGGGCCGGTCCGGCGACGAAGGGCAGCAGCACCCAGCAGGCGGGGAACGCCCACCGCTCGCTGCGTCGACGCCAGAGGGCCATCCCCGAAGATTTGCGTATCCATGACGCCGATGGCTATTCCATACCCAGAACCACAACCGGGGGAGGGGGAAACGCATGGCCGACAATCGTCTCGTTCCACTGCCCGTCGGCCTGTCGACCTCCATCGGCAGCCTGCCCCACTTCGACCCCTCCGAAGCGGTCGACTTCGTGCTCCGCCACGAACACCGGCTCCCCGCCGCGCCTTCGCTGCCGGCCCGGTCGCGCCGCGAGGGCATGATTGCTCAGGCCGCCCAGGGCGTGCCGGGCGTGGTGGTGCACCACGACGGCTCGCTGGTCATCGATCACGACATCATCGACCCTGATGCCCCGCTCACCGACGCCGGGTTCACGTCCGATGCCTACGTCGGCCTACGCGCCTTCATCACCGCGGTGGCCGATCGGCGCGGCCCGGTGAAGGTGTCGCTCACCGGCCCGGTGACCCTGGGCCTGGCCCTGCACGCGGCCGGTCTCGACGCAGAGGTGGCGTTCCGGGTCGCCGGCTCGGCCACGACGCAACGGGCCCGGGCCCTCGTCCAATACGTCGGCCAACGCGTCCCGCAGGCCCAGGTGGTGGCCTT
>DHIQ01000252.1:6324-29509 GCA_002403895.1 Candidatus Neomicrothrix sp. UBA4742
GGCCCAGGTGGTGGCCTTCGTGGACGAGCCCGGGCTGACCTCGGCCATGGACCCGGCCTTCCCCATCGGCCCCCTCGACGCCATCGACTTGGTGTCGGGCACGCTCGCCGTGCTCGAACGCATGGCCATCACCGGCCTGCACTGTTGCGGAGAGGCCGACTGGCGTCTGCTGTTGCAGGCCGGTCCCCACATCCTGTCCATGCCGCCCGACGCCGGGATCGAACGCGCCGCGGGCGCCCTGTCGACCTTCCTGGAGCGCGGCGGCTGGGTGGCGTGGGGTGCAGTGCCGACCGACGGACCGATGGGCACCACCGTCGACCGCCTGTGGCGGCAGCTGTCGGACACCTGGTGTGAGCTGGTCAACGCCGGCGGCTGCGACCCGGTGCGTCTGCGCACCCAGGCCATGATCACCCCGGCCTGCGGTCTGTGGCGCCACGGGGTGCCCCAGGCCGAGCAGGTGCTGGCGTTCACCGCGCGCCTGGCCGAGCGGCTGCACGATCAGGCCGTCGGCGTGCGGCTCTCCGTCGGCGCCTGATTCAGCCGACGTGCACGATCTCGGCGGTGAGAAGTAGGCGAGGACGTTGTGGTAGTCCCGCACCTCCTGGCCTATCCCGTCTCTGAGAGCGTCATACCCCTCCGGTAGGGTGGCCGCCGTGCCCGAGGCCATCGACCCCGCGGAGCGTGTGGAGCATCTCCGAGAGCGCATTCGCTACTACAACAAGCTCTACTACGAGTTCGACGCGCCCGAGATCCCCGACGGCGAGTGGGACGCCATGATGCGCGAGCTCCTCGCCCTCGAAGAGGAGTTTCCCGACCTCATCACCCCCGATTCGCCCAGCCGTCAGATCGGCGGCGCCCCATCGACCACCTTCGATCCCGTGGTGCACGCCGTGGCGATGATGTCACTGGACAACGCCGTGAACGCCGAGGAGCTGACGGCGTGGGGCGCCCGGCTCACGCGGCGCATGGCCGAGCTGGGCGACGCCGTGGAAGCTGTCGAGTTCGTGTGCGAGCTCAAGATCGACGGCCTGGCCGTGTCGATCCGCTACGAGAACGGACGCTTGGCCCAGGCCGCCACCCGGGGCGACGGCCGCACCGGCGAAGACGTCACCGCCAACGTGCGCACCATCGACGTGCTGCCCGAGCGCTTGGCCGCCGGCGCCCCCGACGTGCTCGAGGTGCGAGGTGAGATCTACCTGCCCGTCGCCACATTCGACCAGCTCAACCGCGATCTGGTCGAAGCCGGCCAGCGTGCCTACGTGAACCCCCGCAACACGGCGGCCGGCTCCCTGCGCCAGAAGGACCCGGCCATCACCGCCTCGCGCCAGCTGAAGTTCTGGACGTATCAGGTGGGCCACGTCGAAGGTGGCCCCGACCTGAGCTCCCATTCCGAGATGCTGGCCTGGCTCGCCGATCTGGGCTTTCCGGTCAACCCCGAGATCCGTCGCCTGGCGAGCCTCGACGAGGTGTATGCCACGTGTCTGCACTGGCAAGAGCACCGTCACGATCTGCCCTATGAGATCGACGGGGTGGTGGTGAAGGTCGACGACCTCGCCTTGCGCAACGAGCTGGGTTCCACCACCAAGGCGCCCCGGTGGGCCATTGCCTTCAAGTTCCCGCCGGAGGAACGCACCACCAAGCTGCGCGACATCATGGTCAGCATCGGGCGCACCGGTCGGGCCACCCCGTTCGCCGTGCTGGAGCCGGTCTTCGTCAGCGGCAGCACCGTGGGCATGGCCACCCTCCACAACCAGGACCAGGTGAAGGCCAAGGACGTGCGCCCCGGTGACACGGTCATCGTGCGCAAGGCCGGCGACGTGATCCCCGAGGTGGTCGGCCCGGTCCTGGCCGAGCGGCCCGAGGGGTTGGGCGAATGGGTGTTCCCCACCGACTGCCCGGTGTGTGGCACCCCACTGGTGCGGCCCGAGGGTGAGGCCGACCACCGCTGCCCCAACGAGTTCTGCCCGGCCCGGGTGGCCGGCACCATCGCCCACTTCGGCGGGCGCGGCGCCATGGACATCGAGGGGTTCGGCGAGCAGCGGGTACAGCTGTTCCAATCCATGGGGATGCTGGCCGACGTGGCCGACGTCTACCGCCTCGACTGGAACCGGCTGCGCCTGCTCGAGGGCTTCGGCGAGACGTCCATCGCCAATCTGCGGGCTGCCATCGAGGCGTCCAAACAGCGGCCGCTGGCCAACTTGTTGGTGGGGCTCAACATTCGCCACGTGGGCGGCGCCGGCGCTGAGGTGCTGGCCCGGGCCTTCGGTCACATCGATCGCATCATGGCCGCGTCGGCCGACGAGCTGGCCGCCGTCGAGGGCATCGGGCCCACCATCGCCCAGAGCGTGCACGACTGGTTCGCCCTTCCCGCCAACCGGGTCATCATCGACAAGCTGCGCGAGTCCGGGGTCAACGTCGAGGGCCCCGACGCGCCCGGCGCACCCCAGACGTTGGCCGGCCTGGCCGTCGTCGTGACCGGCACGCTGACCGGCCACACCCGCGACGGGGCCGAGGCGGCCATCAAGGCCCGCGGCGGCAAGTCGCCCAGCAGCGTCTCCAAGAAGACCACCGCGGTGGTGGTAGGCGACGGGCCCGGTGCCACCAAAGTGACCAGGGCCGAAGAGCTCGGGGTGCCCATCCTCGATGAAGCCGGCTTCGAACACCTGCTGAGCACCGGAGAGCTGCCCTCATGAGTGACATCGACGCCGTCGTGTTCGACTTCGGTGGGGTGTTCACGCCGTCGCCGTTCGACGCGGTGCGCGCCGTCGGCGAGTCGGCCGGTCTCGATGCCGACCAGGCCATGGCGTTTGTCTTCGGGGCCTATGACCGCGACACCGATCATCCCTGGCACCGGGCCGAGCGGGGCGAGCTGAGCCTGGACGACACCCGCAACCAGATCCGCGACCAGGCCCGGCTCCTGGGCCTCGAGCTCGATCTGTACGACGTGCTGGCGGCCATGAGCGGCACCGCCGTACGCGACGACATGGTCGAGCGTTCCTGGGCCCTCAAGACTGCCGGTCACCGCCTGGCCATGATCACCAACAACGTGGTCGAGTTCCGCGAGTTCTGGCGGGCCATGCTTCCCCTCGACGAGTTGTTCGACGTGGTCATCGACTCGAGCGAGGTGGGCATGCGCAAGCCCGACCCGCGCATCTTTCGCCTGGCCCTCGAATCGCTGGGTGGCATCGACCCGGCCCGGTCGGTGTTCCTCGACGACTACCCGGGCAACGTGGTGGCGGCCGAGGCGGTGGGCATGCACGCCATCCTGGTCGAGACCGACTACCAGCCGGCCATCGCTCGGCTCAACCTGCTCGTCGGTTCGGACGGCTGATCAAACTACTGAGAAGCACCACGTCCGCAGCGTCGACTGGCTGGGGCCGGTGTCGTAGCTCCAGTACGTGGCGGTCACGCACGTCGGGACGCTGGCATCCCACTTCTCGAACACCTTGCCCGCCCCGGGCTGGAACAGCACCTGGCTGAAGGCGACGATGTGGTCGGTCTGGTCATCGGGGATGGCTATGCCGTTGACCGACAGCGAGGCGTTGTAGCCGTCGGCCAGGTCGATGCCCACCTGGGTCTGCTGGGGGACCTTGCTGGCCTCGGCCGGGATGAGCTGTTGGACGACGCCGTTGTCCAGGTTGGCCGAGCTCTCGCTGGTCAGGCGGGTGACGGCGTACACCCCGCCGGCAGCGATGAGCAGTAACGCCACCAGCCCGATCCGCACCACAACCGGGATCTGTCCCCACACCCCGGGGACCCGGGTCGGAGGGCGGGGCGAACCCTCGTCCATGGGCTCCAGCGGGGTATCGGTGTCGGACACCCCCGCATCTTACGGTCGGTGGCTCAAATGACAGTGGGGTAACTACTACCCTGTCGCCGTGGCCCTGCCCCGGATGATCGACCGCGTCGGTCAGGTGCTGTCCGAGCGCTATCGCCTCTTGGCGCCCATCGGGACGGGCGCGTCCGCGTCCGTGTACCTGGCCGATGACGTCACGTTGCGCCGGCGGGTGGCGGTCAAGATCCTCCACGACGCCCTGGCCGGCGACGAAGCCTTTCTGCGCCGGTTCCGGGCCGAGGCCCAGGCGGCGGCCGCCCTCAACCACCCCCACATCATGTCGGTGTTCGACTGGGGTCACGACGACGTGCCCTTCCTGGTCACCGAGTACCTGGGGGGCGGCAGCCTGCGCACCATGCTCGACCACGGGCGCCTACTCACCCCGGCCCAGACCCTCATGGTGGGGCTCGAAGCCGCCCGGGGGCTGGACTACGCCCACCGCCGCGGCTTCGTGCACCGCGACATCAAGCCGGCCAACCTGCTGTTCGACGAGGAGGCCCGCCTGCGCATCGCCGACTTCGGCCTGGCCCGGGCCCTGGCCGAAGCGGCGTGGACCGAGCCCCACGGCGCGGTGCTGGGCACGGCTCGCTACGCCTCACCCGAACAGGCCCGGGGCGAGACCCTCGACGGTCGCAGCGACGTGTACTCGCTCGCCCTGGTCATGATCGAGGCAGCCACCGGCAGCGTTCCCTTTGCGGCCGACACCACCATCGGCACGCTCATGGCCCGCGTCGATCAGCCTGTCACCGTCTCGGAATCCTTGGGACCCCTGCGTGCTCCGCTGGAAGCCGCGGGTCAACCTCGCCCCGCCGATCGCCCCGACTCCGCCGCCTTCACCCGCCTGCTCATGGCCGCCGCCGAAGATTTCGACCGGCCCGCGCCGCTCGTCCTGGCCGGCGCCATGGTGCACGACCACGACGTGCTGGCCGACCGTGATCCCACGGTCATGCTTCGCCCGCCGGCGGGGTCGAGCGACGCGGAGCCCGACATCATGAACGCCCCGCCGGGCACGGTCATGGACGGCATCCGGGTCATTCCCGACGAGCCGGTGATCGACCTCACCGACACCAAGATCGACGAGGCACCCAAGCGCCATCGGGGCCGCACGGTGGTGCTGGCCGTGCTGTTGGTCCTGGCCCTGGCCGGGGCCGGCGCCTACTGGTACTACGAGATCCGGGTGCCGTCCTTCGCGGTGCCGACGCTGGTGAACACCAACACCGCCACGCTCGACACCGCCATCAGCGGGACCGACTGGAACGTGCAGCCCACGTCGCAGTACCAGGACCTCACCACCCCGGGCGACATCCTGGCCCAGGACCCGGCCCCCGGTAGCCAACTGGCTCGCGGTGGGGTCCTGAACCTCACCGTGTCCCTCGGTCCGCCCCCAGTGACCGTGCCGGTGGGCCTGGCCAACCAGACCTTGGCCGTGGCCACCGCCGAGCTGACCGCGGCCGGACTCACCGTGGGCAACGTGACCCGGCAGTTCGACGAGAGGGTGGCGGCCGAATCGGTCATCTCGGTGGCGCCCGGCGTCGGCGCTCAGGCCCCCAAGGGATCGGGCGTGCCGCTGGTGGTGTCCGACGGGCCCCAGCCGAGGGTTGTCCCGGCCGGGCTGGTGGGTCTCACCCAGGACCAGGCCACCGCCAAGCTCAGGGAGCTGGGCCTCCAGGTGGCAGCGACGCCGACTCCCAGCGAGACCGTCCCGGCTGGCCAGGTCATGGACCTCACACCGGCCGCGGGCGTCCAGGTGGCCCGCGATTCGACGGTCACCCTGATCGTGTCCAGCGGGCAGCCCATGGTGACCGTGCCCGACGTTTCCAAGCGGTCGGTCACCGACGCGGCCAACGCTCTACAGGGGGTGGGTCTCACCGTCAGCGGCACCCAGGGCAACCCCCTGGGGACGGTGAAGGGCACCAACCCGGCGGCGGGGACCTCGGTGCGCAAAGGCACCGCCGTCCTGCTGATCATCGGCTGATCAGACCGTCATCTCTTTGATCTTCTCGGCCAGGGCGAGGGCGGCTGGGTCGGGCGGGGTCTGCTGCATGGCCATCATCTTCGTCATGTCGCCCTGCACCTTGATCTTGCCGGCCATGAACGCCTGCATGCCGGCTTGGGCGTTCTGTTCCACGAAGATGGCCTTGGCCGTGTCGTAGTCGACGGTCACCGTGAGGTCGGGATTCTCCAGCTCGCCGAGGTCGAGGTTGACCTCGCCTTCGGAAGTGTCCATGTAGGCCCGGATCTCGGCGCCGTCGTTGAAGGGGGCACCGGTGATGACTTGGTTCATGCGGATGGTGTGAGCCGGGGGGTTCTCCGGCGGACCGGCCTCGTCACGTAGGCGCTTGGCCTCGGTCATCCACTCTTCAGTGAGGAATTCGTAGGGCACGGGTTGCTCCTTGGCACTAGCCGGCGGCGAGGGTGTCGACCGCGCACCCTAGTCGCGCCAGAAGAGTGCAGGGCTAGGGTGAGCGCCGTGTCCGATGCTGCCCCCGCGTCGCCGTCCAAGACGCCATCGAATCGAGCCAGCCGGCTTTCCGCCCACGAGCGCAACCCGAAATGGCAGCAGGTGCCGCTGATGATCGACATGTCGATCTGCATCAACTGCGACACCTGCATCCGCCATTGCCCGCCCCAGTTCGGCGCCATCTTCAATCACGGCCTCGACGTGATCATCATCCCTGAGTTGTGCTCCGGCTGCGACAAGTGCCTCGAGCCCTGCCCGGTGGATTGCATCTTCCCCGACCCCGACTGGAAACCCGCCCCCCAGGACTGGTGGGAAGAGCCGGCGTTCGACGATCCGTACCGCTAAGCCTCGGCCTCGATGTGGTCGAGGGCCACGGCCACCGGTACGCCGGGCTCCAGCGGCTCGTCGAGCATGACCCGCAGGCCTCGTGTCTGTGGCTCGAAGCTCAGGGGGCCGCCGCCGACCCGGCGTACCGCGGTCCTCGGCGTGGCCCGCACCTCGGCCAGGGTCAGCTCGGTGGCGCCGTCACCTCGCACGAGGGCGAACACGGTGGTGTCGCGGGCGGTGTAGCGCACCTCGAACGCCGTCCCGTTCTCTGTCCCGCTACCGACGGGATGGACGTAGGGCCGGGTGGCGAACAGGGCCTCGCCCACCTCGCCGGTGAACTGGCCCAGCCAGGCCAGGCGCCGGAGCTGGGTGTCGGCGATGGTGGCGTCCTCCCCCCGCGGTCCGACGTTCAACAACAGGTTGCCCCCCTTGGCGGTGATGTCGGTGAGCGACCACACCAGTTCGTCGCGGGCCAAGAAGAACTCCTCGCTCGAGGCCCGGTTGTGGCCGAAACTGCGGTCGATGCCGCGCACGCATTCCCATGGCGTCGGTTGCACCGTGTCGAACACGGTGTACTCGGGCGTGCGCACGTCGAACATGGGCGGCTTGGGCGGCACGATGCCCCGGTCGGCCTTGGCGGAGCGGGCCGCGACACGGTCCAGGACCATGCGGGCCGGCTTCGTCTTGGCCGCCTCCCACACCGGTGACCACGGCATGAACCGGTCGTTGACCACCCCGTCGGGCACGGCCGCGTAGTACTCGAGCAACAACCCGGCCAGGCGGGCGGCGCTGGCCGGCCACGAGATGTCGTTCCACAGCACGCTGGGTCGGTAGCGGTCGATCAACTCGCGCACGTGAGCCTCGGCGTAGCCGACGTAGTCGCCCCGCGGCTGGGCGGGGAGCAGGTCGCTGAACGTGCCGATGGGATGGTCGTTGAACGTCCAGTCCAGGCCGCCGGAGTAGTAGACGCCGAAGCGCAACCCCCGGGCGCGGACCGCCTTGGCCAGCTCGCCGACAACGTCGCGCTCGGAGTGGAAGCCGGGCCGGTGGGGGTTGGGCACCTCGGTGGGCCACAGGCAGTAGCCGTCGTGGTGTTTCGTGACCAACACGACGTAGCGGGCGCCGGTGGCGGCGAAGCGAGCGGCCCACTCGTCGGGATCCCACGAGGCGAGCCCCGCCTCCCAATCGGCAGCGAAGTCGTGGTAGTCCCGTGTTCCGTAGACGTCGGCGTGGTGGCGCGCCGCCGGGCTCTCGGGGAAGCGCAGCGAGTTCTCGTACCACTCGCTATAGGGCGACCAGGCCATGGCGTGCGGGTCGCGACGGGCCAGCAGCTCACCGATCTCGGCGTCCACCGGGGCGAAGGCCGGCACCGACGCTGGCGTCCAGTGCACGAAGATGCCGAGCTTGGCGTCGCGCCACCACGCCGGCACCTGGTGACGGCGGACGGATCGGATGAGCTCGCGGTCAGACGCCATGGCGCGTGAGTGTCGCGTGCAGATGGGGGAGCAGGGGCTGGCCGACCGCGGCCATGTCCAGGTCATAGGTCAGGGTGTCGGCGACGACCCGATAGCGCCGTTCGGTGGCGGTGACCTGCTTGGCGGTGCTCGTGCCCGCCACCGCGACCGAGGCCAACATCAGCTCGGTCGACTCGCTGGTGGCGTCGACCACGCCCTCGGCCACTTCGACGAGGCCCGACCCCTGGGCCACCACCAACTCGACATCGCCGGCGCCGACCATGCGCAGAAACCCCGATTCACCGTGCAGGGTGCGGCCGTCGTCGCTGGCCTTGGTGGCTGAGCGGTACGCCAGGATGGGCTTGCCCGGCACCGGTCGGATCTCGATCTGCTCGGCATAGCCGAAGGCGTCGATGGTCGGGTACGACCCGGCGCCGGCCCCGGCCCAGCTCCCCACGAAGGCGGCCAGCGGCATCAGCTCGGCCGGAAGGGGGTTCGGCTCGGTCGGCTCTCCGGCCAGGGCGTGGCCCCACCGGCGTTCCTTCTGGCCCGGGTGGCGAGGGAGGTGGACGACCAGCGGCTCGTCACGCTCGGCCAGATGGGCCAGGGTGGCCTCTACCTCCTCGACTGAGGCGAACGGATGGAGCCGGTCGGTGCGGGACCGCAGCTCACCCGACGTCTGCGGACCCCGCAGCGTCAAGACGGTGAGCACCGCCCGCCGGGGAGCGTCGAGCTCCAGCGCTTCGACCACGGCTTGGCGGTACTTGATGGACCGGGCGCCGTGGCTGGCGTGGACCAACCGGGCCATTCCCGCCGCCCGCAACTCGTCGATGGCCGCCGTGGCCGCGGCCTCGTCCACCGCCATGACCGGGTCGCGCCCGGTGGTCTGGTTGCACGCCGCCACCAGAGCGTTCATGGTCAGCGGATACGTGGCCGGGACCGTGAGCTCCTTTTCCAACAAGGCGCCCAGCACCCGACAAGCGACCGGCGACAAGACCGGCGATGCGTTCATGACGACACGGTAGGTTCGAACAGGCACACTCGCGGCATGATCACGCGTCGAACGGGATACCTCACCGTGCGCACCGATCCGGTGCCCATGGCCAGCCGCCGGCTCGAACGGGAGGGCTACGTCGTGCTCGAGGGCGTGTTCGACGCCGCCGAGGTGGCCGAGCTCGAAGCCGACATCGACCGGGTGTTCGCCGAGTGGCCGCCCGACGTCCGGGTCAAGAGCCAACCTGAGGGACACTACGACCCGTTCCGCTACGAGATGGTGAATCGCAGCGCGGTGTGCCAGCGGGCCATCGCCCATCCCGCCATCCTCGAGGTGGTCGAGCCGTTGCTGGGCGAGGACTGCCACGTCATCGCCAACACCGCCTGGCGTCAGGAGGCAGGCGACCGCGACCACGGGGGACGGTTCTGGCACATCGACAGTGGTCCCCACGTGCCCCGGCCCGCCGGTGTGCCCTGGGATGAGCGCATCCCCTATCCGGTGTTCGCCATCGCCGCCCACCTTCTGGTGCATGACTCCCCGCTGGAGGCCGGACCCACCGGGGTGATCCCCCGGAGCCACACCTCGGGCCAGGCCCCCCCGTACTGCGAGGACGACGACCTCACCTGCAACGGCCAGGGCGCGGTGCCCATCGTGGCCGCCGCGGGCGACGTCGCCCTGTTCGTGTCGGACGTCTGGCACCGGCGCATGCCGTCCGGGTCCGCCGATCCCGGCCGCTACTTCCTCCAGTGCCACTACGGCCGGCGCGATCTCGCCCCCCGGCTACGCGCCACCCGCGCCGCCAACCACCTGTCGGACGACGCCATGGCCCGGGCCGAGACGCGGCGCCAGCGCGACCTCGTCGGCCTGCACCGGCCCGGGTTCTACGACGGCTGACGGCTCAGCCGATGTGGACGATCGGGGCCACGCTATACGCTTCCGCCGTGTCCGACCATGAGGTGATCGTCGTCGGTGGCGGCGCCATGGGGGCGGCCACCGCCTGGCAACTGGCTCGCGACGGCCGCGACGTGTTGTTGGTGGAGCAGTTCGAACCAGGCCACGCCCACGGCTCCAGTCACGGCCACACCCGCATCTTCCGGGTGGCCTATCGCGACGCTCGCTACACCGCCTTCGCCCTCGACGCGCTGGAGTGGTGGCGGGTCCTGGAAGACGAGAGCGGTGACTCGCTGCTCGATCTGTGCGGGCAGATCGACCACGGCGCCCGCGAATCGTTGGATGACATCGCCGCCGCCCTCGACCACCACTGTCGGCCCTACGAGCGTCTCTCGGGGGCGGCGGCGGCCGAGCGTTGGCCCGGCATCCGCACCGAGGACGGCGCCGTGTTCTCGCCCGACGGTGGGTTCGTGGCCGCCGATCGCTCGGTGGCCACCCTCTACCGCGTGGCGGCCGAGCAGGGGGCCACCATCCGCACCAACCTGGTGGTGCGCCGCATCGAACCCTCGGCCGACGGGGCCGGCGCCACCGTCGTGACCGACGAGGGCTCCTGGACCGCGCCCGTCGTGGTGGTGGCCGCCGGGGCGTGGGCCGCGGACCTCCTCGACGGGCTCGTCGACCTGCCCCCTCTGACGGTGACCCTGGCGGCACCATCGCACTTTCGTCCCCTGGTCGGGCCTGAGCCGTGGCCGAGCGTGGTGCACCACGCCACCGGGGGGGTGCCGCTCGGCTTCGGGGCCTACGCGGTGTGGGCCCCCGGCGTCGGGGTGAAGGTGGGCCTCGAGGAGCGGGAGCTCCCGGTGGATCTGGCCCGTCGCCCTTACGCGGCGCCCCCCGATGTGGTGGCGGCCCTGGCCGGCTACGTGGCCGAGTGGTTCCCCGGCCTCGATCCCCAACCGCTGGACCCCCACACCTGCCTGTTCACCAACACGCCTGACGAGCATTTCATCCTCGACCGCCGCGGGCCGGTGGTGGTGGTGTCACCCTGTTCGGGCCACGGATTCAAGTTCGTGCCTGCTATCGGTCGCCTGGCCGCGGCCATGGCGGTGTCACCCGATGCGCGGGCGACGGACGTGGACCGCGTCGACGCCTGGCGGTTAGCCGCGAGCTGATTCGACTCGGCCGTCCGTGGTACATCCGCGCTAGCGTGCGCATCGAGGGAGTCCGGGTGCCGACGCCGGGCGGGGTGAGCAACGAGGAGACCGGCTATGCGACGTATGACTCTGGCCGTCATGGTGATGACGGCCGTCCTGCTGGGAGCAACGGTGGCGGCCTCGGCGGTGACGCCGGGTGGTGACGTGCAGGCCAACAGCCCGCAGGTCGCGGGGGACCCGACTTCGGACACGACCGCGGTGTTCCCGACCAACAAGCAGAACGAGCCCACGGTCGCCGTGAACCCGGTCGACTCCCGGTTCCTGATCGCGGGCTCGAACGACGAGCAGCGACAGCCCCCCTGCGGCCCCGGCCCGGTGCGCGGCGCCGCAGCCCAGCCCAACGACTGCTCGTTCTTCCCCGGGGTCGGCACCGACGGTGTCTACACGTCGGCCGACAGGGGCCAGACCTGGGTCAACCGGGGTCTGCTCGACGACCAAGCGTCGTGGCAGGGCAAGGGCGTGATCTCTGACGGCGACCCGGTGATCGCCTTCGGCCCCCGGCCCGACGCCGCCGGTCACTTCAGCTATGCCAACGGGGTGCGGGCCTACTACTCGTCGCTGGCCACGATCGGGTCGCTGAAGGGCCAGGAACACATCATCGTCTCCTCCTCGGACGACAACGGGGCGACGTGGTCGGCTCCGGTGATGGCCGCGACGAAGACATCGGCGGCCGACTTCAACGACAAGAGCTGGGTGACCGTCGACGACAACGCGGCCAGCCCGTACTTCGGACGGGTCTACCTCAGCTGGACGGAGTTCCGGTCCAAGACGGCGACGGGCAACGGCAGCGAGCCGGTCATGGTGACCTCGTCGGCCGACGGCGGACGGAGCTTCGCCGCCCCCGACCAGCTGTCGGCGGCCTACAACAACCGCAAGCGACCGGGTCGGCAGGGCTCGTCGGTAACCACCGGCCCCGACGGCAGGGTGTACGTGGCCTTCGAGCAACTCGACAAGCAGGTCGTGTCGATCTCGCGCGACGGGGGCAAGAGCTTCGGCAAGCTCATCATCGCCGGGACCGTGGCCGACATCGCCGACCCGATCCCCGGCGCCAATTTCCGGACTGACAGCTTCCCCACCATCGGCGCCGACCCCCGAGCCGGGAGCAACACGGTGTACCTGGCCTGGGCCAACCGGACGGCCGCCGGCGGGCGCATCGTGGTGGCCCGCTCGATCGACGGCGGGGCGACGTGGGCGGCGGCGGTGACCGTCAGTGGCGCCGCGCAGGGCTACGCCTTCTTCCAGGGCCTCGACGTGGCGCCCGACGGCCGGGTCGACGTGGGCTTCCAGGGCTTGACGGCGATCGACCCCTCGACGTTCGGAGGGGGAAACGCCTCGATCGACTCGTGGGCCACGTCGATGGCGGCGGGTGGGTCGTGGTCGGCGCCGGTGAAGGTGTCCACGGCATCCTCGGACCCGGCCGCCAGCGCGCAGAACAATCTTGCCCGCCAGTTCTGGGGCGACTACAACCAGGTCGCCTCGACCAGCGCCGGTGCGTTCTTCATCTTCACCGACAGTCGCAACGGTCAGCCGTGCAGCGCCGTGGACGGCTATCAGGTGGCGTCGGTGGGCAGCGCCCAGGCTGCTCGCGAGGATATGGATGACCTCATGGCCGTGCGCAACGGCGTCAACCCGTCGGCGTCGGACCCGGTGGTGAAGCCGGCCCCCGGGCTCGTATGCCCCGGCCAGTTCGGCAACACCAACATCGTGGTGGCCCGCTGGACGCCCTGAGGTCACCCGCTCGGGCGCTCAGGGCGGTATGCTGAACGGACTCGACGTCCCGCTTGGCCAAGCGGTGCAGCAGATCTGGTCCGAGACTGCTGGAAGACGCCGGGATCCGGACGGCTTCCCGCGTCGCGCGGACCGGGGGGAGGCGCAAGGAGCGCCAACAGAGCATGGAAGAGAACACACAGGCCCTGGAAGCCGCCACCTGGGCGGCGGTCGAGGGCGAAGCGAGCGCCAGTCAGCTGGCCCTGCTCGAAGCCGACCCCGTCGGGTGGAAGGTCGCGCTCGAGCGGCTGATCGATGCCACCGAGGACGGCCTGGACGAGGCCGAGCAGCTGGAGGGCCCGGAACGGTCCCAGGTGATCGCCGATTTCGAGGAGGAACTGGACCGGCTGTTCGCCGCCTATGACCTGCTGCTGGGGGCCAAGGGCCCCGGCTCCATCGCCTATGCCGCGGCCGAGCCCCCGGGCCTCGTGCGGCTGCAGGCGTCATGGACGGCCGGCGACGTGGTCCTGTGGGCCGCCGGGCCCAACACCATGCCGGCCAGCCGGACCGACCTGGCCCAGCGACTGGCAGCCATCGGCGGACCGTCGCTGGGCGGTGTCGAACATCCCGGCGTGACCCTGCCCGGCGGGGGCCGGGCCGAGGCTCGATCAATCCCCGTGGCCGAGGCACTGGGATGGTTGGCCGCCGTCGGCGGCGGGCTGGGCGGTGACGACGTCGGGGCCAGCGTGACCTGGCTGGGCCGGGTGGTGCTGGCCGCGGTGCGCCTCGTGGCCCGCGGCGCGGCGGTCCCCGTCCTCAAGGGCGAGCGCCTGGCCGGTGGCCGATCCCTCGATCTGTCGGTGCGATGGGTGCCGGCCCTGGTGGACGACGCCGAGGTGACCGCGCTGGCCCGGGCCATGCCCGGCCCGGTGACGGCACTGCACCGGGCCGACTCCCGGTCAGTCACCCTCGACGTGCTCGCCACGGTGGTCAACGCCATCGCCACCGACGCCGCCGGGCGGTTGGAGCTACCGGCTCCTCCGCCGGTGACCACCACCGCCGCGGCTATCGCCGAGGCCATGGTGACCCGGTTGGACGGTTCACACTTCGAGGCGCCCCTTGGCGTCGCCGCCGGCGTCCAGAAGCGGATCGACCGGTGGGTCAAGCCCGTTACCGGGACGACCCACACCCGTCTCGTCGTGCAGCTCGATGCCCCCGATTCGGACGATGCCTGGTTCCTCTCGGTGCTCGGTCCCGGTGCTGAGGGTGGCCTGCTGCCCATCGAGCAGGCGCTGGTCGACAGCCGCTCGACCAAGGGCCTGGCCGAAGCCATGTACCGCCTCGAGCGGGTGCTGCCGGTGTTGTTGCGCCCCGGTGCGCTGCGGCGGGGACAGGTGTACCTGAGCCAGGACGAGGCCTGGGACCTGATGACGGTGTCGGGCGCCTCGTTGGAGTCGGCCGGCTTCGAGGTGCGGGTGCCGGCGCTGTCGCGGCGCAAGCCCAGCCCGGGGCTGCGACTGTTCACCGAGCCGGTGGGGGAAAGCGTGGTCGGCGCCCACCAGCTCAGCAACGTGCGCTGGTCGGCGGTGTTCGACGACGTGGAGTTGACCGCGGCCGAGGTTGCCCGCCTGGCCGCTGAGGCCCGCCCGTTGGTGCGTTCGCGCGGCAAATGGGTCGAGCTCGACCGGGCCGACCTCAAAGAGGCCGCCGCTGCGCTGGCCGAACGGGCGGCCAAGACCCGCCTCACCGGGGCGGAGATCCTCCGCCACGCGGTGGGGTTGGAAGGTACGCCGCTGGGGCGTGAGCTGAGCGTCGAGGGCAGCGGGTGGGCCAGTGATCTCCTGGATCGGGCCCGGTCGGTCCCGGCCGAGCCCGAAACCAGCCCCAAGGGATTCGTCGGGGAGCTGCGCAGCTATCAGGCCGAGGCCCTGGGTTGGCTGGGTTTCCTCGACGCCGTCGAGCTGGGAGGTTGCCTGGCCCTCGACATGGGCCTGGGCAAGACCCCGACGGTGCTGGCCCACCTGGCCCGGACGTTGGGTAATGGACCGGCCCTGGTGATCGCCCCGCCGGCGGTGGTGGGCAACTGGGCGGCCGAGGCAGCGCGCTTCACACCCGAGCTACGGGTCGTCGTCCACCACGGGGCGTCACGCTCGTCGGCGGTGGAGCTCGAGGCCGAGGTGGCCGAGGCTGACCTCGTCATCACCACCTACGGCACGGCCGTGCGTGATGTCGAGGCCTTGTCCGAGCACGCATGGGACCGGGTCGTGCTCGACGAGGCGCAGGCCATCAAGAACCCGGCCAACGAGACGTCCCAGCAGTTGCGCCGGATCCCGGCTCGGATCCGCCTCGCCCTTACCGGCACGCCCATCGAGAACGGCCTCGGCGACCTGTGGTCCATCCTCGACTTCACCAACCCCGGTCTGGTCGGCGACCGTCCCACGTTCGTGGCCCAGATGTCGGGGGAGGGCGAAGCGGCGCTGCGGGCCCTCAACGGCATCCTCGTGTTCCGCCGGACCAAGAGCGAGCCGGTGGTGGCAGCGGAGCTCCCCGACCGGATCGACGAACTCGATCACTGCACCATGACCGCCGAGCAGATCGGGCTGTACCAGGCCGTGCTGGACGGGCTGGTGGCCGACTCGACGCAGGTGGGCGGCGATCCGAAGAAGGGCGCGGTGCTGGCCGCCATCACCGCGCTCAAGCAGATCTGCAACCATCCCGCGGCCTACCAGGACGACGGCCGACCGCTGGTGGGCCGGTCGGGCAAGTTGGCCCGACTGGAAGAAATCGTCGAGTCGGTGTTCGCCGCTGGTGAGCGCATCTTGGTGTTCACCCATTTCGCCGAGTGGGGCAAGCGGCTGGCTGACCATCTGACCGAGACCACCGGGGTGCCGGTCGCCTGCTACCACGGTGGCTTGGCCCGGGGGGCCCGGGACAAGTTGGTGGCCGAGTTCCAACAGGGTGAGGGCCCCGGCGCGCTGGTGCTGTCGCTCAAGGCCGGTGGCACGGGGCTCAATCTCACCGCCGCCAGCCATGTCGTGCTGTACGACCGCTGGTGGAATCCCGCGGTCGAGGACCAGGCGCGAGATCGTGCGTGGCGGATCGGTCAGACCAGGACGGTGCTGTCGCACCGGCTGGTGTGTCCGGGCACCGTCGACGAACGGGTGGAGGAAGTCGTGGCCGGCAAACGCCACATCGCCGATCTGGTGCTCCCCAAGTCGAGTTCGCTGTCGGACCTGGACACCGCCCAGTTGCGGGTGGCCCTCGGTCTGCGGCCCGAGACACTGCTGAAGGAAGAGGACGTATGAGCACCCCTCGACGTAAGCCCCAGAGTCGGCGGCGCAAGCCCAAGCCGGTCGACCTTTGGCGCCCTGTGCCGCAGCTGTCCCCGCCCGAACCGATCGCGCCCGCCGCCGATCCCGCCGCGTTGTTGTTGTCGCTGGGTGAAGTGCCGTTGCCCGGCCAGGGAGCTGTTGCCGGTCATTACGTTGCCGCGGTGGTGGAACGGGCCGCCGGCCTGGCCACCGCCCTCGCCGCCGCCGCCGGGATGCTGGCCGAGCCGGCGGAAGACTCATGACCGACGCCGTCGTTCCCACCCGCCTGCTCGGCCAGGGCCTCGTCGTCTCGGCCCAGGGTCTCGGATGCATGGGCATGTCCAACACCTATGGCAAGGCGGACTCGACCGAGTCGATCGCCACCCTGCATCGCGCCATCGAGCTCGGGATCTTCTTTCTCGACACCGCCAACATCTACGGCCTGGGCCACAACGAGAAGCTCGTCGGGCGGGCCATCAACGACCGTCGTGATCAGGTCGTCCTGGCCACCAAGTTCGGGCTCGTGTTCCACCCCGACGGCAGCCGGGACATCAACGGTCGGCCCGATTACGTGCGCACCGCATGCGACGAGTCGCTCGAACGACTCGGTGTCGACCACATCGACCTGTACTACCTCCACCGACCTGATCCGGCCACGCCCATCGAGGACACGGTGGGCGCCATGGCGGAGCTGGTGACCGAGGGCAAGGTGCGTCACCTCGGGCTTTCCGAGGCGAACGCCGACACCCTGAGGCGGGCCCATAGCGAGCATCCCATTGCCGCGCTGCAGAGCGAGTGGTCCCTGTGGACTCGCGACATCGAAGACGAGATCCTGCCCGCGGCACGCGAACTGGGTATCGCGCTGGTGCCGTTCAGCCCTCTCGGTCGGGGCTTCCTCACCGGGCAGATCACCAGCCCCGATGACTTCGAAGCGGACGACTTCCGCCGCGGCAACCCCCGGTTCCAGGGCGAGAACTTCCAACGCAACCTCGACCTCGTGGCCGAGGTCGGCGCCCTGGCCGCGGCCAAGGGCGTCACGCCTGGTCAGCTGGCGTTGGCCTGGCTGATGGCCCAAGGCGACGATGTGGTGCCCATCCCCGGCACGAAGCGTCGGAACTACCTGGAAGAAAACGCGGGGGCGTGCGCCGTCGAGCTGAGCGAGGACGATCTCACTCGACTGCAACAGCTCGCACCGCTCGGCGCCTTCGCCGGGAACCGCTACCCCGACATGCGCATGGCCGGAGGCGGCACCCCGCCTCGCTGATCGAACATACGTTCTGTTCTCAACCAGAAACGCCTAGGTCAAGAGATATACCGAGAAATTCCGCATAGTCCCTATGATTTCACACCAAGTGACTCGGCGGCGATGGTCAGCGTGGCGAGGTGGTCGTCCACCGTGGCGAGCCCAGCGCCCATGGTGTTGACCGCGACGTGCGTAGCGCCGGCGTCCCGCCATTTCCCCGCGTGCCTGACCAGATCGTCGACCCCTCCCGGGCCCCAACTGATGCGGCCCTCCATGCCCAACGCCGCGGGATCCCGGCCGGCCGCAATCGCCGCGCCGGAGATGACGGCCCGGGCCTCGTCCAGCCGCGCCCCGGGCAAGACCTGCGGGAACCAGCCGTCGGCCAGGCGACCGATACGGCGGTACGCCACCGGGGACTGGCCGCCGAACCACACCGGGATCGGGCGTTGCACCGGGAGCGGGGCCAGACCGGCGGCCGTGATCTGCTCGTAGCGCCCCTGGTGGGTGACCGACGGCTCGGTCCACAGTCGGCGCATCACCTCGACCTGTTCGTCATAGCGGCGACCCCGATCGGAGAAGTCCTTGCCCAGCGCTTCGTACTCCACCGCGTTCCAGCCGACGCCGACGCCGAGTCGGAACCGCCCATCGGTGAGGAGGTCGACCTCGGCGGCCTGCTTGGCCACCAACGCGGTCTGACGCTGGGGGAGGATGATGATGCCGGTGACCAGCTCCAATGCGGTCACCGCGGCCAGGTACCCGAACAGCACGAATGGCTCGTGGAACGTCGTGTGCACGTCATAGGGACCGGTCCACGGTATGTGCACCGAGGGGTCGGCCCCGAGCACGTGGTCGTAGGCCAGCAGGTGGGCGAAGCCGAGCTCGTCCACCGCTTGGCCATAGGCGCGGACCGCCCCCACATCACCGCCCAGCTCCGTCTGAGGAAACACCACTCCGATGCGCATCCCCCCGGTCTATCGGGTGCACGGTCGGGTGCGTCGAAAGCATCGCGGGCCCGATCCTGCAGGTCGCTCTGGCTGGCGGCGTCGGTCAGCTTCGATGACTTCTGTTGATCGACGATCGTCTCGAACCGTCCGCTGGCCGCTTCGAAGCGGGACAGATCAGAAATCTTGGCCAGGACTACGCCGTCGGGGTGCTCGGTGGTGGTCGAGGCGAACGGGTTCAAGATCGGGCGCCAGCGACCGATGGAAGAACATGGATAAGGGCCAGAATCCCCTCCGAGCCCGGCGGGTGCGCCCCGGAGACCTGGGCTCGAGCTCGGGGAACGGGGATCACTTCGACCGCCAGGGGACGCTGCGCGAGGCGGTGCGACTAGGGGTCTGCCGTGAGGATCGTGCCCAACTGGAGACGCTCGCTCGCTTCGCGTTCGCCAGTCCGGGCTTCCGTGCCGTCACCACGGTGCGCCTGGGCGAGGACCGGGCGACCGCCGCACGCTTCGAGGTGGTGCACACCGACGAGGGGGTCGTGGTTGGACTCCTCCCTGCCGTCGGGCCTGATCTCCGGAGCACCGCGGTGGCCGTCACCGCGCCGGCCGACGCCGACGCCACCGAACCCGAGGCTCTCCCCACCGCCGTCGACCCCACCGCGGATCTGGCCCACCTGTTGGAGTCGGTGGCCGATGAGACTCCTGACCTGATGGCGACGTTCGCGCCCATCAGCTGGCAGATGCGTTGGGCGAACCCCGCGCTGCGCGACTGGCTCCATGTGCCGGGGTGGGCATCGCCGCCCCTGGTCGAGTTGCTCGACGAACAATCGCAGGGGCACTTCGTGGTGAAGGTCCTGCCGAATCTGCTCAGCCAGGGCTGGTGGCACGGGGAGTTGTACCTGGTCGGCCCGGATGTGGAACCCATCACGACCTCGTCCACGCTCGTTGCCTGTCGGGCGGCCAGCGGCGAGATCGCCGCCCTCGTGTTGTCAGCCCAACGAGTTCGCCCCGATCAGATCCGTCGCCAGCGCCGCTCGCAAGACGAGCAGTTCGCCGCGCTGGTCGAGCACGTGAGCGACCTCATCGCGGTGGTGGAGCCGGGTGGGTCCATCCGCTACGCCAGCCCCGCGGCGGCGACCATGCTTGGCTACACGCCGGGCGAGCTGACCGACAGCCCGCTGGTCGACCTCCTCCATCCCGATGACCGGACCGAGGACATCGCCTCGCTGGTACGAGCTGATGACGATGGCAACGGGGAGCCGGTCAGCCTCCGGTTGCATGCCTCCGACGGGAGCTGGAGGTTCATCGAAACGGTGGTGTCCGACCTTACGGAGAATGCGGCCATCGGCGGCTTCGTGCTGAACGCCCGTGATGTCACCGAACGGGTGAAGGCCTACGAGAAGCTGACGGAATTCGTCTACAACGACCGCGACACCGGGCTGCCCAACCGGCTCCGGCTGGTGGATCGGCTCACGACCCTGCTCGAAGCGGGCACGCCGGGCGGCACCGCGGTCGTGCTCATTGATCTGGACGGGTTCCGTATGGTCAACGAGGCGCATGGGAACGCCGCCGGTGACGCGCTGTTGAAGGAGGTGGCCGCTCGGCTGGTCGACGCCGCCGGCGCGGGAGGCATGGTCGCCCGGCTGGGGAGCGACGAGTTCGCGGTGGCCCTTTCGGACGTGGACGAGGAGGGAGTGGCCCTTCGCGCTGCTGACGCGCTGCGCGTGCTGCTCTCCCATCCGTTCGACCTCGATGGTCGTTGGCTCCGGCTCACCGCCAGCGTCGGCGTGGTGCTGGCCGGTGCCGGTGACGAGGCCGATGAGCTGTTGAGCCGAGCTAATCAGGCGGCAGGTCTGGCCAAGCGGGGCGGAGGTAACCGGACCGAGATGTGGGGTTCGGACGCCGCGCAGCGGGAGCAGCGGCGGCGCACGGTCGAGTCCCAGCTCCGGGCGGTGGTCGAAGAGGGAGTCCTGCCCGTCCACTACCAGCCCATCGTGTCGCTGGCTGACGGGTCGGTGTCGGGGGCCGAGGTGTTGTTGCGGGTGCGAGACGGGATCGGCGAGTTGTTGAACCCGGCCGAGTTCGTGGAAGCAGCGGAGTCCTCCGGCCTCATCTCCCGCCTCGGCGGGCAGATCCTGCGGGTCACCTGTGAACAGTTGTCGTTGTGGGATGCCCAGCTCCGCAACCTCGCCCCGGACTATGTCTCGGTCAACATCTCGCCCCGTCAGCTGCTCGACCCCGGGCTGGCGACGCAGGTCATCACCGCCCTCGAGGCCAGCGCCATCGACCCGAGCCGGCTCCGACTCGAGCTCACGGAGAGCACCGTGATCAGCCAGGAGCAGATCATCGGCGATCGCATCTCGTTCCTGCGAGACCTGGGGGTCCGGGTGGGCCTCGATGAGTTCGGTGCCGGGTTCTCCACGCTCAACTACCTGAAGCGATTCCTCATCGACTTCGTGAAGATCGACCGCAGCCTGATCGCCGGGCTCGGCGTCGACGAGCGCGACACGGCCATCGTGCGGGCCACGGTGCAGTTGGCCCACAGCCTGGGTATCAGCGTCATCGCGGTGGGCGTCGAGACCGAGGAGCAACTCGACGTGGTTCGCAGCCTGGGGTGCAACGCGGCGCAGGGGTACTACTTCGCCGCCCCGCGCTCGGCGGACGAGTTCGGCCAGGACCTCACCGTCGGAGTCGCCCCGCGCTGAACGCGGCCCGATCGGATGCCAGGAGCCTGATCGGGCCCATCTACGCTGGGCGCCATGTCCGAACGCATCACCCGTGATGACGTCGCCCACGTGGCCACGCTGGCCAAGCTGGCATTGAGCGACGCCGAACTCGACGAATTCACCGATCAGCTCGCCGCCGTGCTCGACCATGCCGCCGACGTCGAGGCGCTCGACGTGGCCGATGTCGCACCCACCGCCCACCCCTACCCCCTGGCCAACGTGCTGCGCGCCGATGAGCTCGCCCCCACCCTGGACCGCGACGAGGTCCTGGCTCAGGCGCCGGCGGTGACCGACGGCCGCTTCCTCGTTCCGGCCATCCTGGGGGAGGAGCCGTGACCCCGCCTGAGTCGGCGCGATCACTGGCCGCCGCCCCGCCGCTCGGCACCGCCGCTGACATCGCCCGCTCGGTGCGAGCCGGCGAGCGATCGGCCCGCGAGGTGGTGGACGCTCACCTCGCCACCGTGGCGGCCAACGAGGCCGAGGTGCACGCCTTCAACCTCGTGCTGGCCGACGAGGCGCGCGCCGCAGCCGACGTGCTCGACCGGCGCATCGCCGCCGGGGAGGATCCCGGCCCCCTCGCCGGGGTCCCGGTCGCCCTCAAGGACAACCTCTGCACGCGGGGAATCCCCACCACGTGCTCGTCCAAGATCCTCGACGGGTGGTGCCCGCCCTACGACGCCACCGTGGTCCAGCGTCTGGCCGGTGCCGGGGCCATCGCCATCGGCAAGACCAACCTCGACGAGTTCGCCATGGGCAGCTCGACGGAGAACTCGGCCTTCGGTGCCACTCGGAACCCCCACGATCCCAGCCGGGTGCCCGGGGGGTCCTCGGGGGGGAGCGCGGCGGCGGTGGCCGCCGGCTTCGTCCCCATCTCGCTCGGATCGGACACCGGGGGATCCATCCGCCAGCCCGCCGCGCTGTGCGGGGTGGTCGGCCTCAAGCCGACCTACGGCCTCGTGTCGCGTTACGGGCTGATCGCCTTCGCCTCGTCCCTCGACCAGATCGGGCCGTTTTCGACCACCGTGGCCGATGCCGCTCTGCTGCTGGACGTCATCGCCGGTCATGATCCCCACGACTCCACCTCGATCCCCGAGCCGGTGCCGTCCTATTCCGACACCCTGGATCGCGGGGTCGAGGGATTGCGGATCGGGCTCATCACCGAGTTGATGGGCGACGGCATCGCCCCTGATGTGGCGGCCCGGGTCCGAGAGGCCGCCGCCGCCCTCCAGGCGGCGGGAGCAAGGGTCGGCGAGGCCAGCGTGCCGGCCGCCCTGCTCGGGCTCTCGGCCTACTACCTGATCGCCCCGGCCGAGGCCTCGAGCAACCTGGCCCGCTACGACGGCGTGCGTTACGGCCTGCGCGTCGATGCCCCCACCACCGGCGAGATGATGACGGCCACCCGCACCGCCGGGTTCGGAGCCGAGGTGAAGCGCCGCATCATGTTGGGCACCTATGCGCTGTCGGCCGGCTACTACGACGCCTACTACGGCAAGGCCCTCAAGGTGCGCACGCTGATCATCCGCGATTTCGCCGCCGCCTACGAGCACTTCGACCTGTTGTTGTCACCGACGTCGCCCACTACCGCCTTCGCGCTCGGCGACAAGACGGCCGACC
Source organism: Candidatus Neomicrothrix sp. UBA4742 (assembly GCA_002403895.1). Taxonomy (GTDB): domain Bacteria; phylum Actinomycetota; class Acidimicrobiia; order Acidimicrobiales; family Acidimicrobilacustridaceae; genus UBA4742. The sequence continues at coordinate 29,045 of DHIQ01000252.1, forward strand.
CATTGAGTATGTACCTCAACGACGTGTGCACCATCCCCACCAACCTGTCGGGCGACGCCGCCATCTCGGTCCCGTTCGGGACGGGCGACGATGGACTGCCCGTCGGGGTGCAGCTGCTCGCCCCGGCACTGGGTGAGGTCCCGTTGCTCCGAGCCGCCGCCGTGCTGGAAGAGGCCGCACCATGAGCGAACCTCTCATCATCACCAGCGAGACCACCGGCACCGACTGGGAACTGGTGATCGGTCTCGAGGTCCATGCCGAATTGGCCACCGTCACCAAGATGTTCAGCGGCGCTCCCAACGTGTTCGGCGGCGAGCCCAACACGAACATCGACCCGGTCACTCTCGGCCTACCCGGCTCGTTGCCGGTGGTGAACCGCCGTGCCGTCGAGCTGGGGATCCGGGTGGGGCTGGCCCTCCAGTGCACGGTGCAGCGCAGCACGTTCGCGCGCAAGAACTACTTCTA